>NZ_JAHACR010000013.1 GCF_018375725.1 Burkholderia sp. | reverse complement strand
TCCGCTTTACCAAAAACGAGGCGGCGGCGCGCACGATCGACGTATCGCTGCGATGCTCGCCGAGCCAGCGCAGCAGCACGTTGCCGCCGAGCGATACGCCGGCGACGACGAGCGGCCCGCGATGCTGCGCGGCGAGACGCCTGAGGATCCAGTCGACCTCGGCGCTGTCCGCGAGGTGATAGAAGCGCGGCTGGCGGTTCATCTCGCCGCTGCAACTGCGGAAGTGCGGGACGACCCCATGCCAGCCCTTCGCGCGCGCGGCGGCCATCATCGCGAGCGCGTAATGCGAACCGGAACTGCCTTCGAGACCGTGGAACAGCACGAAGAGCGGCGCATCCGGCCGCGGCGCCGCGCTGTCGAGGTGCGCGAGCCAGTCGAGATCGATGAAGTCGTGGTCGGGCGTCTGCCATCGCTCGCGCCGGTAGGCGACAGTCGGGCGTCGCGCGAACAGCGCGGGCACGATGGTTTGCACATGGCTGTTCGGCAGCCAGCGCGGCGCACGATAGCGCAGCAGGTCGTCGTCGGAGCCGTGTGCCCCGTCAAGTGGTGTGGGCGGAGAAGCCGTACTCATGATCGCCCCGCGTCTTCGTCAATTCGTCAATGCAGCGGGCCCTGCCCGTGGCGGATCTTGGCGGCAAATTGCCCGGCCGCCTGTTCGGGAATCGGGCTCGCATGGATGTGCGCGATGCGCCATTCGCCGCGCTCGTGAATCATCACGTACGTTGCGAACACCAGGTCGGGCTCGGCAGTGAGGTCGGCCTGCTGATGCGCTTCGGCGATCGTGTAGACGACGGTGCCGAGGCTGTCGTATACGCGGATGTCGAGCGGCTCGATCGTCGCGGGCTGCGTGGACAGCCGTGCGCCAAGGCCGCTACGGATCTGCTCGAGGCCATGCAGATGCGAGCCGTCTGCCCAGATGCAGCTGGCGAAATCCTCGTCGATCCACAACGCCATCAGCGCATCGACATTGGCATCGGCGATGGCCTGATAGTAGGCGTTGAGCGTATCGGCGGCGGCTTCGAAGAGGCGGGCAAAACGTGGCATCGGGTTTATCTCTCGCGCGCATCGCGCGCCGTATTCAGCACGGCGGCCACGAGGCCGCCGCACACCGGTGAATCGGATTGCCCGGCACCGCGTCGTGCGACGCTGCCGGAGACGGTCAGCGTTGCCCGACGAGCATGCCGCGCAAATCGCCGAATACCTGCTCCGGGCCGAGTTCGCGCAGACACTTCAGGTGACCGAGCGGGCACTCGCGCTCGAAGCAGGGACTACATTCGAGATGCAACCATTGTACCTTCGCCAGCTCGGACAGCGGAGGGGTATGACGCGGATCCGTCGACCCGTACAACGCGACGAGCGGGCGCCGCAGCGCCGCGGCAACGTGCATCAGCCCGGAATCGTTGGTGACGACCGCATTCGCGCGCGCGATCAGCGCGCAGGCTTCGGACAGCGACGTCTGTCCGCACAGGTTGCGCACGTGCGGCGCCTGCTCGGTGATCACCTGCGCGACGGCGGCGTCCTTCTGCGAGCCGAGCGCGATGATCTGCGTATACGGGAAAGACTGGTGGACGATCTTCGCGAGCGACGCGAAATGCTCGGGCGGCCAGCGCTTTGCCGGACCGTACTCCGCACCCGGACAGAACACGACGAGCGGCATCCGCGTATCAAGATTGAAACGTGCGGACACGCGCGCCGTTTCATTGAGGTCGGCGTCGAGTCGCGGCGGCGGCAGGGTTTTCATCGACTCGGGCAGCTTCGCGCCCGGCGCATAGGCCAGCGCCGCGTAGTGACGCGTCATCGGCGGCCGTTCGCCGTGCGACTTGTCCGGGTTCGCATGCCGCACGTTCAACAGCCCGTAGCGGTGCTCGCCGGTATAGCCGATGCGCAGCGGAATGCCGGCGAGCCACGGGATCAGCGCGGACTTCAGCGAGTTCGGCAGCACGTAGGCAGCGTCGTAGTCGTTGTCGCGCAAGTCGCTCGCGAGCTGCCAGCGGCGCAGCATCTGCAGCTTGCCGTGCGCGAGATCGGTCGCGTAGACATCGTGGATCTCCGGCATGCGCTCGAGCACCGGCGCGACCCAGGCGGGTGCGACGGCATCGATCGCGATGCGGGGATGCAATTTCTTCAGCAGCGCAAAGAGCGGCTGCGCCATCAATGCGTCACCGATCCAGTTCGGTGCGATAACCAACGCTCGACGCATGAGGTCGATTTCCGATGTCGTAATGAAGCACGGCGCGCGGCGCCGTGTTCGGGTTGCCAGAATATGGAAAGGGCGGCGCGCCGGATATCCGGATGCGCCGCCATGCAAGGCGGCGGACCGCGCAGAACGGCGCGCCGGCGTTCAGTGACCCGTGACGGTTTCGCCGTCGCGCAGCTTGTAGCGCGTGCCGCAATACGGGCAGCGCGCTTCGCCGTGCGTGATGTCGATGAACACGCGCGGATGGGTGTCCCAGCGCGTCATCGCCGGGTTCGGGCAGTAGGCGGGGAGATCCTTGGCCGTCAGTTCGACCAGCGGCATTTCCTTGATTTCACTCATGGGTCTTTCTCTTGATGACTCTCTTGCGGGGGCGTTCGAGCGCGTGGCGCGCTCAGATCTTCGTCAGCCAGTGCGCGTATTTTGCGTTCTTGCCCGACACGATATCGAAAAATGCCGATTGAAGTTTTTCCGTGATCGGGCCGCGCGTGCCGCTGCCGATCGTGCGGTTGTCCAGCTCGCGGATCGGCGTGACTTCGGCCGCCGTGCCGGTGAAGAACGCTTCGTCCGCGGTGTAGACCTCGTCGCGGGTGATGCGCTTTTCGATCACCTCGATGCCGAGATCCTTCGCGAGCGTGATGATCGTGTCGCGGGTGATGCCGTCGAGGCACGATGCCAGATCCGGCGTGTACAGCTTGCCGTGGTTCACGAGGAAGAAATTCTCGCCGGAGCCTTCCGACACGTAGCCGTCGACGTCGAGCAGCAGCGCCTCGTCGTAGCCGTCGGCGGTCGCTTCCTGGTTCGCGAGGATCGAGTTCACGTACCAGCCCGACGCCTTCGCGCGCACCATCGACACGTTGACGTGGTGACGCGTAAACGACGACGTCTTCACGCGGATGCCCTTCGCGAGGCCTTCCTCGCCGAGGTAGGCGCCCCACGGCCATGCGGCGATCGCGACGTGGATCGTGTTGCCCTTCGCGGACACGCCGAGCTTCTCCGAGCCGACCCAGATGATCGGACGCAGGTAGCACGACTCGAGTCGGTTCTCGCGCACGACCTCGCACTGCGCGGCTTCGAGCGTTTCCTGATCGAACGGCACGTCCATCTGGAAGATCTTCGCCGAGTTGAGCAGGCGCTTCGTGTGGTCCTTCAGGCGGAAGATCGCGGTGCTGCCGTCGACGAGCTTGTAAGCGCGCACGCCTTCGAAGACGCCCATGCCGTAGTGCAGGGTATGGGTCAGGACGTGGATCGTGGCGTTGCGCCAGTCGATCAGCTTGCCGTCCATCCAGATCTTGCCGTCGCGGTCGGCCATTGACATAGGAATCTCCTCTCGGGTGCGGTTGTGTGCAGCGTTGAGCCGGAAAGACGCTTATTTTAGCGTCTTTTGGCGCCAATCCGGTCGGCGGACGCCGGGGCGCGGCTATAATCGCCCGGTACCGATTCCAATCACAACGGGCGTGCCGGCAGGAGGCGCCGCTGCCCCGATACAATCCGCCCGCCGCGGCGCTCTCCCCATGCTCGCACGCCTGTCCGCCACCGACCGTTTCGCGCTGATCCAGGGCGCACGCGACTATTCCCCGACGCTGATGGCCATCCTTTCCTGGGGGCTCGTGACAGGTGTCGCGATGAGCAAGTCGGTCATGACGATCGGGCAGGCCACCGCGATGTCGCTCCTCGCCTACGCGGGGTCGTCGCAGCTCGCGGTGCTGCCGCTTCTCGCGGCGAAGCTGCCGGTCTGGACCGCGCTGCTCACGGCAACGATGGTCAACCTGCGCTTCGTGATCTTCAGCGCCGGGCTCGCCCCGCATTTTTCGTACCTGCCGCTGTGGCGGCGTCTCGCCATCGGCTATTTCAACGGCGACGTGATCTATCTGCTGTTCCAGAAGCAGGGCTTCGCGACCGGCTACGTGCCGGGCAAGGAGGCGTATTTCTGGGGGATGGCGCTTGCGAGCTGGGTGTCGTGGCAGGTCTCGTCGATCGCCGGCATCCTGCTGGCGAGCTTCTTTCCCGCGAGCTGGGGGCTGGAACTGGCCGGCACGCTCGCGCTGATTCCGATCATGGTGTCGGCGATCGCGAACCGCTCGACGCTCGCCGCGGTCGGGATCGCCGGCGTCGTGTCGCTGGTCGCGTTCGACCTGCCGTACCGGCTTGCGCTGCCGCTCGCCGTGCTGGCCGCGCTCGCGGCCGGCTGCACCGCCGATTTCTTCGTCGAGCGGGCCGACTGGCGGCGCATCCGCACCGGCACGGTCCGCCACGAGGAGGTCGAATGAGCTCGACGCAGATATGGCTTGTCATCATCGGCATGACGGTCGTCACGGCCGTCACCCGCGCACTGTTCCTGATCGGCGGCGAGCGCACGGTGCTGCCCGAGCGCATGCAGCGCGCGCTGCGCTATGCTCCGGCGGCCGCGCTTGCGGCGGTCGTGCTGCCGGATGTGCTCGAGACGCCGACCGGACTGTCGTTCGGGCTCGGCAACCCCCACTTCTACGCGGCGCTCGCCGGCTTCGGCTGGTTCATGTGGCGGCGCAGCATGCTCGGCACGATCGTGGTCGGGATGCTCGTATTCACGGTTTTGCGGCTGGTTTTCTGATTGCGGACGGCGTGTTCGTGCTGCGATGCGGCATCGCGCCGTCTTTCAGATAGCCGGAATTCACGGCCGGGCGGGCCAGTCTGTCAAACGGATCGGCTAGAATGCCCATTCAAGATTTTTCCCGTGCGCGTCATGCGGATCCGCCAGCCGCGACCGCATCCGGCGCCCCCGGCGGCAGCCCGCGCACGTCAGCGTGAGACCCCTTTCCCCATCCACTACTTCATCGATCCACCATGAACCAAGTCAAGCGTCTTACCGACCTGATCGCTGCCGGCGAACTCGCCGGCAAACGCGTGTTCATCCGCGCGGACCTGAACGTTCCGCAGGACGATCACGGCAATATCACCGAGGACACCCGCGTGCGCGCGTCGGTGCCCGCCATCCGGGCCGCGCTCGATGCCGGCGCCGCGGTGATGGTGACGTCCCACCTCGGCCGCCCGACGGAAGGCGCGTTCAAGCCGGAAGATTCGCTCGCGCCGGTCGCGAAGCGCCTCGCCGAACTGCTCGGCCGCGACGTGCCGCTCGTCGCGAACTGGGTCGAGAACGGCGTCGAAGTCGCGCCGGGGCAGGTCGTGCTGCTCGAGAACTGCCGCGTCAACAAGGGCGAGAAGAAGAACGCGGACGACCTCGCGCAGACCATGGCGAAGCTCTGCGACGTCTACGTCAACGACGCGTTCGGCACGGCGCATCGCGCGGAAGCGACGACGCACGGCATCGCGAAGTACGCGCCGGTCGCATGTGCCGGCCCGCTGCTCGCGGCTGAACTCGACGCGCTCGGCAAGGCGCTCGGCAATCCGAAGCGCCCGCTCGTCGCGATCGTCGCCGGCTCGAAGGTGTCGACCAAGCTGACGATCCTGAAGTCGCTCGCGGAGAAAGTCGACCAGCTGATCGTCGGCGGCGGCATCGCGAACACGTTCATGCTCGCGGCCGGCCTGCCGATCGGCAAGTCGCTCGCGGAAACCGATCTGGTCGACGAGGCGAAGGCGATCATCGACGAAGCGCGCAAGCGCGGCGCGTCGGTGCCGATCCCGACCGACGTCGTGACGGCGAAGGAATTCTCGCCGACGGCGGTCGCGACGGTGAAGAAGGTCGCCGACATCGAAGCGGACGACATGATTCTCGACATCGGGCCGGAAACGGCCAGGGCGCTCGCCAGCCAGCTCGAGAAGGCCGGCACGATCGTCTGGAACGGTCCGGTCGGTGTGTTCGAGTTCGACCAGTTCGGCAACGGCACCAAGACGCTCGCGGAAGCGATCGCCCATTCGTCCGCGTTCTCGATCGCGGGCGGCGGCGACACGCTCGCGGCCATCGCGAAGTACGGCATCCACGATCAGGTCAGCTACATCTCGACGGGCGGCGGCGCCTTCCTCGAGTTCCTCGAAGGGAAGACGCTGCCTGCGGTGGAAGTGCTGGAAACGCGGGCCGCCTGATGTGGCGTCGCGCGCAGGGATGACGAAGGCCGCGCGCTCCGCGAAAGCGGAGCCGGCGGCCGGCGCGGGCAAGCGAACACGCGCGCCCGCGCGGGCGAACGCCGTCCCGCGCGCAGCGGCGACTGTGCAATCACACGAGATTCAGAACAAAGCGATGCCGGGCGCAAGCACCGGCACGCTGTCCGGAGCGGTCGCCGCTGGGCTTCCCGCTTCCGGCTCTCGCAGCGTTTCACCCAGCGCATCCACCCTGATCCAGATGAGGAGCTTCATGCAGCGCGCCACCAAGATAGTCGCCACGATCGGCCCGGCTTCCAGTTCGCCGGAGATTCTGCTGCAGATGATGCAGGCGGGCCTCGACGTCGTGCGGCTCAATTTTTCGCACGGCACGGCCGATGATCACCGCCAGCGCGCCGAGATGGTGCGCGAGGCCGCCCGCAAGGTCGGGCGCGAGATCGCGATCATGGCGGATCTCCAGGGCCCGAAGATTCGCGTCGGCAAGTTCGAGAACGGCAAGATCACGCTGACGCCGGGCCAGTCGTTCGTCCTCGATGCCGGCTGCGAGCTGGGCAACGACGAGCGGGTCGGCCTCGACTACAAGGATCTGCCGCGCGACCTGGAGCCGGGTGACGTGCTGCTGCTGAACGACGGCCTGATCGTGCTGACGGTCGAGCGCGTGCTCGGCGACGAGATTCACACGACCGTCAAGATCGGCGGCGAGCTGTCGAACAACAAGGGGATCAACCGGCAGGGCGGCGGTCTGTCCGCACCTGCGCTGACCGCGAAGGACATGGAGGACATCCGTACCGCGATGTCGCTCGGCGCGGACATGGTTGCCGTGTCGTTCCCGAAGAACGCGACCGACATGGAAATGGCGCGCCAGCTCGCGAACATCGCGGGCGCGCCGTACGGCATCAAGCCGAAGATGATCGCGAAGATCGAGCGCGCCGAGGCGATCCCGGTGCTGCAGGGCATCCTCGACGCGTCGGACGGCATCATGGTCGCGCGCGGCGACCTGGCCGTCGAAGTCGGCAACGCGGCGGTGCCGGCGCTGCAAAAGCGCATGATCCGGATGGCGCGCGAGTCGAACAAGCTCGTGATCACCGCGACGCAGATGATGGAGTCGATGATCCACGCGCCGGTGCCGACTCGTGCGGAAGTGTCGGACGTCGCGAACGCGGTGCTCGACGGCACGGATGCGGTGATGCTGTCGGCCGAGACTGCGGCGGGCAAGTATCCGGTCGTGACGATCGAGACGATGGCGGCCGTCTGTATCGAGGCGGAGAAGTCGGAGCACGTCGAGCTCGACAAGGATTTCCTGGACCGCACGTTTACGCGGATCGACCAGTCGATCGCGATGGGCGCGCTGTTTACCGCCTATCACCTCGGTGCCAAGGCCATCATCGCGCTGACCGAATCGGGCGCGACCGCGCTGTGGATGTCGCGACATTACACGCACGTGCCGATCTTCGCGTTGACGCCGCGGGTCGGCAGCGAGCGCGCGATGGCGCTGTTTCGCAACGTCACGCCGCTCCACGCCGATTTCAACAGCGACCGCGATGCTGCGTTGCAGCAAGCAATCGAGCTGGTCGTGCAGCGCGGCTTCGTCGCGCGCGGCGACATGGTCGTACTGACCGTCGGCGAGCCGATGGGGCAGGCGGGCGGCACCAATACGCTGAAGATTGTCCGGGTCGGCGAGCATTACTGAGCCGTTTTTGCCGGACGCACACCGGAAAAGCCGCGTGGGGTCGGATGCCCTGCGCGGCTTTTTCCTTTTCGCCGGCCGGCGAACGTAACAAATTGCGAGCAAACGGCGCCGGGCGGTCGGAATCGGCCGCGCTTCGCGATAAAATGCGCCCATTCGACGCTCAGCCGCGTCCGTCCGCCCGCCGTTGCGCCGGGGCGGGCCGCGCCGGCGCACAGGGCGCACCGGTTTTCATTCAAGGAGTTCCACAATGCCTCTCGTATCAATGCGTCAATTGCTGGACCACGCGGCAGAGCACGGTTACGGCCTGCCGGCCTTCAACGTGAACAACCTGGAACAGGTCCAGGCGATCATGGCGGCGGCGGACCAGGTCGGCGCACCCGTGATCATGCAGGCGTCGGCCGGCGCGCGTAAGTACGCGGGCGAGCCGTTCCTGCGTCACCTGATCGAAGCGGCGATCGAGTCGTATCCGCATATTCCGGTCGTGATGCACCAGGATCACGGCCAGTCGCCCGCGGTCTGCACGGCAGCGATCCGCAGCGGTTTCTCGAGCGTGATGATGGACGGTTCGCTCGAGGCCGACGGCAAGACGGTCGCTTCCTACGAGTACAACGTCGACGTATCGCGCAAGGTCGTCGAGATGGCGCACTCGATCGGCGTGACGGTCGAGGCGGAACTCGGCGTGCTGGGCTCGCTCGAGACGATGAAGGGCGACAAGGAGGACGGCCACGGCGCCGAGGGCACGATGACCCGCGAGCAGCTGCTGACCGATCCGGAGCAGGCGGCCGACTTCGTGAAGCTCACGCAGTGCGATGCGCTCGCGATCGCGATCGGCACGTCGCACGGCGCGTACAAGTTCTCGAAGAAGCCGACGGGCGACATCCTGTCGATCGCGCGCATCAAGGAAATCCACGCGCGCATCCCGAACACGCACCTGGTGATGCACGGCTCGTCGTCGGTGCAACAGGAACTGCTCGCGGAAATCCGCGAGTTCGGCGGCGACATGAAGGAAACCTACGGCGTGCCGGTCGAGGAAATCCAGGAAGGCATCAAGCACGGCGTGCGCAAGATCAACATCGACACCGACCTGCGCCTCGCGATTACCGGCGCGATCCGTCGCTACCTGTTCGAGAACCCGTCGAAGTTCGATCCGCGCGACTACCTGAAGCCGGCGCGCGAAGCGGCGAAGCAGATCTGCGTCGATCGTTACCTCGCGTTCGGCTGCGAAGGCCAGGCCGCGAAGATCAAGCCGATCTCGCTCGACAAGATGGCAGAGAAGTACAAGGCCGGCGCGCTCGCGCAGGTCGTGCGTTGAGACTGTAGTACGATCTAGCCCGGCCATATGGCCGGTTCGGGCCGGCCGGCGAGTGTTCGCTGGCCGCCACCCTCCTGTCCGGCCGATAAAGGGCCGGCCGGCGCCGCCCGGGCCATGCCGCCCGTCCGGTTCGCCGACGTAACGCAAGGCCGCCGTTCCCGCTTGCAGCCGGGGAACGGCGTTTCCCTTTTTGTTTGGCTCCTTATCTGCGAAAAGACGATGTCTACCCTTTACGAATCCACGCTCCGCTCGCTGCCGCTTCTCGGCCGTGGCAAGGTTCGCGACAACTACGCGGTCGGCAACGACAAGCTCCTGATCGTCACCACGGATCGCCTGTCGGCGTTCGACGTGATCATGGGCGAGCCGATTCCGGACAAGGGCCGCGTGCTGAACCAGATGGCGAACTTCTGGTTCGACAAGCTCGCGCATATCGTCCCGAACCACCTGACGGGCGACGCACCGGAATCGGTCGTCGCGGCTGACGAGGTCGAGCAGGTCAAGGGCCGCGCGGTGGTCGTCAAGCGTCTGGAGCCGATCCTCGTCGAGGCGGTCGTGCGTGGCTACCTGGCCGGCAGCGGCTGGAAGGAATACCAGGCGACGGGCGCCGTATGCGGCGTCAAGCTGCCGGAAGGCCTGCAGAACGCGCAGAAGCTGCCCGAGCCGATCTTCACGCCGGCCGCCAAGGCCGAGATGGGGCATCACGACGAGAACATCACGTTCGAGGAAACCGAGCGCCGCATCGGCACCGAGCTGGCTGCGACGATCCGCGACATCTCGATCCGACTGTACAAGGAAGCGGCCGACTACGCGGCGACGCGCGGCATCATCATCGCCGACACGAAGTTCGAATTCGGCCTCGACAATCACGGCAAGCTGTACCTGATGGACGAAGTGCTGACGGCCGACTCGTCGCGCTTCTGGCCGGCCGACCAGTACCAGGTCGGCACGAATCCGCCGTCGTTCGACAAGCAGTTCGTGCGCGACTGGCTCGAGGCACAGCCGTGGAACAAGGAACCGCCGGCGCCGAAGCTCCCTGACGACGTGGTCGAGAAGACGGGCGCGAAGTATCAGGAAGCGCTCGAGCGCATCACTGGCCAGCCGCTCGCCTGAGCCTTGACGAGCCGACACGGGAATCTAGAAATGAGTGAAGTCCAGACCGCCCACACGCACAGCGCGCCGCTCGTCGGCGTGCTGATGGGTTCGAGTTCCGACTGGGACGTGATGCAGCATGCCGTGGCGATCCTGCAGGAGTTCGGCGTGCCTTACGAGGCGAAAGTCGTGTCCGCGCACCGGATGCCCGACGAGATGTTCGACTATGCGGAGAAGGCCCGCGAACGCGGCCTGCGCGCGATCATCGCGGGCGCGGGCGGCGCGGCGCACCTGCCGGGCATGCTCGCCGCGAAGACCACGGTGCCGGTGCTCGGCGTGCCGGTCGCGAGCAAGTACCTGAGGGGTGTCGATTCGCTGCATTCGATCGTGCAGATGCCGAAGGGCGTGCCGGTCGCGACCTTTGCGATCGGCGAGGCCGGCGCGGCGAACGCGGCGCTGTTTGCGGTGTCGATCCTGTCCGGTACGTCGATCGACTATGCGAACCGTCTGGCCGCGTTCCGTGTGCGCCAGAACGAGGCCGCGCACGCGATGGTGCTGCCGCCGCTGTAAGAATGGAACGGTCCGCCCGGGAAAGGGCCGTTGAAACCCGGATTGTCCCCACTGCGGCGGGCGATATGCCCGCCGCGACCGACCACTGACATGAGCGCAACCCCTGCTTCCAATTCCCCGATCCTGCCCGGCGCCTGGCTTGGCATGGTCGGCGGCGGCCAGCTTGGCCGCATGTTCTGCTTCGCCGCCCAATCGATGGGCTATCGCGTCGCGGTCCTCGATCCCGATCCGACGAGTCCCGCCGGCGTGGTCGCCGACCGCCACCTGCGCGCGGCGTACGACGACGAGGCCGCGCTCGCCGAGCTGGCGGAGCTGTGCGAGGCGGTATCGACGGAGTTCGAGAACGTCCCGGCCGCGAGCCTCGATTTTCTGGCGCGCACGACTTTCGTGGCGCCGGCCGGCCGGTGCGTCGCGATCGCGCAGGACCGGATCGCGGAAAAGCGCTTCATCGAGGCCTCCGGCGTGCCGGTTGCACCGCACGTGGTGATCGAATCGGCGGAGGCGCTCGCCGCGCTCGACGATGCCGCGCTCGACGCGGTGCTGCCCGGCATTCTGAAAACCGCGCGCCTTGGCTATGACGGCAAGGGACAGGTGCGCGTGCGCACCGCGCAGGAAGCACGCGACGCGCATGCGGCGCTCGGCGGCGTGCCGTGCGTGCTCGAAAAGCGCCTGCCGCTCAAATATGAAGTGTCCGCGCTGATCGCGCGTGGCGCGGATGGCCGCGCCGCGGCGTTCCCGCTCGCGCAGAACGTGCACCACAACGGCATTCTGGCGCTGACGATCGTGCCGGCGCCGGCTGCCGACGCGGCGCTCGTCGAGAAAGCGCAGCAGGCGGCGGTGCGGATCGCCGATACGCTCGACTACGTCGGCGTGCTGTGCGTCGAATTCTTCGTGCTCGACGACGGGTCGTTCGTCGCGAACGAAATGGCGCCGCGCCCGCACAATTCCGGCCATTACACGGTCGATGCGTGCGCAACGAGCCAGTTCGAGCAGCAGGTGCGCGCGATGACGCGCCTGCCGCTTGGCAATCCGCGCCAGCATTCGCCGGCCGCGATGCTGAACATCCTCGGCGATGTCTGGTTCCCGGACGGCGACGAGCACGCGCCTGTCACGCCGCCGTGGGACGAAGTGACCGCCATGCCCGCCGCGCATCTGCATCTGTACGGCAAGGAAGAAGCACGCATCGGCCGCAAGATGGGCCACGTGAGCTTCACGGCGGCGACGCGCGATGAAGCGGTCGGCGCGGCCATCGCGTGCGCGCAGCTGCTGCGCGTACCGCTCGAATGAGACGAGGGCCGATGTCCACCGATCTTCCGAAGTCCGTGACGCCCGGGCAAATCGATGCGGCCGCCGCGCTGCTCGATGCGGGGCAGCTCGTCGCGTTTCCGACCGAAACCGTCTACGGGCTCGGCGGCGATGCCGCCAATCCCGAGGCGGTCGCGCGCATCTATGCCGCAAAGGGCCGGCCGGCGAATCATCCGGTGATCGTGCATCTGCCGCCGGGCGGCGATCCGGGTTACTGGGTCGAGAGCCTGCCCGACGATGCACGCAAGCTGATGGATGCCTTCTGGCCCGGCCCGCTGACGCTGATCCTGAAGCGCCACGCGCGCATTCCGGATGCGGTGAGCGGCGGGCAGGATACGGTCGGGCTGCGTTGCCCGTCGCATCCGGTCGCACAGGCGCTGTTGGCTGCGTTCAGCGCGCGGCGCGGCGGTCACGGCGGTGTCGCGGCGCCGTCCGCGAACCGCTTCGGCCACGTCAGCCCGACAACCGCGCAGCACGTGCGCGACGAGTTCGGCGATACGGTGCACGTGCTCGACGGCGGATCGTCGGAAGTCGGGATCGAATCGACGATTCTGGACCTGTCGCGCGGCTTCCCGGCGCTGTTGCGCCCGGGCCACGTGACGCCGCAGCAGATCGCCGACGTGCTCGGCTGCATGCCGCGCCTGCCGGACGGCAGCGACGCGACCGCGCCGCGCGCGTCCGGTACGCTGAAGGCGCACTACGCGCCGCGCACGCCGCTCGCGCTGCTGCCGTTCGAGGCGCTCGAGCCCATGCTGGCCGAGGCCGCGGCACACGGCACCCCGGTGGCGCTCGTCGCGCGGGCGTCGCGGGCCGGGCGCTGGGCCGGTGCGCCGGGCGTGCATTTCGTGGCCGCGCCCGAGGAGCCGCAACGCTATGCGCACGAGCTCTACGGCCTGCTGCGCGCCCTCGATCGTGCCGAGGTGGCACGCATCCTCATCGAAAAGTTGCCCGAGACGATCGAGTGGATCGCGGTCAATGACCGCCTCGGGCGTGCCGCGGCTGCGTTCGAGGCGCAGCAGGACTGAGCCGGGCCGCCGGCTGGCGCCGAGTGGCGCGCGGTCTGGCCGGCCGAGCTGGCTGTCGCCAAGAATTCCGGCACGGCGCGCGTCTTTCCCCCTTCAATGAAAACGACGGTCAGCCCGATCCCTGCTCAACGGATTACGCTGAATAGGGATCGGGCTGACCATCGTGTAGACACCCCATGACCGTCGCGGCGCGTGGGGTGTTGTGTCGTGCGCTGCCGCTGTGTCATGCCCGACGGACAGGACACAAGCGGTATGCATCGGGCGATCCGCTTCGCGCAGGCTGATTACGGTGCCTTGCCGATGCCGGCCGCGGCGAGCTGCGTCTCGACGTACTGGGCGAACTGGCCGTGCAGTGCGGTGGTCGGGTGGAACAGATCCGCGAACATGTACGTCGTGGGCGCATTGGCCGTCGTCAGCGTTTGCGGTGAGCAGAACAGCGAGGTACCGAAATGGCTGCCATATGCCTGTGCCGCAGCCGTGAGCACGGGCGCCGGCGTCGAGGACGGCAGCCCGAGTGTCGCCTGCGGATTGGCCAGCGCATAGTTGGTGGCATTGGTCTGCATCTGCGCGATGTTGCACGCCGTGCCTGTGTTCGTCACGCTGAAACCGAGCGCCGCCGCGTTCAGGACCGACTGGTCGAGCCACGAGAATGCATCGATGGGGACGACCTTCTTGGCGGCGATCGACGGCGCCAGGCCCTTCAGCAGCGCGAGGTTGTAGACGGCCGAGATGAGCGAAAGCGCCCGGTCAGGTGCATTCGCGGAGCCGGGCGTCGCGTTGACGCTCGCGTCGGCCATGACCGCGGCCGGCGTCTTGCCGATATCCGGAACCGTCATGACCGCCGTCTTGGGCGCGCCGGCGATCTGCGTGTTGACGAGGGTGGCCAACGTCCCCGCAGCGGTGATGATCGGCATGACCGAAGCGAAATCGGTACTCGCGTTCGGATCCGTCGTGATGATCTGGAGTGCGATGGCGGCGGGCACCAGCGCCTGCGCCTGGCTGGCCGTAAAGCCCTGCGACATCAGCGACGTGACCGTCTGTTGCTGGGTTGCCGGATCGGCGACGAGCATCGAGAAGGGCGTGGCGGCGAGCGCCTTGCCGAACGCCGTCAGGCCCGCACCGTTGTTGTCGAGCAGTGCCAGGATTTCATTGGCGCCACCTTCGACGAGCACGAGCTGATTCGCATTGAAGCTGCCGTGCTGTTGCAGATACTGCGCGACCTGCCAGGTAACGGGCTGCTGGCTCGCGGCGGGGATCGGAGCGCTCGTGTTGCTCACGCCGCCCTTGGAGACCATTGCGCCGCCTTGCGCGTAGTCGAGGCCTCCGGTTGCCGACAGCGGCAAGCCGAAGCCACCTTCAAAGGCCGGCGTCAGCGAGTTGCCGAAATACTCGGAGACCTTCTGCGCCCAGACTTCGCCCGGGTTGGTCGTGAAGCGGCCGCCGCCGAAGCCAAGCCGGATCTGCGAATACGTGCCCGCATCGGTCAGGCTCGTGCCGAATGCCACGACCTGCATGTTGACGCCGGCCGGCGGCGTGCTGGACGCGTTGCTGCTGCTGCTGCTGTTGTTATCACCGCCGCCGCATGCGGCCAGCAGCGCGAAGGCTGCGCTGGCGATCGCGATCTGCGTGGCGCGTTTCAGCTTCAGGGGGCGCCCGGTACAGGACGGTGCGTTTTGTTGCTGCTGCATCGATCGATCTCCTCGTAGATATGGCCTGATGTTGTCATCTGCCGCACGCCGCCTGGATTCGGGCCGCGCGGTGGCCGTTGGCTGAATGGTTTAATTTTCCCTGCGCGCGGCGATGAGCGGCGCGGCGCGCGGATCGTTCATGTCCGCATCGGCGAGGCGTGCATGATAAGCGCTCGCCCATTCGGGCGGCCCAAAAAGCGCATGCAGCTTGTTGCGCCATCCCGGCACGCGCCATGCATCGGCTGCCATCGACATCCATTCGTGGAACGTGGCGACGAGCGGATTGTTCGAGCCGAGCCGTTCGACGATCCCGTATTGCGGCGGATCGTTCCGTGTTTCCTCGACGAAGCTGCCGAACAGGCGATCCCAGATCACCAGCACGCCTGCGTAATTGCGGTCGATATAGCGCGGATTGCGCGCATGGTGCGCACGATGGATCGATGGCGTGTTGAGCACGTATTCGAGCCAGCCGAGCTGGCCGATCGTCTGCGTGTGAACGAAGAACTGGAATGCGAGGTTGATCAGCACGACGCCGACGATCTGCTGCGGCGGAAAGCCGAGGAATGCGAGCGGCAGCCAGAACGCCCACATGCCGGCGATCGGGTACATCAGGCTCTGGCGGAACGCGGTCGAGAAATTCATCCGTTCGGACGAATGGTGAACCACATGCGCGGCCCACAGCCAGCGCACGCGGTGACTCGCGCGATGAAAGACGTAGTAGAGCAGATCCTGCGCGACGAACAGCACGGCGAACGACAGCCAGCTGTCTTGCCACGTGAAGAACCGGTAGTGCCGGTAGCAGTACGCATACACCGGAATCACGAACAGCCACGCGATCTTGTCGGCGCCCTGGTGCATCAGCGCGAGCGCCGCATTGCACAGCGTGTCCCCCCAGCTGTAGACGCTGTCGTGCGGGCGCGTGCGTGCGAGGTGCCACGCTTCCCAGCCGATGCAAAGCAGGAAGACGGGCGCCAGCGCGAGCAGAAGCCATTCGACGTCGAATCGCATGGGCGTGTCTCCTCCTTTTCCCCTGGCGGACCGTGAGTCCGGGCGTCTTGCCCGGTTGTCATATGGGTCAGGCCAACAGCCTACGCAATCGCCACGCGCTAGGCGAGGGGGGAGCGTAGAGGGTTCCCTCTGAGGATAGGGTTTGTACGGAAGCCGCGCCGAGCGGGCTTGTGCGATGCGGCCCTGTTTTAATGGGCGACCGGGCGGATTGCGGGACGGCGCCGGCCGCTGCAAGCGCCGGCGCATGGTGCGGGTGCAGGCGGCTCAGTGCGCGCCTGCGTAGACCCATTCGAGCAGCGTGTCGTGCGCGGCGCGCGCGGCTTCGGCGCGATCGTCGTTGATGAAGCTGACGACGACATAGCTCGCGCCGTCCGAACCCGCGACGTACCCGGCGATCGCACGGACATCGCGCAACGTGCCGGTCTTGATGTGCGCGTTGCCGAGCACGCCTGCGTTGGTGAGACGGTTCTTCATCGTGCCGTCGATGCCGGCGATCGGCAGCGAGTCGACGAACACCTGCGCGACCGGGCTCGCGTTCGCCGCCTGGAGCAGCGAGGCGAGCGACAGCGCGCTCACGTGTTCGTCGCGCGACAGTCCCGAGCCGTTTTCCAGTTCGAGCTCGGGCATCGCGATGCCGCTTTTCCGCAGGAACCCGCGAATCGCGGTGCTCGACTGCTCGGGCGTCGCGGGCGGCTTGCCGGACACCGCGCCGATCGTCAGGAACAGGTTGCGCGCCATCACGTTGTTGCTGAACTTGTTGATGTCGTAGACCACGCTGGCGAGCACCGGACCCTGATGCACGGCGACGGGCCGCGCGGTCGCGGGCACCTTGCCCTCGCTGACCGGGCCGGAGAAGGTGCCGCCGTCCTGTTGCCACAGCGCGAGGAAGCCGCGCGCGAAGAACGTCGTGTGATCGAGGATCGCGAGATTGGTCGTGCGCGCGCCGCAGCGCAACGGATAGTCGCCGCTGAACGACGCGGTCAGCATGCCGTCGCTTGCGGACAGCGCCGGGCGGGCGGCCGACGCGGCCGTGCCGCACGAGCCGCTGCCCTCGTAGAGCTGGTTGTCGATCGACAGGTTGGCGAGCGGCGGCAGGACATCGACCGCGACCTTGCCGTCCTCGCCCGGCGTGACGGTGAACGACAGCGCCTTGAATGCGTACAGCAGCGGATCCGGGCCGACGTTGTACGGCGCGCTCGCATCGTCGTCGAACGGCGGCAGGTCGCGCGTCGACGCCGCGAAATAGCTCTTGTCGAGGACGAGGCCGCCGTCGACGCGGCGGATGCCCGCCTTGCGGATCTTGTCGACGAGGTCGATCAGCTCCTCGGGCACGAGTTTCGGGTCGCCGGTGCCCTTGATATACAGGTTGCCGTGCAGCGTGCCGTCCGGATCGAGCGGGCCGTCCGCATACGCGGACGTCCGCCAGCGGAAGTCGGGGCCGAGCATCGACAGGCCTGCGTAGGTCGTGACGAGCTTCATCGTCGAGGCCGGCATCATGGCGCGGTCCGCATTCCACGCGACGAGCGGCGCCGGATCGCCGATCCGCTCGACCACGACGCTCACGGCCGATGCCGGCACCTTCGCACGCTGCAGAGCACCGAGCACCGACGGGGGCAGCCCCGCGCGCGCGGCGGCCGCCGCGACGGGCGGCCGGGCTTTCTTGCGAGCGAGCGCGGGCGGCGCGAACGCGAGGGCGGTACAGGTGGCGAGGACGGCGGCGGCGCGCAGGCAGAGGCGGGCGTGGGGCGCGAACCGGGCGGACGGGGCGGGCATCGGCATGGACGAATACGGAAAGGCAAACAACGTGGGCGAGGCGCGCGCGGCGCGAAAGCGCACATTGTAGAGACAAGTGCGCTCAGATCCGACGAATTCGCCCGCGTTCCGATGCCGGTCGCCGCCGGGCGCGATGGTCGGCGCTACAATGGTCGGCATGTTTGACTCGTATGGCGGATGCCGACCAGGATGCGGATTTTGCTTGTCGAAGACGATCGGATGATCGCCGAGGGCGTGCGCAAGGCACTGCGTTCGGACGGCTTCGCCGTCGACTGGGTACAGGACGGCGAGGCGGCGCTCACCGCGCTCGGCGGCGAGGCGTACGACCTGCTGCTGCTCGATCTGGGGCTGCCGAAGCGCGACGGCATCGACGTGCTGCGGACGCTGCGTTCGCGCGGGTTGTCGCTGCCGGTGCTGATCGTCACCGCGCGCGATGCGGTCGCCGATCGCGTGAAGGGCCTCGACGCGGGGGCGGACGACTATCTCGTCAAACCGTTCGATCTCGACGAGCTGGGCGCGCGGATGCGCGCGCTGATCCGCCGCCATTCGGGACGCAGCGAGTCGACGATCCGTCACGGTGCGCTGACGCTCGACCCGGCGTCGCATCAGGTGACGCTCGACGGCGTGCCCGTTGCGTTGTCGGCGCGCGAGTTCGCGCTGCTCGAGGCGCTGCTCGTGCGGCCCGGCGCGGTGCTGTCGAAGAGCCAGCTCGAAGAGAAGATGTACGGCTGGGGCGAGGAGATCGGCAGCAATACGGTCGAGGTCTATATCCACGCGCTGCGCAAGAAGCTGGGCTCGGATCTGATCCGGAACGTGCGCGGGCTGGGCTACATGGTCGTCAAGGAAGACTGACGCGTGAGGTCGATCCGTCATCAATTGCTGATCTGGCTGCTCGCGATCGTCGTCGCCGGCGTTGTCGCCGCCGGCTGGCTGATCTACCGGCAGGCGCTCGCCGAGGCGAACGAGCTGTTCGATTACCAGCTGCAGGAAATCGCGGCGGCGCTGCCGTCGGAGCCGTTTTCGCAGGTGTTCGGTTCGCGCACCAACGGCGACGAAGGCATCGTGATCCAGATCTGGAACCGCAACGGCGTGCTGATGTATTTCTCGCATCCGCGCGCGCCGATCGCGCCGCGTGCGGAGCTCGGCTTCTCGACCGAACGCACCGACCGTGGCGAGTGGCGCGTGTACGGCGCGATCGTCGGCGACAACGTCGTGCAGCTCGCGCAGCCGGTATCGGTGCGCAACCGTCTTGCGGCGAATGTCGCGCTGCGCACGTTGTGGCCGCTGATCGTGCTGCTGCCGTTCCTCGGCGCGGCCGTGTGGATGATCGTCGGGCGCGGGCTCGCGCCGCTGCGGCGCGTCACGCGCGCGGTCGAGACGCGCCGCCCGGAAGCGCTCGAACCGCTGGCCGACGCGCCGCTGCCGCTCGAGGTACAGCCGCTCGTGCATGCGCTGAACGGCTTGCTGGCGCGGCTGTCGGCCGCGCTCGACACGCAGAAGGCATTCGTCGCCGATGCCGCGCACGAATTGCGTACGCCGCTGGCCGCCGTGCAGATCCAGGCGCAGCTCGTCGCTCGCGCGAAGGACGACGCCTCGCGCCGCGAGGCGCTCGCCGACCTGCAAAGCGGCGTGACGCGCGCGACGCGCCTCGCCGAGCAACTGCTTGCGCTGGCCCGCGCCGAGCCGGACGGCGGCACGGTGCGCGAGGCGGTCGATCTGGACGTGCTGCTCGCCGAATGCGTGAGCGCGCATGCGCCGCTCGCGCAACGGCGCCGCATCGATATGGGCTTCGAGGAAACCCGGCCCGCGAAGGTTGTCGCCGACATCGCCGCGTTGCGCGTGATGTTCGGCAACCTGCTCGACAACGCGGTCAAGTACACGCCGGACGGCGGCCGCATCGACGTGTCGCTGACGCGTGACGCAGCCGGCCGCGCCTGCGTGCAGATCGGCGACAGCGGGCCGGGGATTCCGGCGGAGGAGCGCGAGCGCGTGTTCGACCGCTTCTACCGCGACAGCGCCGCCCGGGCGCGCGCCGACGTGTCCGGCAGCGGGCTCGGGCTGGCGATCGTCAGGCGTGTGGCGGCGCAGCAGGGCGCGACCGTGACGCTCGGCGACGCGGCGGCGGGCGGCCTGCTCGTCAGCGTCGTGTTTCGCGACGCCGACGTGACCGCCGAGGCGCCCGCGTCGGTTTGAGTGCGGTTCGACGCGCTTTAAGCGCCGTTTAAGGCTGATTAAGCCTCCTTTAAGCCGGCGCCGTTACGCTGCCGGGTAACAGAATAGGAGGTCAAGCAATGAATCAACGAATCCTTGCGCGCGGCGCCATCGCCGTGGCCGTGGCGGCCGCGCTGTCCGCCGGCTACGTGGCGGGCACGCGCCATGCCGAGCCGCAGATCGTCGCGCCGGCTGCCGCCGCGCTGATGCCGGCCGAAGCGGCCGCGAAGACGGGCATTCCCGATTTTTCCGGGCTGGTCGAGACCTACGGCCCGGCGGTCGTGAACATTAGCGCGAAGCACGTCGTCAAGCAGACCGCGCGGCGCATGCCGCAGCCCCAGATGCCGGTCGATCCGAGCGACCCGTTCTACCAGTTCTTCCGCCATTTCTACGGACAGATGCCGGGCATGGGCGGCGACGCGCAGCCGGACGAACAGCCGAGCGCGAGCCTCGGATCCGGGTTCGTCATCAGCGCCGACGGTTATATCCTGACGAATGCGCACGTGGTCGACGGCGCGAACGTCGTCACGGTCAAGCTGACCGACAAGCGCGAATACAAGGCGAAGGTCGTCGGCGCGGACAAGCAGTCCGACGTCGCGGTGCTGAAGATCGACGCGAACGGCCTGCCGACGGTGAAGATCGGCGATCCGGCCAGGAGCAAGGTCGGCCAGTGGGTGGTTGCGATCGGTTCGCCGTACGGCTTCGACAATACGGTGACGTCCGGCATCATCAGCGCGAAGTCGCGCGCGCTGCCCGACGAGAACTACACGCCGTTCATCCAGACCGACGTGCCGGTGAACCCCGGCAACTCGGGCGGGCCGCTGTTCAACCTGCAGGGCGAAGTGATCGGCATCAACTCGATGATCTACTCGCAGACGGGCGGCTTCCAGGGCTTGTCGTTCGCGATCCCGATCAACGAGGCGATCAAGGTGAAGGACGAACTCGTGAAGACGGGCCACGTGAGCCGCGGCCGGCTCGGCGTCGCGGTACAGGGCATGAACCAGACGCTGGCCAGCTCCTTCGGCCTGCCGAAACCCGACGGCGCGCTCGTCAGTTCGGTCGATGCGAACGGCCCGGCGGCAAAGGCGGGTTTGCAGCCCGGCGACGTGATCCTCGCGGTGAACGGCGTGCCGGTGACCGATTCGACCGCACTGCCGTCGCAGATCGCGAACCTGAAGCCGGGCACGAAGGCCGAATTGCAGATCTGGCGCGACAAGTCGAAGCGGACGGTCAGCGCGACGCTCGGCTCGCTGGCCGACAGCAAGCTGGCGTCGAGCGACGGCGGTCCGGTCGAGCAGGGCCGCCTCGGCGTGGCGGTTCGGCCGCTGTCGCCGCAGGATCGCAACGCGACCCAGCTCTCGCACGGGCTGATTGTGCAGCAGGCGGCCGGTCCGGCCGCGAGCGCCGGCATCCAGCCGGGCGACGTGATTCTCGCGGTGAACGGCCGTCCGGTGACGAGCGCCGAACAGCTGCGCGAGGCGGTGAAAGGTGCCGGCAACAGTCTCGCGCTGCTGATCCAGCGCGACAACGCGCAGATTTTCGTCCCGGTCGACCTGAGCTGATCGATTCCACCGGGCGCGGCGGTACCGCCCGCTTGTGTGCCGTGGTGCCCGGCGTTCCTTCCGACTCAAAGGAGAGAGCCATGCAACATTCACGCATTGTTTCCCGATTCGCGATCGCCGCGGCGCTGGCCGCCGGCATCGCGGCCGGTGCGCACGCGCAGTCCGACGGCTTGCCCGCCACACACCAGCAAGGCGACGTTACCTACGTGTCCGGCGGCGTCGGCCAGGACGAATCGACGGCGTTCCAGCGCGCCGAATCGGCATGGCCGCTGGCACTGCGCTTCACGGGCGCGGGCGGCGAGTTCCTCGCGGATGTCCATGTGCGCATCGTCGATGCGAAAGGCGCGGAAGTGCTGAAGACCGACACGCGCGGGCCGTACATGCTCGTCAAGCTGATGCCCGGCCGGTATACGGTGCAGGCGTCGTATCAGGGCAAGGATCAGACGCGGGCCGTCGCCGTGCCCGCGAAAGGCGGCGCGAAGGCGGCGTTTGTCTGGGGCACGCAATAATCGGGTCTGTATCGGTTCGGCGATGTTTGCGCAATGCGCGCAACTTTGACCGATAATGAAAGCCACGACGTTCGCGCCGTGGCTTTTTTTTCGCTTCTCGTCCGGCCCGGTTGGCGTGCCGGACGACCGAACGGGAGAACAATGTCCGCTGGCACCGATCCTCACCTCGACATCGTGCCGAACCGGCATCGGGTACGCGTGATCCATCACGGGATCACGTACGCCGATTCCCTCGGCGCGCTCACCGTGCGCGAGGCGGGCCTGCCGGACGTTCATTACCTGCCTCGCGGCGACGTCAACATGCACCGGCTCGTGAGATCGAGCCGGGTGACGTTTTGCCCGCTCAAGGGGCATGCGACCTACTTCGACTTGCAGACGGAAGACGGCGTCATCGAGAGCGCCGCATGGAGTTACGAGGAACCGAAGGAGGGCGCGTTGGCGCTTGCGCGCTACGTTGCCTTCGACGCCGCGAGGATCGACAGTCTCGTCGAGACGTCCTGATGCGGCAAGCGTTCATCGGGGAGGCATCATGGAACTGAACGACGCATTACGCATTCCGCTTGCGCCGTCGGTCGTCAGGGCGTCGCTGGAGGACATCGCGCTGTTGCGCGCGAGCTTCGACCATTGCGAATCGTTCGTGCAACTCGCGCACGGCGAATACGCGCTGACCTTGACCGTGCCGCTCGGGCCGCTGCGTGCGCGCTACGACGTGCGGGCGCACATCACGAGCGAGCAGGGCGACGCGGAGGGACAGCCGCGCAGGATCCTGAACTTCAAGGCGCGTGCCGACGGCATCGGCGCATTGCGCGGCCAGATCGAGATCGTGCTGTATCCGGACGCATCCGCGGATGACGCCACGCGTATCGAGTATGTGGTGTGGGCGACGGCGACCGGGCCGCTCGCCGAACTGCCGGCGCGTCAGATCGAGCATGCGCTGCACGAGTGGGCCGACGATTTTTTCAGCGAATTCTGCGAGGTCGTGCAGGCGAAGCACGGTCTGGCGCCGAATCTTGCCCGCGCCAGCGAGCAACGGCGCCAGCATGTGTTCCTGCGGCCTGCGTCGCTGCAGGCCGGAACGAAGCGTCCGCAGATCCAGCATCTGAACAGTGCGCTGACCGGGCGCGCGGCGAGTGCGCTGCATCACCGCGAATCGAATCCCGTGCCGCCGTGGGCGTGGGCCGCGATGATCGTGCTTGTCGCGCTGCTGCTCTACGCGGCACGCTGGCTGAGTGGCTGAGTGGCTGAGTGGCTGAGTGGCTGAGTGGCCACCGCGAGCAGGCGGCCATGCCATGCGCCGCGCGATGGCGGGCGCGCCTCGTCCATCAATCCTCGTCATGAAGCATCGCCGGGCTGTATCGCAGCATGTCGAAACAGCCGTCGACGAGCTTTTCCGCGTGCCGTTCCGCATCGATTTCGTCGGGCAGCATCAGCATGTCCCGAACGAAGCCGCTGACGAGCGTGTGCAGCATCAGCGTCGCGCGCCAGGTATCGAGCCGTTCGGGCAGCAGCTTCAGCGTGACCGCCGCGGCGAGATCCGCTTCGATCTTGTGGAGCGCTTCGCTCATGCCGGCGCGATTGCGCTGCAGCAGCGGTTCCATGTCCGCGACGTATTCGCACTTCATGAACAGGATGCTGAACACGCGCCGCAGTTGCGAATCGCGCTGGACGCCCAGCAGGCACCAGATCAGGATCTTGCGGATCTTGTCGAGCGGGTTGGTGCCCGGCGCGTCGGGCGGCTGCGTCTTCAGCTCGTCGATCGGCAGGAAGACACGATCGAACATCGCATCGAACAGGTCGCTCTTGTTCTCGAAATGCCAGTAGATCGCGCCGCGCGTCACGCCCGCTTGCTGGGCGATGTCGGCGAGCGACGTATGCGACACGCCTTTTTCGAAGAAGACGTGTTCGGCGGCGTCGAGGATGCGGTTGCGGGTCGCAAGCGCTTCCTCCTTGGTGCGTCTGACCATGAGCGGACTAGAGGTGATCGATCAACGGGACGGAATAATAAGGTCTGTATCTCTCGCCGTCGCCATTCGGACGGGCTATGCTCACGATCGGTAACAATTCGTAAGATCTGGCGGCCGGGTCGGCAAAAGGGGTTTTTACATACATCCGTGAATGTATATACAATGCCACCTTACGATCGAATGACCAAAGTGGCAATCAGTTAACATCCCACTCTGCTGATTCCCGTCCAAGTACCAGTCCGCAGTTCGCGACATCCCACGGCACGGCAGTCTCGTGCCGCTTGCTGTATCCGGCAGTTCAGTCATTCAGGTGTTCGATCTGCGCCGCAAGGCGCATCCGTGTTGCGTTTCCGTCGGGCGCGGCACTTATCCCATTGGTTAGAAAAAGAGGTCGCTCCATGCGAGTCGAACGGGTTCCATACCGCTTAATCACCGTCGCGACGGCTGCCGTTTTCCTGGCTGCGTGCGGGAAAAAAGAATCGGCGCCGCCGCCGCAGACGCCGGAAGTCGGCGTCGTCACCGTCCAACCGCAATCCGTACCGGTCTTCACCGAGCTGCCGGGCCGCACCAGCGCCTTCCTCGTCGCGCAAGTGCGCGCACGGGTCGACGGCATTGTGCTGCGCCGTGAATTTGTCGAGGGCAGCGACGTCAAGGCGGGCCAGCGTCTCTACAAGATCGATCCGGCCCCGTACCTCGCGCAACTGAACAGCGCGAAGGCGTCGCTGGCGAAGGCGCAGGCGAACCTGGCGACGCAGAATGCGCTCGCCGCGCGCTACAAGGTGCTCGTCGCCGCGAACGCGATCAGCAAGCAGGACTACGACAACGCGGTCGCCGCGCAGGGCCAGGCCGCGGCCGACGTCGCGGCGGGCAAGGCCGCGGTCGACACCGCGCAGATCAACCTCGGCTACACGGACGTGGTCTCGCCGATCACCGGCCGGGTCGGCATCTCGCAGGTCACGCCGGGCGCCTATGTGCAGGCCGGGCAGGCAACGCTGATGTCGACCGTGCAGCAGCTCGATCCGGTCTATGTCGACCTCACGCAATCGAGCCTCGAAGGGCTCAAGCTGCGTCAGGCGGTGCAGAGTGGCCGGCTCAAGACGAACGGCCCGGGCGCGGCGAAGGTCACGCTGATCCTCGAGGACGGCAAGCCTTATCCGGAGCAGGGCAAGCTGCAGTTCTCCGACGTGACGGTCGACCAGTCGACCGGCTCGGTCACGCTGCGCGCGATCTTCCCGAACCCGGGCCGCGTGCTGCTCCCGGGCATGTTCGTGCGTGCGCGCATCGAGGCGGGCATCAACGACAACGCGTTCCTGGTGCCGCAGATCGGCGTGTCGCACGACCAGAAGGGGCAGCCGGTCGCCCTGGTGGTCGGCGCCGACAACAAGGTCGCGCCGCGCCAGCTCGTCACGACGGGCATGCACGGCCAGGACTGGATCGTCGAGAGCGGCCTGAAGGCGGGCGACCGCGTGATCGTTCACGGCGTCGACAAGGCGCGTCCGGGCACGACCGTGAAGACCGTGCCGGCCCAGCTCGCGCCGGCCTCGGGCGCCGCCGCGGCGGCGCCTGCCGCGGGTTCGGCCGCTGCGGCGTCGAGCGCGCAATAACAGGGAGCCTGTTTCATGGCAAAGTTTTTTATCGATCGCCCGATCTTTGCGTGGGTGATCGCCATCATCCTGATGCTGGCCGGCGTCGCGGCGATCTTCACGCTGCCGATCGCGCAGTATCCGACGATCGCACCGCCGTCGATCCAGATCACCGCGAACTATCCGGGCGCTTCCGCGAAGACTGTGGAAGACACGGTGACGCAGGTGATCGAGCAGCAGATGAGCGGCCTCGACAACTTCCTGTACATGTCGTCGACGAGTGACGACGCGGGCAACGCGACGATCACGCTGACGTTCGCGCCGGGCACCAACGCCGACATCGCGCAGGTGCAGGTGCAAAACAAGCTGTCGCTCGCGACGCCGATCCTGCCGCAGGTGGTTCAGCAGCTCGGCCTGTCGGTGACGAAGTCGAGCAGCAGCTTCCTGCTCGTGCTCGCGTTCACGTCCGAAGACGGCAGCATGAACAAGTACGACCTCGCGAACTACGTGGCGTCGCACGTGAAGGATCCGATCAGCCGGATCAACGGCGTCGGCACCGTCACGCTGTTCGGCTCGCAGTACGCGATGCGGATCTGGCTCGACCCGACCCGCCTGACGAACTACGGCCTCACGCCGGAAGACGTCACGGCCGCGATCTCCGCGCAGAACGTGCAGATCGCCGGCGGCCAGATCGGCGGCACGCCGGCCACGCCGGGCACCGTGCTGCAGGCGACGATCACCGAATCGACGCTGCTGCAGACGCCCGAGCAGTTCGGCAACGTGCTGCTGAAGGTCAATCAGGACGGCTCGCAGGTTCGCCTGAAGGACGTCGCGAAGATCGGCCTCGGCGGCGAGAACTACAACTTCGACACGAAGTTCAACGGCCGTCCGTCCGCCGCGATGGGTATCCAGCTCGCGACCAATGCGAACGCGCTTGCGACCGCGAAGGCCGTGCGCGCGAAGATCGACGAGCTGTCGAAGTACTATCCGCACGGCCTCGTCGTCTCGTATCCGTATGACACGACGCCGTTCGTGCGCCTGTCGATCGAGGAAGTGGTCAAGACGCTGCTCGAAGGCATCGTGCTCGTGTTCCTCGTGATGTATCTGTTCCTGCAGAACCTGCGGGCGACGATCATCCCGACGATCGCGGTGCCGGTCGTGCTGCTCGGCACGTTCGCGGTGATGTCGATGGTCGGCTTCTCGATCAACACGCTGTCGATGTTCGGTCTCGTGCTGGCGATCGGCCTGCTGGTGGACGATGCGATCGTGGTCGTGGAGAACGTCGAGCGGGTGATGGCCGAAGAAGGCCTGTCGCCGAAGGAGGCGACCCGCAAGGCGATGGGCCAGATTACCGGCGCGCTGATCGGCGTCGCGCTCGTGCTGTCGGCGGTGTTCGTGCCGGTGGCATTCTCGGGCGGGTCGGTCGGCGCGATCTATCGTCAGTTCTCGCTGACGATCGTGTCGGCGATGGTGCTGTCGGTGCTGGTCGCGTTGATTCTGACGCCGGCATTGTGCGCGACGATCCTGAAGCCGATTCCGCAGGGCCATCACGAAGAGAAGCAGGGCTTCTTCGGCTGGTTCAACCGCACGTTCAACCAGAGCCGCGACAAGTACCACGTCGGCGTGCACCACGTGATCAAGCGTTCGGGCCGCTGGCTCATCATCTATCTGGTCGTGATCGTCGCGGTCGGCCTGCTGTTCGTGCGCCTGCCGAAGTCGTTCCTGCCCGACGAGGACCAGGGCCTGATGTTCGTGATCGTGCAGACGCCGTCCGGTTCGACGCAGGAAACCACGGCGAAGACGCTCGCGAACATTTCCGACTATCTGCTGAACGACGAGAAGGAAATCGTCGAATCCGCGTTCACGGTCAACGGCTTCAGCTTCGCGGGCCGCGGCCAGAACTCGGGCCTCGTGTTCGTCCGGCTGAAGGACTACGCGCAGCGCCAGCACGCCAACCAGAAGGTCCAGGCGCTGATCGGCCGGATGTTCGGGCGTTACGCGGGCTACAAGGATGCGCTCGTGATTCCGTTCAATCCGCCGTCGATTCCGGAACTCGGCACCGCCGCCGGCTTCGACTTCGAGCTGACGGACAACGCCGGTCTCGGCCACGACGCGCTGATGGCGGCGCGGAACCAGCTGCTGATGATGGCGGCGAAGGATCCGACGCTGCAGGGCGTGCGCCCGAACGGCCTGAACGACACGCCGCAGTACAAGGTCGACATTGATCGCGAGAAGGCGGCGGCGCTCGGCGTCACGCCGGCGGCGATCGACCAGACATTCTCGATCGCGTGGGCGTCGAAGTACGTGAACAACTTCCTCGACATCGACGGCCGGATCAAGAAGGTCTACGTGCAGGCGGACGCACCGTTCCGGATGAAGCCGGACGACCTGAACATCTGGTACGTGCGTAACGGGACGGGCGGCATGGTGCCGTTCGGTGCGTTCGCGACCGGTCACTGGACGTACGGCTCGCCGAAGCTCGAGCGCTACAACGGCATCTCGGCGATGGAAATCCAGGGCCAGGCTGCGGCGGGCAAGAGTACCGGCCAGGCGATGGCGGCGATGGAGTCGCTCGCGAAGAAGCTGCCGGATGGCATCGGCTATTCGTGGACGGGGCTGTCGTTCCAGGAAATCCAGTCGGGCTCGCAAGCGCCGATCCTGTACGCGATTTCGATCCTCGTCGTGTTCCTGTGTCTCGCGGCGTTGTATGAGAGCTGGTCGATTCCGTTCTCGGTGATCATGGTCGTGCCGCTCGGCGTGATCGGCGCGCTGCTCGCGGCAACGATGCGCGGGCTCGAGAACGACGTGTATTTCCAGGTCGGCCTGCTGACGACGGTGGGTCTGTCCGCGAAGAACGCGATTCTGATCGTCGAGTTCGCGCGCGAGCTGCAGCAGTCGGAGAAGATGGGGCCGATCGAGGCCGCACTGGAAGCGGCGCGTCTGCGGCTGCGCCCGATCCTGATGACGTCGCTTGCGTTCATTCTCGGCGTGCTGCCGCTCGCGATCAGCAACGGCGCGGGCTCGGCGAGCCAGCACGCGATCGGTACGGGCGTGATCGGCGGGATGATCACGGCGACGTTCCTCGCGATCTTCATGATCCCGATGTTCTTCGTGAAGGTCCGTTCGATCTTCAGCGGCGAGAAGGAGGACGTCGACGAGGCGCTGCGTCTTGCGCAGGATCACCTGCACCAGGCGGAACAGCGCGACCACGGCGACGACGAGAAGAAGGGGCAGTGATGATGCAAAAACACGCTTTGACTGCAACGGCGGTCGCGCTGGCCGCCGCGCTGTTCGCCACGGGCTGCACGCTGGCGCCGCACTACGAGCGGCCCGCGGCGCCCGTCGCGGGGGTGTTCCCGGCGAGCGGCGTCTACGCGACGCAGCCGGCCGCCACGGCCGGCGCGCGCAGCGCGAACGGCCAGGCGGCGGCCGACATCGGCTGGCGCGAATTCTTTGTCGATCCGCGCCTGCAGCGGCTGATCGAGGTTGCGCTGAAGAACAACCGCGACCTGCGCGTCTCGGTGCTGAACGTCGAGGCCTCGCGCGCGCAGTACCGGATCACACGCGCGAACCTGTTTCCGACCGTCAACGGCATAGCCAACGGCCAGATCCAGCGCTTCCCGGCCGGCGCGGCAACGAGCAGCGCGGCGGATATCCGGCAGCCGCTCCTGACGCGCGGCTATGAAGTCGGTGTGCAGGGCTCGTGGGAGCTCGACCTGTTCGGCCGGCTCCAGAGCCTGAAGAACCAGGCGCTCGCGAAGTATCTGGCGACCGCGCAGGCGCGCAAGGCCGCGGAAATCTCGCTGGTTTCGCAGGTGGCCGACCAGTATCTGACGGTGCTGGCGCTCGACGATCTGCTGAAGGTGACCGACGAGACGCTGAAGACCGCGCAGGCGTCGTACGACCTGACGAAGCTGAAGTTCGACAACGGCACGGGCTCGGAGCTCGATCTGCGCCAGGCGCAGACGATCGTCGAAACGGCGCAGGCGAACCAGCAGGCGCAGGCGCGTGCACGGGCGCAGGCGGTCAACCTGCTGGTGCTGCTCGTCGGCGAGCCGCTGCCGGACGATCTGCCGGCGGGCATGCCGCTCGATGCGCAGAACTTCCTGACGGACGTTCCGGCCGGGCTGCCGTCCGATCTGCTGACGCGCCGGCCGGACATCATGGAGGCCGAGCAGAACCTGCTCGCCGCGAATGCGAACATCGGCGCGGCGCGCGCGGCGTTTTTCCCGCGCATCCAGCTGACGAGCTCGTTCGGTACGGCGAGCTCGCTGCTCGGCGACCTGTTCAAGGCCGGCACGGCGACGTGGGCGTTCACGCCGCAGATCACGATACCGATCTTCGAGGCCGGCGCGAACATGGCGAACCTCGATCTCGCGAACCTGCAGAAGCAGATCCAGATCGCGAACTACGAGAAGTCGATCCAGACGGCGTTCCGCGAGGTGGCGGACGGGCTCGCCGCGCGCGGTACGTACGATCAGCAGATCGCCTCGCTCGAGCGCAACGAGCACGCGCAGCAGCGCCGTTACGAGCTGTCGGACCTGCGCTACAAGAACGGCGTCGACAGTTATCTGTCCGTTCTGACCGCGCAGACCGACCTGTATTCGGCGCAGCAGTCGCTGATCAACGCGCGTCTCGCGCGCTGGAGCAATCTCGTCGACCTGTATCGCGCGCTTGGCGGCGGCTGGATCGAGCGGGCCGGCGAGACGCCGCGCGAGGCCGACGCGCCGGTCGACTACGGCAAGGCAGCGGCGCCTGCGCCGGCATCGGCAGCAAAGGGGTAGGCACGACGGCCGATCCGGCATGGCCTGCCTGCGGCGGCAATATGCACGGGTGGGACGCTGCAATGCGAACGCCACGGACATGCAAGTCCGTGGCGTTTTTTTTGCTCAGCGCGCGGTGCGCCCGGCCTGCCTTCAACGAGCCGGCGCGACGGAAGGCGAGGCCGGTCGCGGCGTAGTCATTCAATGCAGATCCGCGGGACGTCCGTCGAAATCGTGGCCGGCGCGGCGGATATCGCACTTCGCTTCCTTCTCGCTCTTCACGCCGTTGAACACGATGTTCAGGACAACGGCCGAGGCGGACGCGAGCAGGATGCCGCTGTGCAGGATCGGCGCGAGCGCGGCAGGCAGCCGCGAGAAGAAATGCGGCGACACGACCGGCACGAGGCCGAGACCGATGCTGACCGCGACGATGAACAGGTTGTGGTGGTTGTCGACGAAATCGACCTTCGACAGCACCTTCACGCCGTTCGCCGCGACCATCCCGAACATGACGATGCCCGCGCCGCCGAGCACGAACGGCGGCACCGATGCGACTACCTGCGCCATCTTCGGAAACAGGCCCAGCATCACGAGGATCACGCCGCCCGTCGCGCAGACGAAGCGGCTCTTCACGCCCGTCACGCCGATCAGGCCGACGTTCTGCGAGAACGACGTATGCGGGAACGAATTGAAGATGCCGCCGATCAGCGTGCCGAGGCCGTCGACGCGCAGGCCGCGCACGAGGCGCTCCCGGTCGACGGGGCGATCGACCATGTCGCCGACCGCGAGGAACATGCCGGTCGATTCGATGAACGTGACGAACATCACCGTCACCATCGTCGCAATCGACAGCGGATCGAAGTGCGGCATGCCGAAATGAAACGGTGTCACGATGCCGAACCACGGCGCGGCGGAGACGCCGCCGGTGTCCACGCGGCCGATCCCGAACGCGATCGCGAAGCCGGCGACGATGCCGAGCAGCACCGAGATATTCGCGATGAAACCGCGGCCGTACTTGTTGATCAGCAGGATCAGCACGAGCACGAACAGCGACAGTGCGAGATAGACGGGGCTGCCGTATTCCGGATTGCCGACACCGCCCGCCGCCCAGTTGATGCCGACCTCCATCAGCGACAGACCGATCACCGAGATCACCGTGCCCACGACGACCGGCGGGAAGAACCGCAGCAGCTTGCCGATCGTCGGCGCAAGCACGATGCCGATGATGCCCGCCGCGATGGTCGAGCCGAAGATGTCGAGCATGCCGAGGCCGGGGTTCGTCCCGATCGCGATCATCGGGCCGACCGCGGCGAACGTGCAGCCCATGATGACGGGCAGCCGGATGCCGAAGATCCACAGGCCGAGGGTCTGGATCAGCGTGGCGACGCCGCACGAAAACAGGTCGGCGCTGATCAGGAATGCGATCTGGTCTTTCGGCAGCTTGAGTGCGCCGCCGACGATGAGCGGCACGGCGACCGCGCCGGCGTACATGACAAGAACATGCTGCAGACCGAGCGTGACGAGCTTGCCGGTCGGCAGCACTTCATCGCACGGATGGACCGTGTTCGCTTGCATTTGTCTCGCTCCATGATCTTGTATTCGGAATGGCACGAAGTTATGTGGAATGCCGGGGCGGAACAAGAGCGCGGGTTTCTATTCCGTGCTTCGCGGGTTCGATATGACTGATTGGATCGGAGCGGGGTGTCGCGCATCGGGGCTCTCCCGCAGACGTGAGGTTTCCCGTTTTTATAACCGTTCAAAATGGCATGGGCGCCCGTGCCAAATATGCGTCGGGTTATGGTGTGTATTGCAGTCGGGCCATAACGGGAAAATCATGCGCCGGAAATCGGTTGGGGGTTAACCCGTGACGGCGGGTTTTTCTGCGCGCGACGGTCGATGAGCGCCGTGGGTTTTCGATGCCGCCGTCATTGACGGCATGCATGCACGGCGGATCGGATACAGCGATCCCGCTATCATCTGACTCCCCATTTTCAACGCTTATTTTCGTCATGCGCCTGCTCGGAATCGATCTCGGCACCGGTTCGGTGAAACTCGTCACACTCGATGCCGACGGCTGCGAATGCGCGGTCGCGAGCGAGCCTTATGCGCTGTCGTCGCCGCAGCCCGGCTGGGCGGAGATCGCGCCGGACACATGGTGGCAGGCGCTCGTGCGGGCCGCGGCGCGGTTGCCGGCCGACGAGCGGGCGCAAGTGTGTGCGATTGGCTTTTCCGGACAGATGCACGGTGTCGTGCTGATCGACGCGGCGGGGCAGCCGGTGCGGCACGCGCTGCTCTGGCCCGACACGCGTGCGGCACGGTTTGCCGACGCGGCGGCGTGGCCCGATGCGTCGAATCCGGTGGCGCCGGGCATGGCGGGCCCGCTGCTGCGCTGGCTCGCCGTACACGAGCCGGCCGCGTTGCGCGCCGCGCGCTGGGCGGTGCAGCCTAAGGACTGGCTGCGCATCGCGCTCGGCGGCGAGGTGGCGGCCGATCCCAGCGACGCGTGTGCGACGGCGCTGGCGACGCCGGATGGCGTATGGGATACGGCGGCGCTCGACGCATTCGGCCTGAGCCGCGACCGGTTCGCACCGGTGCGCGCATCGGCGGCAACGTGCGGCACGCTCAGCGCACCAGCCGCGGCCGCACTCGGGTTGCCGGCCGGCGTGCCGCTCGCGACCGGCGCGGCCGATACCGCATGTGCGGCGCTCGGCAGCGGACTCGCTGCCGACGGCGACGCATTGCTGACGACCGGCAGCGGCGGCCAGATCGTCGTGCTGGCTGATCGGCTGCCCGTTGCGCGTCGGGGCTTGCATCGCTATCGCGCGGCGCTGGGCGACGGGTATTACACGATGGCCGCGATGCAGAACGTCGGGCTCGCGCTCGAAGCGGTGCGCGGCTGGCTCGGTTATCCGGACTGGGCGGCCGCGTACGACGACGCATTCGCGCAGCCGGCTTCCGAGCGGCTGTGCTTCCTGCCGTACCTGACCGGCGAGCGCTCGCCGTGGATGAACCCGGACGCGCGTGGCGGCTGGCTCGGCCTCGGGCTCGGCGACACGCGCGGCGCGATGATGCGAGCGGCATTCGAAGGCGTCGCGTTTGCGTTGCGTGCGGGGCTCGATGCGATTCGCGTGGCACGCGCGGTTTCGTCAAATGACGCCGCGTCGTGCGCAGCGGTCGCATCGCTTCGCCTTGCCGGCGGCGGATCGGTCGATCCGCGCTGGCGCCAGCTGCTTGCCGATGCACTCGGCGCGACGCTCGACGCGGTCGACTGCCCGAATGCGGCGACGCGCGGCGCGGCGCTGCTCGCCGGCTGTGCCACCGGTCATTGGCGCGAGGACGACCTGTCCATGCTCGCACCCGCGACGTCGCCGGTCGCGGCACCGCGCGACGACCACGCGCTCGCGGCGCGGCACGCGCGCTTTGTCGACTTGTACACGCGAGTGGGGCCGTGGTTCATGTCCGGACGTTGAACCTGCCGAATGGTCGTTGCCCGCGTTACCCGCGCCGCATCAGCAAGCTTGCCGCATACACCGCCGCCGACAGCGTCGTGATCCAGAAGCTCGTCGGCCAGTCGGTGTGATACGCGAGCGTGATGCCGAGCCATGCCTCGAACAGCGCGAACGATGCCGCGAGGATGACGCCGGTCGAGAGGCGCGTCGAGACGTTCTGTGCAGCGGCGGCCGGACCGACCAGCAGCGTGAACACGAGCAGCACGCCGACGATCTGCGTGCATGCCGCGACCGCCAGCGCGCACACCGCCAGGAACAGCATCGATACCGTGCGCAGCGACACGCCCTTTGCCTCCGCAAGCTCGGGCTGCAGCGAGGCGAACAGCAGCGGCCGCGCGATCAGCGCGAGCGCGGCGAGGCTGATCGCGCCGATGGAAGCCAGGACGGCAAGGGTCGTGTGACTGACAGCCAGCACGTTGCCGAACAGCAGGGCCGTCACCTGTGTCGCGTATGTCGTGTAGAAATGCAGGAACAGCAGGCCGCAGCCGAGTGCGACCGACAGGATCACGCCGATCGCGACGTCGCGTCCCGCGAGCCGTTCGCCGAGCGCGCCCATGCCGATGCCGGCCGCGAGCGTGAAGCCCACCATCCCCCAGATCGGCGAGATGCCGAGCAGCACCGCGCCCGTCGCGCCGGTGAAGCCGACGTGCGACAGCGCGTGCCCGGCAAAGGTCTGACCGCGCAACACCAGGAAGTAGCCGACGATGCCCGCGAGCACCGCGACGATCCCGGATGCCGCGAAGGCGTTGATCATGAAGTCGTATTCAAACATCGTCTGCGTGTCCGCTGTCGTGAGAGTGCGCGTGTCCGTGGTGATGATGGCCATGGCCGCCGCCATGCGCGTGGCCGGCTTCGTCTTCGTGTTCGTGGTCGTGCTTTTCGATTTCGACGTCGCCTGACATCACGAAGATCCGGCCATTGACGCGCATCACGTCGATCGGCGAGCCGTACAGCCGCGACAGCACCGGCCCCGTGATCACTTCGTCAACGGTGCCGAGCGCCGCGACGCCGTTGCCGAGATACAGCACGCGGTCGAGCGCATTGAGGAGCGGGTTCAGTTCGTGCGCGGAGAACAGCACCGTGATGCCGAGTTCGCGCTGCACGCGGCGCACGAGCTCGACGACGCCGCGCTGGTGGTTCGGATCGAGGCTGATCAGCGGCTCGTCGAGCAGCAGCAGTTTCGGGCTGCCGAGCAGGCATTGCGCCAGCAGCAGGCGCTGGCGTTCGCCGCCGGACAGCTCCGACAGCGGCCGGCGCGCGAGCGCCCGGCCGTCGACGAGCTCGAGCACGCGTTCGACGTCGCGCTGGGTCGCCGTGTTCGTGCGCGGCAGTCCCCAGCGATGCCCGTCGGCCGCCATCGCGACGAAGTCGTAGCCGCCCTGCTTTTTCGCGTTG
>NZ_JAHACR010000315.1 GCF_018375725.1 Burkholderia sp. | reverse complement strand
CAAGCACGGCAACCTCTAATGGCTGCCGGGCAAGAGCGTCGCGCTGTCCGACGCGTGCTGGCCGGATCTGACGCTCGGCCCGCTGCCGCATCTTTACCCGTTCATCGTCAACGATCCGGGCGAGGGCAGCCAGGCGAAACGGCGCGCGCAGGCCGTGATCGTCGATCATCTGATGCCGCCGCTCACGCGCGCGGAAAACTACGGCCCGCTGCAGGATCTCGAGCGGCAGGTCGACGAATACTACGAGGCCTTGATGGTCGATGCGCGGCGGGCGAAGCTGCTGCGCCGGACGATCCTCGCGACGATCGCCGAGCACCGGCTGCACGACGAGCTGAGCGTGTCGCCGCCACGCGATGCGCAAGACGAGGATGCGCTGCTGACGCGCGTCGACGCGTGGCTCTGCGAGTTGAAGGAAGCGCAGATCCGCGACGGGTTGCACATATTCGGCCAGTCGCCGGCCGGCCGTCAGCGGCGCGATACGCTGCTTGCGCTGGCGCGTTTTCCGGTCGGCGATGGCCGCGGCGGCCGCGCGGGGCTGATCGGCGCGCTCGCGCGGGATCTGCAGCTCGGCGACGATTTCGATCCGCTTGCCGCCGACTGGTCCGCACCGTGGCACGGGCCGCGTCCCGCCGCCTTGCAGGCGCTCGACGATTCGCCGTGGCGCCACGCGGGCGACACGCGCGAGCGGCTCGAGCGGCTTGCGCAACAGTGGCTCGAGCGTCTGTGCGCGGCAGCGCCCGGCATCGGATGCGAGCCGCCGCCGGGCGACTGGACGCACACGCTGCCCGTCATCGAGCGGATTCGCGCGACGCTGATGTCCGCGCTCGACGCGTGCGGCGTCGAGGAGTTGCGCCAGTTGCGGCGTGGACTCGACGGCCGCTTCGTGCCGCCGGGGCCGAGTGGCTCGCCGTCGCGCGGGCGTCCCGATGTGCTCCCGACCGGACGCAATTTCTATTCGGTCGACACGCGCGCGGTGCCGACACAGGCCGCATGGTCGCTCGGCCTGAAATCGGCGCAGCAGCTGATCGAGCGCCATCTTCAGGATCACGGCGATTACCCGCGCGCGGTCGGCCTGTCGGTCTGGGGCACGGCGACCATGCGCACCGGCGGCGACGACATCGCACAGGCATTCGCGCTGCTCGGCGTGCGGCCCAAATGGGCGCATGGCAGCCATCGCGTGACCGACTTCGAGATTCTGCCGATCGAAATCTTCGACCGGCCGCGTATCGATGTGACGTTGCGCGTGTCCGGTTTCTTCCGCGATGCATTCCCGAACCTGATGCATCTGTTCGACGCAGCCGTGCAGGCGGTCGCGGCGCTCGACGAGCCGGCGCATCTGAACCCGATCCGCGCGCGCATCGAAAGCGAGCGCGCCAGATGGATCGCGCAAGGCGTGCCGGCCGACGAGGCACGCCGGCGCGCCGGCTGGCGCGTGTTCGGCGCGCGGCCGGGCAGCTATGGCGCAGGGCTGCAGGATCTGATCGACCAGCGGCGCTGGCAGACCGACGCGGATCTCGCCGACGCGTATCAGCGTTGGGGCGGCTACGCGTACGCGCAGAACAGCGCGGGCGACGCCGCGCCCGACGTGTTCGGCGAGCGGCTCGCGGCCATCGACGTCGTCTTGCAGAACCAGGACAGCCGCGAGCACGACATCCTCGATTCGAACGACTACTACCAGTTCCAGGGCGGCATGACGGCGGCGGTCCGGCATCTGTCGGGGCGTCAGCCGAGCCTTTATCACGGCGATCATGCGAACCCGGCCGCGCCGCGGATGCGCACGCTGCGCGAGGAAATCGCACGGGTGATCCGCTCGCGCGTCGTGAACCCGAAATGGCTCGACGGCGTGAAGCGTCACGGCTACAATGGCGCGGCGGAAATGGCCGCGACGGTCGATTACCTGTATGGCTATGACGCGACCGCGCGCGTGCTGGCCGATCATCACTATGCGCTCGTCGCGGATGCGTACCTGTTCGACGAGGACACGCGCGCGTTCCTCGAGCGGCATAATCCGCACGCGCTGCAAGGCATCTGCGAGCGCTTCGTCGAAGCGATGCAGCGCGGGCTGTGGCAGCAGCCGGGCGACTACCGCTAGCGGATCGAATCGGTCTGGCTCGCGAGCGAACACCATCTTGAAGGAGCACGTCGATGACCGACCCGACACATCGCCAGCGGGCGGTGTTCCCGTTTCATGCGCTCGTCGGGCAGACGGCGTTGCAACAGGCGCTGCTGCTCGCGGCGATCGATCCGTCGCTGGGCGGCGTGCTTGTCAGCGGGCCGCGCGGCACGGCGAAATCGACGGCCGCGCGGGCGCTGTCGGAACTGCTGCCCGAGGGCGAATTCGTGACGCTGCCGCTGTCGGCGAGCGACGAGCAGGTGACCGGCACGCTCGATCTCGCGCACGCGCTCGCGGAGAACGGCGTGCGGTTCCGGCCCGGCCTCATCGCCCGAGCGCATCGCGGCGTGCTGTATGTCGACGAAGTGAACCTGCTGGCGGACGGACTCGTCGATACGCTGCTCGACGTCGCCGCGAGCGGCGTGAATATCGTCGAGCGCGATGGCGTATCGCACGCGCACGACGCACGCTTCGTGCTGGTCGGCACGATGAATCCGGAAGAAGGTGAACTGCGCCCGCAACTGCTCGATCGCTTCGGGTTGATGGTGGAGCTCGGGAACTGCTTCGACGTGGCTCAGCGCGAGCAGATCGTGAAGGCGCGTCTGGCGTTCGATGCCGACCCGGCGGCGTTTTGCGCCCGTCACGCCGATGCGCAGCGGGCGTTGGCCGGACGCATCCGCTCGGCGCGCGAACGGCTGTCGGTGTTGACGTTCGGCGATGCGGTGCACGCGCGGGTCAGCGCGCTGTGCATCGAGGCGGCCGTCGATGGTCTGCGCGCCGACCTCGTGATGCTGCGCGCCGCGCGTGCGCTGGCCGCACTCGACGGCGCCGATGCCGTAACGGTCGAGCATGTCGATCGTGTCGCGGACGCGGTGTTGCGGCATCGGCGCACAGTGCATCCGGCGCCGCCTGCTGCATCCCGGCAACATGACGCCCCCGGCGGGCCGCCGCCGGATTCGCCGCGCGATCGTGCGCCCTCGTCCGGCGACACGTCCCGGGACGATGCCGGCGCGCAGGGCGATTGGGGTTATCTGCCGCCCGAGCCGGCCGGCTTGCAGACCGTGAAGGGCGTCATTCCGCTGCCGCTAAAAAAACGCTGAGCCATCGAGCAGGCGCCGCCGCGACGAGGCTTCGCGGTTCTCGATGGCATCCGGGCGCGGCGGATCGCATGCCGGGCGTGGCCCCCACCGGCGCCGCCGTCGCGTGGGCGGCAACGCTCGCCGCGAAGCGCGCCGCGGCATGGCAGCCGGCGCATCTGCGCTTCAGGAAGCGAGCGGAAGCGCCGCGTGCGTTGCATTGCTTCGTGCTCGACTGCTCGGCATCGATGCTGGCGTCCGGCGGACTGGCGCGCGCGAAAGGGCTGATCGTCGCGTATTTCGATCGGGCGGCGCACGCACGCGCGGAAACTGCGCTGATCTGTTTCGGCGGCGCGGGAGCGGTCCGCCGCTTCGGTCCGGCTGTGCCGCGCTGGTGGAATGCGCGCTGGCTGGAGCCGGTCGACGGCGGTGGCGGCACGCCGCTCGCCGACGGGATCGACGCGGCGGCGAGCTTGCTTGCGCAAGCGGCGCGCCGGGATCCGGTGCGACAGCGCTGGCTGTGGGTGTTGTCCGATGGCCGCACGCGCGAGACGCCCGCGCGGCCCAGGGCGGCCGATCACATCGTGTTTGTCGACTTCGACGACGCAGCCGTTCCGCTCGGGCGTGGTGCCCGTCTTGCCGATGCGTGGGGCGCGCAATGGCTGACGCCGGACGCGCTGCTCGAGGGGTGACGCGGCCGGCGCGCGCCGGCGTTCAGCGATACCAGCGCGGCGTGTAGACCCATTCGCGCCCGTCGCCGATGCCAAAGCGTCGGGTCGTCGACGAGCCGACGATCACCATCGTCCGCATGTCGACCTGATCCGAACGCAGCGCGCCAAGCGTCGTGCCGGACAGCGTCGCGCCCGGCCGGCCGATATCGCGGCCGAGCACGACGACGGTCTCGGCGGATCGGTGCGCGCGCACGACATCGAGCGCGCGGTCGAGCTGCCAGGGCCGCGCACGCGAGATCGGGTTATAGAACGCCATCACCAGATCGGCTTCGGCCGCATGCCGCAACCGCGTCTCGATCACGGTCCACGGCTTCAGGTTGTCCGACAGCGAGATCACGCAGAAGTCGTGGCCGAGCGGTGCGCCTGCCTCGGCAGCCGTCGCGAGCGCCGCGGATACGCCAGGCTCGATGCGCAGTTCAACCGCGGCCCAGTACGGATCGCGTGTCTCGTCGAGCGCCTCGAGTACGGCCGCAGCCATCGCGAATACGCCGGGATCGCCGGACGACACGACGGCAACGCGACGGCCTTCGGCGGCCAGCTCGAACGCGTGCCGGGCGCGCTGCATTTCCTCGCGATTGTCGGTGCCGTGTACGCGCTGGTCGGTGCGGAACGGGCCGGCCATATTGACGTAGGTCGTATAGCCGAGGATGTCGGTGGCGTCGGAGAGCGCCGTCCGCGCGGCGGGCGTCAGCCACGCGGCGTTGCCGGGGCCGAGGCCGAGCACTGTTAGCCGGCCGCGTGCGCGGCCGAGTGTGGCCGGATCGACCGGCTGCCAGGCGACCGCGCAGGCCAGTGCATGGTCGCGCTGCC
>NZ_JAHACR010000314.1 GCF_018375725.1 Burkholderia sp. | reverse complement strand
GATGCTCATGCCGCCCGATGCCGAGCCGGTGATGCCGGCCGCGACGACGATTTCCGCGGCGCCGCCCGCGGTCGTCGACCGGCGCATCGACTGCATTGTGCCGATCCGTCTCGCCGCGCCGCTGCCGGGCGACAAGATCGTGCCGGCCGCGCAGCGCCTGCGCCGGGCGGGCAGCAAGCCGGTGCACATCGAAGGCAAGCCGGAGGGCGGTCACTGGGAACTGTTGCAAAACGGCGTGCGCTACGAGGAACTGCGTGCGGCCGTGCAGCTCGCGAACCGCAGCGGCCCGCTGAACGAGCTGGAGTTTTCCGAGTTCGTGACGGGCGTGCAGCAGTTCGCCGATGCGATCGACGGCGCGCCTGAATTCCCGGACATGATGGAAACGGTATCGATGGCGCGCGAGCTCGACGGCTTCGCCGCGCAATGCGACGCGCAGCTGTCGATCAATGTGCTGTCCGACGGTGCGCCGTGGTCGGCGAACTACGTGCAGGCGGTCGCGTCGCAGGATGGTTTGCTGCTGTCGCGCGACGGCACGCGCTTCGTGAAGCTCGACGCGAAGCAGAACCCGGTGTTCATGCTGCAGTTCGGCGACACCAACTTCCTGCGCGACGACCTGACCTACAAGGGCGCCAACATGATCACGCTGGTGCTCGACGTGCCGGTCGCCGAAGAGGACATCCTGCCGTTCCGGCTGATGTGCGATTACGCGAAGTCGCTGTCCGAGCGGATCGGCGCGCGCGTCGTCGACGATCAGCGCCGGCCGTTGCCGGAGTCGACGCTGCTCGCGATCGAGCAGCAGCTGATGAAGCTGTACGCGAAGCTGGAAGAAGCGGGCATTCCAGCCGGGTCGCCGGTCACGCGGCGGCTGTTCAGCCAGTGATGCCGGATCGGGCGGTGCGGCGATCGTCATCGTGCCGCGCCGCGGATTGTGCCGGGCGTCTGTCCGACAGACGCGCCGCTGCCGCGTCAAACTGAGATAATCGGGCATCCGATTGTCTCAGAAAGAAACTCCCGCCAGCATGGCCCGAATTCAAGCCGAACCGCCAGCCACTGAACCCGCCGCACGCGCCGCATGGCTGCGCGATCAACTCGAGCGGGCGAACTACGCCTATTACGTGCTCGACCAGCCCGAATTGCCGGACGCCGAATACGACCGGCTGTTCGCCGAGCTGCAGGCGCTCGAAGCGGCGCATCCCGATCTCGTCACCCCTGAATCACCGACACGGCGCATCGGCGGCGAAGTCGCGAGCGGCTTCACGCCGGTCGTTCATGCGATGCCGATGCTGTCGCTCAACAACGGCTTTTCCGACGACGACATCGTTGCGTTCGACAAGCGCATTTCCGACGCGCTCGACAGGACCGCCGATCTCGCCGGCACCGTGACCGATCCGGTCGAATACGCGTGCGAACTGAAGTTCGACGGCCTCGCGATCTCGCTGCGCTACGAGAACGGCCGGTTCGTGCGGGCATCGACGCGCGGCGACGGCGCAACGGGCGAGGACGTGACCGAGAACGTGCGCACGATCCGCTCGATTCCGCTGAAGCTGAAGGGGGCGAACGTGCCTGCCGTGCTCTAGGTGCGCGGCGAGGTGCTGATGTTCAAGCGCGATTTCGCGCGCCTGAACGAACGGCAGCGCGCGGCCGAGCAGCGCGAATTCGCGAATCCGCGCAACGCGGCGGCGGGCAGCCTGCGCCAGCTCGACCCGAAGATCACCGCGCAGCGTCCGTTGTCGTTTTTCGCGTACGGAATCGGCGTGCTCGAAGGCGCGGAGATGCCGGCCACGCACAGCGAATTGCTGGACTGGTACGTGTCGCTCGGCATGCCGGTGAACCGCGAGCGCGCGGTCGTGCGCGGCGCGCAAGGGCTGCTCGATTTCTTCCGCCGGATCGGCGAAAAGCGCGAGTCGCTGCCCTACGACATCGACGGCGTCGTCTACAAGGTGAACCGCCGCGATGAACAGGAGCGGCTCGGTTACGTGTCGCGCGCGCCGCGCTTCGCGCTCGCGCACAAATTCCCCGCGCAGGAGGCGCTGACGACGCTCGTCGCGATCGACGTCCAGGTCGGGCGCACCGGCGCGATCACGCCCGTCGCGCGGCTCGAGCCGGTGTTCGTCGGCGGCGCGACGGTGACCAACGCGACGCTGCACAACGAGGACGAGGTCCGCCGCAAGGACATCCGCATCGGCGACACCGTGATCGTCCGCCGCGCGGGCGATGTGATTCCCGAAGTGGTCGGCGCCGTGCTCGACCGGCGGCCGGACAATGCGGCCGAGTTCGTGATGCCGACCGCGTGCCCGGTGTGCGGCTCGCGGATCGAGCGGTTGCCGGACGAAGCGATCGCCCGCTGCACGGGCGGCCTGTTCTGCCCGGCGCAGCGCAAGCAGGCGCTCTGGCACTTCGCACAGCGGCGCGCGCTCGATATCGACGGACTCGGCGAAAAGATCATCGACCAGCTGGTCGAGCAGAACCTCGTGCGCACGCCGGCCGACCTGTTCAACCTCGGCTTCACGACGCTCGCCGAGCTCGACCGGTTCGCGGAAAAGTCCGCGCAGAACCTGCTCGATTCGCTCGAGAAGGCCAAGCACACGACGCTCGCACGCTTCATCTATGCGCTCGGCATCCGACATGTCGGCGAATCGACGGCGAAGGATCTCGCGAAGCATTTCGGTTCGCTCGATCCGATCATGGACGCGTCGCCCGAGGCGCTGCTGGAAGTCAACGACGTCGGGCCGGTTGTCGCGGAGTCGATCCATCAATTCTTCGCCGAGGCGCACAACCGCACGGTGATCGAGCAGCTGCGCGCGCCGGGCAAGGTCACGTGGCCGGAAGGGCCGCCGGCACCGAAGGCGCCGCAAGGCGTGCTGGCAGGCAAGACCGTCGTGCTGACCGGCACGCTGCCGACGCTCACGCGCGAAGCGGCGAAGGACATGCTCGAAGCGGCCGGCGCAAAGGTGGCCGGCTCGGTGTCGAAGAAAACCGATTACGTCGTCGCGGGTGCGGAAGCGGGCAGCAAGCTCGCGAAGGCCGAGGAACTCGGCATTCCCGTGCTCGACGAAGACGGTCTGCACACACTCCTGGAGGGCAACGCGTCATGATTCGCGAGATTCTGAAGATGGGCGATCCCCGCCTGCTCGAAATCGCCAAGCCGGTCGAGAAGTTCGATACGCCCGAGTTGCACGGGATCGTCGCCGACATGTTCGACACGATGCATCATGCGAACGGCGCCGGGCTCGCCGCGCCGCAGCTCGGCATCGGCCTGCAGATCGTCATCTTCGGCTTCGGCAGCAACAACCGCTATCCGGAAGCGCCGCCCGTGCCGGAGACCGTGCTGATCAACCCGAAGATCGAGTACATGCCGCCCGACATGGAGGAAGGCTGGGAAGGCTGCCTGTCGGTGCCGGGCCTGCGCGGCGTCGTCAGTCGTTATGCGAAGGTCCGTTATACGGGCTTCGACCAGTACGGCGAGAAGATCGAGCGCGTCGCCGAGGGCTTCCACGCGCGGGTCGTGCAGCACGAATACGATCATCTGATCGGTACGCTGTATCCGATGCGGATTACGGACTTTTCCCGTTTCGGCTTCACCGACGTGCTGTTCCCGGGGCTCGACGCGGCCGCGGAAGACTGATCGGGCATGCCGTCGCGTCAAGAGCGATGCCGCGACTGAAATGCACAACGCCCGCTTGCGCGGGCGTTGTCGTTTCTTGCCGCGATGCGGCGCGAAGGGCGGGCCGGACTCAGAACGTCTCGTCGGCCGACAGGTAGCGCCATTGGCCTTGCGGCAGCGCGCCGAGCATCACGCGGCCCATCCGCACGCGCTTGAGGCCGATCACCTCGAGGCCGACCAGTTCGCACATGCGGCGAATCTGGCGCTTCTTGCCTTCGCGCAGCACGAAGCGCAGCTGCTCGCCGTTTTGCCAGCTGACCATCGCCGGTTTCAGCGCGACGCCGTCGAGTTCGAGGCCGTGCCGCAGCTTCGCGAGCGATTCCGCGGGGAAATGCTGGTCGATGTCCGTCAGGCGCTCGCCGAATCGGACGCGCACCAGATATTCCTTGTCGATGTCCGATTGCTCGCCGATCAGCTGCTTCGCGACGCGACCGTTCTGCGTCAGCACGAGCAGGCCGGTCGAGTCGATATCGAGCCGCCCGGCCGGTGCGAGCGCGCGCAGATGCTGGGGCGCGAAGCGCATCGGCGAGCGGTCGCCGCTCCAGTGATTCTCGCGCGTGATCAGCACGGCCGCGGGCTCGTAGCCGTCTTCCGCCTGACCCGATACATAGCCGACCGGCTTGTGCAGCAGGATCGTCACCTGCGCGGCCTGCTCGGCGCGCGCGCGATCGTCGATCTCGATGCGCTGGTCGGCGCGCACCTTCGTGCCGAGCGTGTCGATGCGTTCGCCGTCGACCAGCACCCAGCCTTTCTCGATCCATTCGTCAGCCTCGCGGCGCGAGCACAGGCCCAGTTCCGACATGCGCTTCGACAGCCGCATCAGGCCGGTCTCGTCGCCCCGATCGTGTGCCGCAGGGCGCTTCACGGGCTGCGCGGTCTTCAGTGCGCTGCCGGCCGGACGGCGGGCAGGCGCGCCGTCGCGGGCCGGGCGCGTGCCGGCGGCCGATGTGCGCGGTGCGTTATCGTCGCGGCGCGGTTTGCGTGCATTGTCACGCGCACCGAAGCGGTCGCAGTTTGCTGCCGGTTTCGCCGGGCGGCCGGAATCCGGACGGGGGCCGAAGCGGTCG
>NZ_JAHACR010000313.1 GCF_018375725.1 Burkholderia sp. | reverse complement strand
GGTTCGCCACAGCCGGATCGTCGTCGACGATCCGGCCGGCGCACGTCACGAAGCGGGGGATCTGATCCTGGCGCAGGTGAACTGGCGCGATGTCGCGTCGCTCGCCGATGTGCTGCGCGGCCGGTTAGAGCGGCGCGGGCCGCTGCTGTTCAAGACGGTCGGATGCGCCGCGTGGGATCTTGCCGCGTGCCGCGCGGCGCGCGACGCGCTCGCCACACGGACGACGCGTTGAATCCCGCCGGGGCGGCGCCACGTGCTCGCCGTCCCGGCGATCCTGCGCGCCGCGTCCGATCCGCCACATTGCCGATCCGGTTGTAGGGAAATCCCTACAACCCGGCGAACTGTCCTACGCCAACTTCCAACTCGGCCGATTTCCTTTATCGCGCCCGGCCGCGATACTGGCCGCATGAATGCCAGCCCCTCCCCCGCATCGCTCAGAGTGTTCCTCGTCGATCACGCCGTCGCGGTACGGCGCAGGGTCGCGCTGCTTGTCGGCATGATCCGCGGCGTGGTGGTCGTGGGCGAGGCGGAGGATTGCATGGGTGCGTGGACCACGATCCGCCGGTGCCAGACGGATGTCGCGATCGTCGACCTGCGGCTCGCGGACGGCGGCGGCCTCGACCTGATCGGCAGGCTGTCACGATCCGTGCCGCCGATCGTGACGATCGTGCTGACGAATCACTCGGCGCCGGCATTCAGGGCGGCATGTGCAACGGCGGGCGCGGACTACTTCTTCGACAAGACCGCCGAGTTCGACGCCGCATGCCACGTCATTGAATCCCTGGTGCGCTCGCATCGAGCGTGCTGCATTTGAAAGTGCCGGAGTGCATCATGTCATCAGCATCCGTTAGCGCAGCCGTCTTGCCGCCGCGGCGGTCCAGGCCGCTTCACGCAGTCGCGCGCGCCGACGCCCCGAAACAACCCGCCGCCCGCTGCTCGGTCTGCGCGATGCGTTCGCTGTGCCTGCCTGTGCAGCTGACGCCCTCCGAGTTCGGCCGGCTCGACACGATCATCTGTGCGACCCGCCATGTCCGGCAAGGCGACACGCTATTTCGCGCCGACGACGATTTCCAGAGCATCTACGCGGTGCGCGCCGGTTCGTTCAAGACGGTCATGATGCATCGCGACGGCCGCGAGCAGGTCACGGGCTTCCAGATCGCCGGCGAGACGCTCGGCATGGACGGCATCGGCAACGGCCATCACTGCTGCGACGCGATCGCGCTCGAGGACAGCGTCGTGTGCATCATCCCGTTCGGCCAGCTGGAAACAGCCTGCCGCGAAATGAAGTCGATGCAGCATTACCTGTATCAGATGCTCAGCAGCGAGATTGTCCGCGAATCGAGCCAGATGCTGCTGCTCGGGACGATGTCCGCCGAACAGCGCGTCGCGCAGTTCCTGCTGAACCTGTCGGCGCGCTTCAAGGCGCGCGGCTATTCGGCATCCGAATTCCATCTGCGGATGACCCGCGAGGAAATCGGCTGCTATCTCGGCATGAAGCTGGAGACGGTCAGCCGGATGTTTTCGCGGTTCCATCGCGAATCGCTTGTCGAAACGCACGGCAAGCGCGTGCGCATCATCGACGCGGAAGGCCTCGCGCGCGTCTGACCGCGCGCCGGCCCGTCAGCGCATCGCGCGCACGTCCCGCAGCGGCGCGCCCGGCTTCGCCGTGCCGCGCTCGCCCTGCCACGCGATCAGTTCGCGCTCGGCCTGGGCGAACGCGCGGCGCACCGCTTCCAGCGCATCGTCGCCGACGCAGCGCGGCAGCGGCTTCAGCGCGTTGCTGCGCGTAATCAGATCGAGCCGCACGTCATACATATGGCGGTCGTTGCCGGTTCTGAGCGACTCGATCGCCAGATGACAGCCGCTGATCAGCGCACCGAAACGGTCGAGGCGCACCAGTTGCACTCCGGCTTCCGCTTCCAGCGCGGCCGAACCGGCAAATCCGAAGTAGGCGATCTGCATTCCCACGCCCATGTTGTTTCTCCTGACGGCGCCGCCCTCGTGTCGACCGCTTGACATGCGCCGCCCGCCTTGCGGGAACCGGCGCAGATTCATCTGCGACTGCGTGACCTGTTTCGCCGGCCGCAGTCCGACCGGCATCGCGCGCGTGGTTGCCGCGCTTCGCGCACGCCCCCGCGTGCGCCCCGTTCATACGTTGATGACCTGCGACATCTTCAACTCGATCCACGTCATGCCCGCCCGCAGCCCCTCGATCACCGCCTCGCGCTCGGTCGCATACGACCGGCAGTGCTCGAACGTGTGATGGAACCGGCCGGCGCCGCTGCCGTGCTCGACCTGCACGCGGCAGCGGAATCCGCCCGCCTCGTCCGCGCGCGTGTCGACCTCGACGCTCCAGTCGCCCTCCTTGACGTTGCCCGACAATGCCATGCCAGCCTCCCATGCACGCCCTGTCAGCGCGTGTAGCGAAAATGACCGCTATGCAGCAGCACAGGCCGTCCGCCGATTTCCTCGAGCATCCTGCGCGCCACCGCCTCGATGTCCGGCCGGTGCGTGCTGAAAGCGCGAAGCAGATCCTGTTCGACCAGCGACGCCGCGCCGAAATGATCCTCCAGCGCCTCCGCGGTGACCGCGCACTGCACGCAGCGGTTGTCGACAAGCGCGGAAAACGCGACAACCAGATCGCGCGCGCAGTATTCGGGTGGATCGGGTGGAAAGGTAATGCGCATGTTGCGTGCTGCTGTGTCCTGATCGCGCCGCCGTGACGCATCCATGACCTGAGCATAGAGGCGCGCGCCGCAACGCGCTTGACCCACGTCAACGGAGTCGCCGCGCCCGGCGCCGTCGTCAGGGCGCGGCCGGCTCGATCGCCGCGCCGCGTTCGGCGAGCAGTTCGCGCAGGATGCTGCGGTGGCAGCGGCGCTCGTCGTCGCAATAGCAGCCGATCGAGAATTGCGTGGTGGCCGACAGCGCGGCCAGCAGATCCAGCACCTTCTGCGCGTCGCCGTGATTCATTTCCGCCCGGAACTTGCGCGCGAATGCCCGCCAGTCGGCATCGTCTTCGGTGGCCTGCGCCTGCGCAACGAGTTCCGGGCTCGGCGACAGCGTCGGCAGCCACACGTCGTAAAAGTCGCGCGACGCGAATTCGCTTTTCGGCACACCGCGCGGCGGACGCCGCACCGTGCCGATCCGCAACCCTTCGTCGGCCGCCCGCGGCGACCCCAACTGCACGATACGAACGCTCATTCCCGAACCGCTCCCTGGACAAGACGATGTTGGCGTGCATCGTACCGCGGCCGGAGCGGTTGCGACAGGCATCGTGCGGCGCATGTGCCGTCATGGATGGGGAGGCCGCGCCGCAAGCCGGGACGCGCCGGCCGTCAGCCGGCGCCGGCACGCATCCCCAGATTCGGGCCAACACGATTTTCCGGTATTGTGCGCCGTTCGTTTCTCGGTATACTCGACCGCGCAAAGCAGGGACGCATCGGGGATGCAGGAGCCGCGTCCTGACAAACTTGGCCAAATACAGCTCAAACGAGTAGAACGATAATGACTGGCACCTACGACCTGACGCTTGTCGTGCTTTCTTGTCTCCTCGCGATCTTTGCATCATTCACGGCGTTGAATATTTCCGATCGCCTGGACGTGATCGGGAATCGGCCGCTCGCCCCCTGGATCGTGCTGGGCGGCGGCGTGATGGGGCTCGGCATCTGGTCGATGCATTTCATCGCGATGCTGGCGTTCCATCTGCCTGTTGCCGTCACCTACAACCTCCCCATCACGCTCGCCTCGCTGCTCATTGCGATGTGCGCGTCGGCGATCGGATTCACGCCGCTGTGCCGGTACGATTTGCGCTGGACACGGCTGACGGTAGGCGCCATTGCGATGGGGCTCGGCGTCGCCGGCATGCACTACCTCGGCATGCGGGCGATGGATATCTGCCAGGGTATTCGCTACCAGCCCTGGCTGGTCGCGCTGTCCGTGGTGATTGCCATTCTGGCGAGCGGCGCGGCGTTGTGGCTGGCATTCGATCTGCGCCGGCAAAGCACATTCAAGTGGACTCGCCAGATCGGCTCCGCGATCGTGATGGGCTTTGCGGTCTGCGGGATGCATTACTGCGGCATGGCCGCCGCGCATTTCGACCAAGGCAGCTACCCGGTGTCCACGGTCCGCAATCTGCCGGTGCCGTGGCTGGCCGGCATTGTCGTGACGTTCAGCCTGGTGATTTTCGCGGTCGCGATCGTCATTGCGGCACTGGATGCCCGGACGAATGCGCGGGCGCGCGCGTTGGCCGACGCGATCCTGAACGAGCACATCAATAGACGCGGGGCGGTTCGCTGACCGACCGACGGTCGACCGCCCCGGGATTGGCTGGGGAATTTACCGCATGGACGCTTCTTCGCCGGACGGCTTCGTGATCAACAGCAGGCGCAACGTCGCGGCCAGCAACTATTGCAGCTGGACGGGCAACTCGATCATCTTCGACAACATGACGCTGGCCGACATCGCCGTCAATCTGGAGCACTGGTACAACATCCGCTTCCGGATCGACGAACGCATCGACACCTCCATACGCATTTCGTTCACCCTGCGGCCCGAAACCCTCGAAGAGACGCTCAAGATCATCGAAACGCTGACGCACCTCCGCTGCCGCCAGATAGACAAACACTACGTAATAATACACAAATAACCAAGAAAACCGACCATGGAACGCAACACATGAACGCCGGGAGACCTCCCCGGATCTTCTTTCAAAGAAACTCAAGAAACTATCAATCAAAACTTAAAACTCAGT
>NZ_JAHACR010000312.1 GCF_018375725.1 Burkholderia sp. | reverse complement strand
GCGAGCTGCTCGCGCAGGGCGCCGCCGCGGAAATCGTCGCGTCGCAAGGTCTCGCGACGTGGGCGATCACCGGCGAACGCCTGACCGAACTCGCCGCGCGATTGCGCACGATGCCCGGCGTCGACCAGACGGTTGTGTTCGGCTCGGCGCTGCACGCGAGCGGCCGCGACCGGCCCGCACTCGAGGCCGCGGTCCGGCGCGCAGCCGAGGACGATGCCCTGCGCGTCGCGCCGATCGAGACCGGTCTCGAGGACGTGTTCATCTACATGATGAGCCACGCGACGAACGACGGCGGCGGAGCCGCGTCATGAGCGCGCGACCGCGCATGCGCCCGGCGTTTTCGGTGGCGCGCTGGTGGAGCATCGTACTGAAGGAGTTCCTGCAGCTGCGCCGCGACCGCGTCACCTTCGCGATGATCGTCGGCATCCCGATCATTCAACTGGCGCTGTTCGGTTTCGCGATCAACACCGATCCGAAGCATCTGCCGACCGCGGTGATCGTCGCGGATCCAAGCCCGTTCGCGCGCAGCTTCGTCGCCGCGATGCGCAATTCCGCCTACTTCGAGATTGTCGCGACCTTACCCGGCGAAGCAGCGGCTCGCCAGGCGCTCGCGCGCGGCGACGTGCAGTTCGTGCTGACCGTGCCCGCCGATTTCTCACGGCGGCTGTTGCGCGGCGAGCATCCCGCGCTGCTCGTGGAAGCGGACGCGACCGATCCCGTCGCGATCGCCTCCGCGATCGGCGCGCTGCCGGGCCTCGTGCAGCCGGTCGCGGACAAGGACCTGACGGGGCCGCTCGCGCACCTGAACGGCCGCCCCGCCGCCTTCGAGGTGCGGCTTCACCGTCTCTACAATCCCGAAGGCATCACGCAGTACAACGTCGTACCCGGCCTGATGGGCGTGATCCTGACGATGACGATGGTGATGATGACCGGCCTCGCGATCACGCGCGAACGCGAACGCGGCACGATGGAAAACCTGCTCGCGACCCCCGTGCGGCCGATCGAGGTGATGACCGGCAAGATCGTGCCGTACGTGTTCATCGGACTGATCCAGGTATCGATCATCCTCGCGGCGGCGCGCTTCGTGTTCGGGGTGCCGTTCGTCGGCGGCGTGCTCGCGATCTACCTGTCCGCGCTGCTGTTCATCGCCGCCAACCTGACGGTCGGCATCACGCTGTCGTCGCTCGCGCAGAACCAGCTCCAGGCGATGCAACTCGCCATGTTTTACTTCCTGCCTAACATCCTGTTGTCGGGATTCATGTTTCCGTTCGCAGGCATGCCGAAGTGGGCGCAGTTCATCGGCAACCTGTTGCCGCTGACCTACTTCAACCGCCAGGTGCGCGGCATCCTGCTCAAGGGCAACGACTGGCACGATCTGTGGCCGTCGGTCTGGCCGGTCGCCGTCTTTACCGTGGTGGTGATGTGCATTGCGCTGCGCTTCTACCGGCGTACGCTCGACTAGGCGCGATGCGATGAAACCCGCCCGGTTCGCTGCCCGCCGCTTCCTGTCCGCCATATCCGGCATGGCGGCCGTTGCATCGCTTGAGTCCGGATGCGCGGTCGGCCCGGATTTCACGGCGCCCGCCGCGCCGTCGACCCAGCGCTATACGCGCGGCGACCCGCCCGCGACAACCGTGTCGGCGGCGGGCGCGGCCGGCGCCTCGCAGATCTTCGTCGCGGCCGGACACTCGCCGCAGCACTGGTGGACGCGATTCCGTTCGCCGCCGCTGAACCGGCTCGTCGATGCGGCGCTTCAGCGCAGTCCGACGCTCGACGAAGCGCGCGCGAAGCTCGACGAAGCACGGCAGAACTATGCCGCCGAAGCCGGCGCGACGGAATGGCCGCGCGTCGACGCGAACCTGTCCGCCACGCGCGAGAAGGTCAACCTCGCCGCCGTCGGCATTCCGGGCAACATCCCGCGCCCGGGCCCGTTCTCGCTTTTCAACGCGTCGGTCAGCGTGTCGTACCTGTTCGACGTATTTGGCGGCAACCGGCGCGCGCTCGAAGCGCTGATGGCGCAAGTCGACTATCGCGCGTACGAACTCGACGCCGCGCGTCTGACGCTCGCGGGCAATGTCGTCGCGACGGCGATCCGGCGCGCATCGCTCGCCCGGCAGATCGTGCTGACGCGGCAAATCATCGAAGCGCAGACACGGCAACTGCGGATCGTCGACGCGCGCCATGCGGCCGGCGGCGTCGCGCTGGCCGACGTGCACAGCCAGCGCACGCTGCTCGCGCAGACACAGGCGTCGCTGCCGCCGCTCGAGACCCAGCACGCACAGGCGGAACACCGGCTCGCGATCCTGCTCGGCGAACCGCCCTCGGACGCACACTTGCCGGATCTCTCGCTCGATTCGCTCCAGTTGCCCGACACGCTGCCGGTCGCGCTGCCGTCGACGCTGGCGCGCGAGCGGCCCGATATCCGTGCGGCGGAAGCGCTGCTGCATCAGGCGAGCGCGGACGTCGGCGTCGCGACGGCGAACCTGTATCCGCGCTTCATGATCTCGGCCGGCGCGGGATCGGAACGCACACGCGTCGCGGATATCGTGAACGGCCTGAACATCTGGAATATCGGGCTCAATCTGACGCAACCGCTCTTTCGCGGCGGCGAACTGCGCGCACGGAAGCGCGCGGCCGAAGCGGCCTACGAGGCGGCGTTCGCCGACTATCGGCAAACGGTGCTGGCATCGCTTCAGCAAGTCGCCGATGCGATGCGCGCGGTCGAACACGACGCGGCCGCGCTGCAGGCGCGCGACCTGGCCGCACGCGAAGCCGAAGCCGGTCACGCCATTGCGGACGCCCGGTACGCGGCAGGCGGCATCAGCGAATCGGGTTGGCTCGACATACAGCGGCTGGCGCTGCAAGCCGCACTCGATCGCACGCGCGCGCAGGCGGACCGGCTCGCCGATACCGCGGCGCTGTTTCAGGCGCTGGGCGGAAGCGGGCCGGCGGATGCGCCGGAATGACATCCGCCTCGCACGTAAACGACACAAGCCGGCCCGAAGGCCGGCTTGCATCCATTCCCGGTGCGCGTATGCGCGCCGCGTGGAATCAGAAGCGGTGGATCATACCGACGCCGACAGCGATCTGGTTCTGGCCCGCGCCCGCGGCCACGCCGTCACCGATCGAAGTCGTCGCGCGGACGATCTTGCCGCCGTTCAGCGTATCGCCGCTGGCGTGCTGGTACGCCTCGAGCACATACAGGCCCGTGCGCTTCGACAGGCTGTAGTACTGCGACAGCGTGACCTGGTGATATCGCGCCCCGCTCGTGATGCCGTTCGCTTCGGATGCCGCCGTGTATGCGTAGCCCGCCGCGAGATCCCACTGCGCATTCGCCTTCCAGTGAAGGATCGCGCCTGCCGTGTTGAAGGTCGCCGTGTGTGCGAAGCCCGACGCCACGCCCGGAATGTACTGGACGTTCGCGTACGACACCGACACATCCCACGTAGGCGTGAGCTGGTAGCCGGCCGTCACGGCGACGCGCTGCTGCGCCTGCGCGAACTTGTAGCCGTTGTTGATCGTCGACACGGCCGGCTGGACGCCGAGGCCGGTCTTCGGATCCGTGCCGTTCTCCACGGTCGAATTCGCGCCCCACTGGCCGCCGCCGAGCGTTGCGTTGTTGATGCGCTGGTAGGCGACTGCGACGCCTGCCGGGCCGTAGATGTACTGGATACCCGCGCTCCACGTCGAGCCGCGGTTCACGTTGCCGGCGATGCCGCCGAACGAATACGAACCGCCGACCGTGAAGCCGTAGATCTTCGGCGACAGATAGACGACCGAATTGTTCGCACGGTAGCTCGTATCGAGCGAGTCGATATCGCCCGGATGCGCGCCGTAGTAGCCGGTCAGCCAGGTCGTCGGGGTATACGGCGACAGCAGCGTGTAATACGCCGTGTACTGGCGGCCGGCCGTCAGCGTACCGTACGCGTTGTTGGTCAGGCCGACCCACGCCTGACGGGTGAAGATGCCGCCGCCCTGCGACCATTGCGATGCGCCGTTTGCCGTGTTCACGCCGGCTTCCAGCTGGAAGACCGCCTTCGTGCCGCCGCCCAGGTCCTCGGTGCCCTTCAGGCCGAAGCGGCTGCCCGCCCATACGCCTGCCGACATCCGCCACTGCGAGTGGCCGCCCGAGGTCGCCCCGGTCGATGGCGCAGCGTTGTTCTGGTACGCGATGCTGTTATCGACGATACCGTACAGGATCACGCTGCTTTGTGCGTGAGCGGCGGTTGCGGCTGCAAGGCCGGCTGCCGTCATGGCGACAGCGACGCGCTTCTTCATTGAATCTCCGTCCTCAAAGAATGGCTTCTTTTATGTGGTGTGGTTTTTTGTCGCATGTGCGAGTACATGCGGACGCGAATTCTGACGGATTACCGAATATTTCCCAAGGAGCGCAGTCGGTCGTCGTATGATTGGCGCAACGCAAAGGTTCACTAAACAGTTATGGGATAACCGGAACCCCACATCTGGCGCGGCTTTCCGTGTATTCCTAGTGGAAACCCTAGCTTTACATTTTTACTCGCGCGACGCGTTTGTCCGATGTCGTCATACGCCTTCAGCCGATTCAACTGACGAATACGCAGGCGTCGCGCGCGCCGCCATACGGCAACGGCAGAACGATCCGGCACCCGTATTTCGGTAACCGAATCGTTGGCGGCTGTCCGCACGCATGCGGCCTCTTCGCGGGATGTTCGACGGGTCACCCCGGCATTGCGCCGGGGGCTGGGAGACACCGATGCACAGTCGCGCGCGTGCGCGCCGCC
>NZ_JAHACR010000311.1 GCF_018375725.1 Burkholderia sp. | reverse complement strand
CCGAGCCGGCCGGCGCATTCGTGCGTCGTGATGCGCCGGGTGAAGCCGGCGCGCGCGCCACCGATCCTGTGCAATTCGTTCACGTGGAAGGCGACCGTGCAATCTGACCGCAAACGACTCGTTACGCCGCTCGGCATCGCCGGTTTCGGCGCCGCAGTCGCGCTGTCGCTCGTTGCCGTGTTTCCGCGCGGCACGCTCGAACGCGCACTGCTGGAAAGCCGTCAATCCGATGCGCTGACTATCGCCTACCTGCGCGCGTGGCTGCGCGCCGATCCGAGCAACGCGGGCGCCGTCGAGCATCTCGCGCGCGAATACATCGGCCAGGGACGCCTCGACGATGCCGAACGGCTCGTCGCGCAATTGCGGACGTCGCCCGATGCGGCGGTCCGCGCACGCGCGATACTGACCGACATCGGCATTGCCGAGCATCGGCTGTACGCGTTGCCGGAGGGGGCGCCCGAACGCATCGGGCGCATCGCGAAGCTCGATACGCTGCTGAGCAATGCGGTCGACGCGCCCTGGTCGCCGGCCCAGTTGCAGATGTTCGCGATCAAGGCGCAGACCCTGAACGACGGCGCGCTGGCGGCGCGCTATTACCGCCGCCTGGCGTCGCGCGACCCCGCCCGCGCGACATACTGGCTGGGCAAGGAATCGGCCGCGCAGCTGGCGAGCGGGCATTACCGCGAGGCCGCCGATGCGGCGTTCACTGCGAGCGCACGGGCGGCGAACAAGGGCGAGCGGCGCAGCTTCTTCTTCGCCGGCCTGCGTGCGCTGCAAGGCGGGAATCTGCTCGGCGAGGCGATACTCGCGGCGCGCGAGCATGTCGGCGAGCTGGCGGCCGATGCGCGCACGCTGCGTTTCCTGATCCAGCTGTCGCTGGCGGCCGGTCGCCCCGATCTGGCCGCCGATTACACGAACCAGCTCGTGAAGCTGCACGCGGCGCAGAAGCAGGCGGCCGCATCGCGGTCGCCCGGGCGAGATGCGGACGATGCGCCGCGCATCCGGCTCGCGGTCTGGCGCTGGAGCGAGCGCGCGCATGTCGTGCGCGTCGCGCAGGCGGCCGATGCGTCGGCGGACGAAGGCGCGGGTGGCGGCGGCAAGGCGGCCAATGAGGCGGGGCCGTCCGACGAGGAACTGGCGTTCAAGGTGTTCCTGCAGAACAGCAAGCTGAACGAGGCCGAAGGTGTCGCGCGCAACGCACTCGCGCGCGATCCGAATTCGGTGGTGTGGCACGAACGGCTCGCGCAGGTCGCCACCTGGAACAACCGGCCGCGTGTCGCGCTCGATGCGTACTACTGGCTGGCGAGGACTCGCAACGACGAGGCGTCCTGGCAGCAGGTACTGCGTCTCGCGCCCGCGCTGCATGACGATCGCGCGTTGCTGGCCGGGCTGCGCCACGAACTCGACGAAGGCGGCGCGAAGGGCGATCGCCGCAAGCAGCTCGAATGGATCGACGCGTATATCGCGATCGAGGAAGGGCGCGCCAATCCGGGCGCAGCGATCCGCTTTCTCACCCTGTACGCGCGCGGCCCGCTGCGCCAGCCGGTGCTCGAACGCACCGCGGCGCTTGCGGAGCGCACGGGCGACGATGCGCTCGCGCTGCGCACGTGGCAGACGCTCGAGCGCGAGTATGGCCCGAACCAGACGTACGCGACGAAGATTGCCGTCTCGCTGTACGGCAGGCATCGCTATCAGGAGGCGCTCGCCGCGCTCGGCCGGGCGAAGCCCGCGGCGCAGTCCGCGTCGAATGCCGACCAGTACTGGCGTTTGTACGCGACGCTCGGGAAGCTGGCCGGTCGTCCGGACATCGTCGTCGAGGGATCGCGGCATCTGCTCAAGAGCCGGCGCGAGACGCCGGGCGATCTCGAACAGATGATCGACGCGCTCGACGCGCAGCCGTTCGACGCGGGCCGGGTCGCCGAATACGCGTTCCGCCGCACGGGCGAGCTGCGCGACCTGCGACGCGCGGTCTACTACTACACGCGTGCGCGCGCCTACGAACGGGTGGCGGCGCTGCTCAATTCGCTCACACCGGCACAGGCGGCGCGCGCGGAGCGCGATCCGGAATACCTGATGGCGCGGTCGCAGTACTGGCGGCTGGTCGGCGAACCCACACGCGCGATCGAGGACGTGCGCGCGGTGCTGCGCATGCACCCCGACAACGCGAACGCACAGGTCGCGCTGATCTGGCTGCTGAACGATTCGGGCAGCGATGCCGAATTGCGCGCTGCGCTGCGCACCTACCGGTCGCGTGTGACGGGCGACACGCCGCTTGCCGCCGCGTACGCGGCGGCCTACCTGCGGCTCGGCGATGCGCATGCCGCCTTGCATTTCCTGAGGCTGAACGCGCCGTCGCATCGCAACGATCCGCTGTGGCGGCTGACGGTCGCGGACGCGCTCGAGCTGCAGGGGCAGAGCGGCGAGGCGTGGCGGATCAGGCGCGCCGTATGGGCGCGGCTGCACCGCGACCGGATCGACCAGCGCCGTCCGCCGCAGATGACCCCGGACGAGTACGACACGGCGCGTGTGCGCTTCATCACGCTCACCGACCGCTTTGCGGGCAGCGACGCATCGAAGCGGCTGCTGATCGAGTTGCTGCGCGAAGACGCACTGGCGAACGCGGCGCCGGCCGCACAGGCGTCGTCGGATCTCGGCGACCTGTCGATGCTGCCGCCGGACACGGCACAGTCGCTGACCCAGCGCAACGAGCGCTATTCGGCGACGGCGCGCGAGGCGATGCTCGCATGGAGCCAGTCGCACGACGCATACGATTTTGAGCGCGACTGGCTCGCCTGGCATTACACGCAGCGGCTGTCGCAGCCGTCGTATGCGAATGCGGCGCTTGCGCTCGCGGACGACGATCCGGCGAAGCTGTCGCAGATCCTCGACGATCCGGCCGATCCGGTGCCGGCCTCCACGAAGATTGCCGTGGCGCAGCGCGCGGGCCGCATCGACGCCGCGCAGCAGGCCGCATTCGATGCGCAGAACCTGCTGCCGGACAACGACGTGATGCACGCGACGCTCGTCGATACGGTCATGCCGACCGCGCAGGCGATTGCGCCGGGCTTCCGGTATCTGCATACCGGCCCGCTGCTGTTCTACGAGACCAGCATCGGCGCGGGCGTCCACATTACGCCGACGCTCGCATTCGCATTCCGCTACGTCGATCGCGCGCAGCACGGCGACAACTCGCTGCCCGGCGTGCCCGGCAAGGATCGCAACTTCGAGGGCGTGCTGCGCCGCTACGGGACGATCGACCGCGAGGCGCTGGTGGTGGGGCGCCGCAACGCGCTGCGCGATTTCACGACCGTGCGCATCGAAGGCGCGGTGCTTGAAGGCCGCCCGCTCAGCTTCAGCTATTCGCTCGGCCGCAACCAGGAAGCGACCGAGTCCGTGCAGTTGCAGGTCGGCGGCGTGAAGGACAACGTGGTCGGCGCGGTCGCGTTCCAGCCGGATCCGCACGTCTTCACCCGCGCCCGCGTCGAATACGCGCGCTATTACGGGCAGGATCGCTCGTACCTCGGGCACGGCACGCTGATCAACGCGGACGCGGGTTACAAGCTGCGCATCAGCTATCCCGACTACACGGTGCGGCTGGCGGTCACGCACGGCTGGTTCACCGCGAACGGGACGCCGGGCGGGCTGCTGCAGCAACTGGTGCCGAACGGGACGCCGCTGACCGGCTCGCAGTTCGTGCCGCGCTCGTTCACGCAGGTCGCGCTGCTGGGCGGCTTCGGCAACGGGCTGCTCGACGGCTATTCGCGCAGATGGCGGCCCTATCTCGAAGTCGGCCCGATGTACGACTCGCACGCCGGCTGGGGCGAGCGCGTGACGGCGGGCATCGTCGGCAGCGTGATCGGCGGCGATCAGCTCGGCGTGTACATCACCCATGCCAGTGCGTCGCAGAACCATTCGACGCCTTACACCGAAGTCGGCATCCGCTATCGCTGGATGTATTGAACCGCAGACGAAGGAGAGCGACATGAAAGGGAGCGCATCGCCACGTGAGATATGGAAGCCGGCGCCGCATGGCGGGGGCGCCCGCCGCTGGTGCGCGGTGCTGGCCGCGGCGGGCGCGCTGCTCGCCGGTTGCGCGCAGATCGACAGCGGCCCCGTGTCGGCCTTCGAGGCCAGCGGCGGCTACAGCGACCTGCGGCTGGCCAACACCGGCTGGGCAATCCTGCCGATCGAGAACAACACCGAGACGGCAAACGCAGGGCAGCGTGCGGCGTCGATCGCCGCCGGCTTCCTGCGCGCGCAGGGCTACACCGACGTGCGCGAATATCGCGCACCGGGCGACGACGGGATGTTCGTGGACTGGACCGGAACGGATCTGGGCAAGGCGAAGAAGTGGGCCGCCGACAACCATCTGCGCTATGGCCTGACAGGCGCGGTGAACGAGTGGCGTTACAAGGTCGGGGTCGATGGCGAGCCGGCGATCGGCATCGCATTGCAGATCGTCGACCTGAAGACAGGCGCGGTGGTCTGGAGCGGCACCGCGAGCCGCACGGGCTGGAGCCGCGACGCGGCGACGAGCGTCGCGCAGGGGCTGGTGCGGCAACTGCTGACGCCGGTTATCGGGTCCGGCGACAGAGGCGCGCGTTCGTAATGTGCATGCGGCGCCCGGGCGGGCGCCGCATGCGTATCGGATGCCGGAGGCGGGCGTCCGCGCCCGGCCGCCGGCGGTCACGCGCGCGAGGCGCGTGACGCGGGGCTTAGAAGCCCCAGTAGCAGACCGTGCCCTGGCCGGCGCTTGCGTCCGACACG
>NZ_JAHACR010000310.1 GCF_018375725.1 Burkholderia sp. | reverse complement strand
TCGACACCTGCGCGGCCGAGTTCGCGACGAAGACGGCGTACATGTACTCGACCTACGAGGAAGAGTGCGAGGCGCAGCCGACGAACAACAAGAAGATCATGGTGCTGGGCGGCGGCCCGAACCGGATCGGCCAGGGCATCGAGTTCGACTACTGCTGCGTGCACGCCGCGCTCGCGATGCGCGAGGACGGCTACGAGACGATCATGGTCAACTGCAACCCGGAAACGGTGTCGACCGACTATGACACGTCCGACCGCCTGTACTTCGAGCCGCTGACGCTCGAGGACGTGCTCGAGATCGTCGACAAGGAAAAGCCGGTCGGCGTGATCGTCCAGTACGGCGGCCAGACGCCGCTGAAGCTCGCGCTCGACCTCGAAGCGCACGGCGTGCCGATCGTCGGCACGTCGCCGGACATGATCGACGCGGCGGAAGACCGCGAGCGCTTCCAGAAGCTGCTGCAGGACCTCGGCCTGCGTCAGCCGCCGAACCGCACCGCGCGCAACGAAGAGGAGGCGCTCGCCCTCGCGGCCGAAATCGGCTATCCGCTCGTCGTGCGTCCGTCGTACGTGCTGGGCGGCCGCGCGATGGAAATCGTCCACGAGCCGCGCGACCTCGAGCGCTACATGCGTGAGGCCGTGAAGGTGTCGAATGATTCGCCGGTGCTGCTCGACCGCTTCCTGAACGACGCCATCGAGTGCGATGTCGACTGCATCTGCGACGGCGAATCGGTGTTCATCGGCGGCGTGATGGAGCACATCGAGCAGGCGGGCGTTCACTCGGGCGATTCGGCATGCTCGCTGCCGCCGTATTCGCTGTCGCAGGAGACGGTTGCGGAGCTGAAGCGCCAGACGGCCGCGATGGCGAAGGCGCTGAACGTGGTCGGCCTGATGAACGTGCAGTTCGCGATTCAGCAGGTGCCGCAGGCGGACGGTTCGAAGCAGGACATCATCTACGTGCTCGAAGTGAACCCGCGCGCATCGCGCACGGTGCCGTACGTGTCGAAGGCGACGAGCCTGCCGCTCGCGAAGATCGCGGCGCGCGCGATGGTCGGCCAGAAGCTCGCGGAGCAGGGCGTGACGAAGGAAGTGGTGCCGCCGTACTTCAGCGTGAAGGAAGCGGTGTTCCCGTTCATCAAGTTCCCGGCTGTCGACCCGGTGCTCGGGCCGGAGATGCGCTCGACCGGCGAAGTGATGGGCGTCGGCCAGACGTTCGGCGAGGCACTGTTCAAGTCGCAGCTCGCGGCGGGCTCGCGCCTGCCGGAATCGGGCACGGTGCTGCTGACCGTGATGGACGCGGACAAGCCGAAGGCCGTCGAAGTCGCGCGCATGCTGCACGAGCTCGGCTACCCGATCGTCGCGACGAAGGGCACGGCAGCCGCGATCGAGGCTGCGGGCGTGCCGGTGAAGGTCGTGAACAAGGTGAAGGACGGCCGTCCGCACATCGTCGACATGATCAAGAACGGCGAGATCGCACTTGTGTTTACGACGGTCGACGAGACGCGCCAGGCGATCGCCGATTCGCGTTCGATCCGGATGAGCGCGCAGGCGCACAAGGTCACGTACTACACGACGATGTCGGGCGCACGCGCGGCCGTTGAAGGTTTGCGCTACCTGAAGAACCTGGAAGTCTATGATTTACAAGGTCTTCATGCTCGCCTAAACTAAGCGGTCAGTTACCTGTCGAAGCAACACGTGCCGCGATTAAGCGGCGTTCCCGGCCAGCCGGGGATGCGCTTAATCGCGGTGATTTTTTTTATAGCCGTTTTAGCGATTGAGTCGTTTATGAGCACCATTCCGTTGACAAAGCGTGGCGCAGATCAACTGCGCGATGAATTGCAGCGCCTTAAGTCCGTCGAGCGTCCGGCCGTGATCAATGCGATCGCGGAGGCGCGCGCACAGGGCGACCTGTCCGAAAACGCCGAATACGACGCAGCCAAGGAAAAGCAGGGTTTCATCGAGGGCCGTATCGCGGAAATCGAATCGAAGCTGTCGGCGGCGCAAATCATCGATCCGTCCTCGCTGGATGCCGACGGGCGCGTGGTGTTCGCGGCGACGGTCGAGCTCGAGGATCTCGAGTCGGGCGATACCGTGAAGTACCAGATCGTCGGCGACGACGAAGCCGATCTCGATCACGGCCTGATCTCGGTCAGCTCGCCGATCGCGCGTGCGCTGATCGGCAAGACCGAAGGCGACGTCGCGGCTGTGCAGGCGCCGAGCGGCGTGCGCGAGTACGAAATCATTTCCGTCAGCTACATCTGACATGCAGACAGCCGCCATGCCGCACCGCGTGTTCCGGCTGCTGTCGGCCGTCTGGGTGGGCAGCCTGCTGACGATCGGCTACGCGGCCGCGCCCGTGCTGTTCAGCCTGCTCGACCGGATGACGGCCGGTTCCGTCGCGGCCGAGCTGTTCCGCATCGAAGCGATCGTCGGCGTGGTGTGCGGCGTGCTGCTGCTTGCGTTGTCGAACCAGTTGGTGCGGCGCGGCTTCGACGAATATCGTCGCGTGCGGTGGATTGTCGCAGCGATGGCGGGTTGCGTGCTGATCGGGTATTTCGCGTTGCAGCCTTTCATGAACGCGATGCGCGTGGCGGCGATGGAGGCGGGCGTCGACGTCGGTCATTCGACCTACGCGCGCCATTTCGGGATGCTGCACGGCGTCTCGAGCCTGTTCTATCTGGTCGAGAGCGTGCTTGGGCTGATGCTGATCTGGCGGCTGCCGGCGCGCGACGCGTGACTGCAATCGCGGGCGGGCAGCGGCGCGGCCTGGCAGACAGGCCGCGCGTGAGTGTTACTTGCCCTGGAACGGACGTTTCGCGCTCGTCTGGCGCTTTTTCGCGCGCTTGACGTTGCCGCCGGCCGTGACGCGCTCGTTACCGCGCACCACCACCTTCTGCGGCTTCGGCCGGCGCACCGGGCTGCTGTAGGGCGAAACCTTGACGACCTTGACGACGCGCGGCGATGCGCCTTTCTTGTCGGCGGCGGCTTCGGCCGCGCTGGGCAACGCGCCGTTGCGACGGCCGCGTGCCGGCGCCGGCGCGGCTTGTTCGGGTTTCCAGATCACGAGCAGTTTGCCGATGTGCTGGATCGGTGCGGCGTTCAGCCGGTCGCAGATTTCGTCGTAGATCGCGATGCGCTCGTCGCGTTCGTCGCCGAACACGCGGATCTTGATCAGTTCGTGCGCGGCAAGGTGAACCTTGATTTCATCGAGCACGGCGTCGGTGAGCCCTTCGGCCCCGATCAGCACGACGGGCTTGAGCGCATGGGCCTGGGAGCGCAGCGCGGAGCGCTCGGCGGGAGTAAGGGAAAGGGCGGGCATGGAGTATCGAATTCAAATTAGGGGCGCGCACAGCGGGTTTTGATCCTGCAATCAGCCGCGCGCCGAAACCACGTAAAATCGCGACAGGGGCCCGTTGGGCCCGCAGCCGCGCGAAGAACATGCGTATTATCCGCTAAAAGCGCGGCTTCACGAAGCAAATGGCAGCAATCTCTCTCTCGAATGGCAAAGAACCGCTTTAATCAGCACTGGCTGCACGACCATATCAACGACCCGTACGTCAAAATGGCGCAGCGGGAAGGCTATCGCGCGCGCGCCGCGTACAAACTCAAGGAAATCGACGAGCAGGACAGGCTGATCCGCCCGGGCCAGGTCATCGTCGACCTGGGCGCCGCGCCGGGCAGCTGGAGCCAGTACGCGCGCAACAAGCTCGCGCAGGGCAAGCGGCGCGACGAATCGCGCCAGGGCGGAATCGACGGCACGATCATCTCGCTCGACATCCTGCCGATGGAGCCGATCGCCGACGTGCATTTCATCCAGGGCGACTTCCGCGAGGACGAGGTGCTCCATCAACTGGAGGACGTGCTCGAAGGCCGGCCGGTGGATCTTGTAATTTCCGACATGGCACCCAATCTGTCTGGCGTGGCAGTCGCGGACGCGGCGCGCATCGAGCATGTATGCGATCTCGCGCTCGAATTCGCGCAGAATCACCTGAAGCCGGATGGCGCGCTATTGGTGAAGTGTTTCCACGGCAGCGGCTATAGCCAGATTGTCGAGAAGTTCAAACATCAGTTCAAGACGGTCGTACCACGCAAACCCAAGGCGTCCCGCGACAAATCGTCAGAGACGTTCATCTTGGGGCGGCACCTGAAGCATCCGCGCTGACGCGGAACGGGGCGCCGCAAACGGGCTCCGGCCCTTGCCAGACAAAGCCGGCGGCTATCGCGCCGGTTGTCAATGCTTATGGCGGGGGGCTACGGACTGGATTAGAATGCCTGAGGGGCGCCGCAAGGAAAATGTAGGCGCTCGTCTAAGAGTGAAGGAGTGGTGCTTTGAACAACAACATGTTTTCGAAGGCGGCAGTGTGGCTGGTGATCGCACTGGTGCTGTTTACGGTGTTCAAGCAGTTCGACAAACCCCGCGTCCAGGAAGGCGTGTCCTATTCGCAGTTCATGGACGACGCCAAGAACGGCAAGGTCAAGAATGTCGTCGTGCAGGGGCGCAACCTCACCGTCACTCCGGCCGATGGCCAGAAATACCAGATCGTGTCGCCGGGCGACATCTGGATGGTCGGCGACCTCATGAAGTATGGCGTGCAGGTCAGCGGCAAGGCCGACGACGAGCCGAATGCGCTGATGTCCGCGCTGTACTACCTCGGGCCGACGATCCTGATCATCGGGTTCTGGTTCTACATGATGCGGCAGATGCAGGGCGGCGGTAAGGGCGGGGCGTTTTCGTTCGGCAAGTCGCGTGCGCGGCTGATCGACGGGAAGGCGCATTTCGACAC
>NZ_JAHACR010000012.1 GCF_018375725.1 Burkholderia sp. | reverse complement strand
CTCAATTTTACTGGCCCGGCAGACCACCCTTCTGCAAGCCCGCTTTGCTCCGGGTATGTGATCGACCAGGCCAAGTAAAATTGAGTTACGCGGCGACGCGAGAGAGATGGCTTGTATCGTCCGGATCGCTTGGAACGACGGGAGCGTCGCGGTCGGCTTTGCGGGTGACGATCATAACGTTACCGCTGTAGGGAACGTCCAGCTCAAATTCGTAAATTTCGCTCTGGTCGAGAAAATCCATTGCCGGTTCGATCATCGGAAAGGTGAACGAGACGACCCACCCGTCGCGAGTTGATGCAAGGGTCACGGGCAGTTTAGTATCGGTTGAAGCCATTTCTAGCCTCCTATGAAGGTCAGGATTGGTTAGGCCCCGGAGGATGTTCCCGCATCCTCTTGGGCCGCTGACGATGCCTGATATTTCTCGCATGCGAGAAATATCACCGGCCACGCAGGCGATTTATCAAGCTCAGACTTTGTACGACGGCGCCGCCGGACATGGAGGCCGCCCAACTCTTGACCGGCAGGAGAAACAGAAACAGGACACCGAAGGTTGGGATGATGAAGGCGATCTGCGAGAACGTCAGCGATGCAGCATCGAGACCAGTCAAGCCCTGTGCTTTCTGAAAGTACGTGTCGGCGAACTGGAACCCGAATTTGAGAACGGCGAACGTCAGGACGTAGATGAACACGGCGTTGAGCACCATGCTTGCCCAATTCATGAACCATTGACGCGTAGCGGACCAAAAAATGCAGGCGGCAACGAGCGGCAGCAGCAGGAAAACGACGGCGAGCATGATCTTGGATATGACGATGTACACGGATGCGAGGATTAGGAACACCTCCGTCACGCCGTAGATCAAGATGCCCAGTATCACGATGCCAATATTGCTGAGGCCGGCGCTCAGCATCGCATTGGTGATCTTGTTGCATTGGGCCATCACGCCGTCCAACGTGCTCGAAACCGGTTGGCCGCTGATGATCGTTCCACCGATCCCGTTCATCAGTTCGATTGCCATGTGATAGAGCTGGCTTGCGAAACCGCCCCAACTGAGCGTGCCAAGTACCAGCGTGACGGTCAGCAGTCGGGCGAGAAGATCCTTGGCGCTGGACGCAGCGCGACCGTCGTAGACCGAGTATCCGTACCACGCGACATACATCACGGCGAGCAGGTACACGGGCATTGACAGCGCGTTGGCCACGGCCGGGTACGTGTTCTGCAAGAACGCCTCCGGAATCATCTCGAAGCTCGCGATAAACGCGCTAGGGGTAAAGGTTGCATCACTCATTTTTCATGGCCTCTGTAAAGCGACGGCGGACCTTTTCGTTGACGATGTCATCGCGGGTCAGCTCGACGTGCTGCTGTTGGTAGACGTTCCGCTGCACGATCCCGATGCACGTTGGGATGTTCGGGAGCAGATTGGGATCGGCGTTCGGAAGCTGGTAGCCGTAGAGCACTGCGGCGCATTCGCTCCATCCCATGCTTCCGGAGAGTGCCGCCTTGAAGCCAGTGGCATTAGCTGAGAGCAGCGGATTGCCTTCGGGCGTGCATGACCATAGGGAGGCAAGCAAAAGCGCCCCAAGAGCCCATTTCAGGCACATCCGGGCCATCCGGCTGGCGACGAGCAAGCCAGCCATCAGGCCAAGAGGGAGCAACGACAAAACGGTGCGCATTGTGATCCCCTCATTTGACGTCGAAGAAGGTGGCGTTGCGTGCGGCCGACTGGTTCTGTTCGTTGAGCATGTTGGCTTGCAAGTTCATGTTTATTGCGTTGAGCTTTGCCATGGCGGTTTGCAACAGGCCGTTTTCGGTCGCGATGCGGTTTTGGAGGTCCTGCGCGTCCTTCAGGTTTGCCGTAGCGTCGACGTTCCGACCTAGCGCTGTGAGATTGTTGAGATGCGTTTGAACTTCGGAGTACAGCGCGTCGCCGCCGGCTAGCGCTGCCCGCACGGAATCGGTGCTCATCTTGTACGACGTGGCGCCTTGCTTGGATTGGAATGCCTCCGAATTCACCGGCTGGATTTGCTTGTCGTAGTAGTCCTGCTTCGCGCCGAACGCCCCGCTTTTCTGCATAGCGACGACCTCCTGCCAAGAGCCGGGTACGACCGACACGGCGTTGACCGAATCGTTGAAGCCAATCGCGCCGCGCCCATAGCTGCCGGTGACGGCCGCGTACTGATCCTTGAGCGTTTTGTATTGATCCTTGAGCTGCTGTACGGTCTGCTGCAGCTGTGTCACGGACGCAATGTCGATCGTTGGGATGCCTCCAGCCAATGCTGCGCTCGCGGTAGTCGAAACGGCGACAGCGACAAAAATCGATTTCAGATTTCGCATGGTTGACTCTCCTTCACTTGGTGGATAGCTGCTGCTTCAAGAGTGCGAGCTGCCTCTTCGCGATGTGCGTCGGCGTCGGCGAAGCTCGCGCTGGTTGCTCGGTGCTGGCCGCCTCGTTGCGCTCGCGCTCACGACGCTGTGCAACGCGATGTGCACCGATTGGCGTGAACTTGCCGTTGGCATATTGGCCGGCAATTCCGGCGAAGTACTGGCCTGGCGTCGTTTGAATTGCACCGCCCTCGATCGCACTGGACAACTCGTCCAGCATTAGCTGAACGTCGCTCTTGGGGGCCGTCGCCAGCTTGGTTTGGATGATCGAGTCAATGCTTTTGAGGTCCGCCGCACCTAAACGCGGAGGGATGCTGAAATCGATGTCGAGTCTCTTTTTGATGGTCGTCCGTTCGATTTCAGCCGCTTTTGTAGTAGTAGTCTTTGTTACGTTTAGTTCTTGTTGTGTATAAGTATTTGGTAGCGTCGGGTTTCCCGAATGCGGCTTGTCCGTAGTCGGATCGACCGTATTCGGGAAACCCGAACGCGGTGAAATGCCGACATCGACGACAGCATCGGGCGTGTCCGTGACTTCCCACGTGGTCTGCGTGAATCGACCGTGGTAGCCGCGCTGCTGGCGAATCTTGAGATAGCCGGCGCCCTCGAGGACTTTCGCCGCGCTACGCGTCGCATCTCTGCCGCTCGTTTTCTGTTTAGCTAGATGCGAGAGCCGGAGCCGAAAATCATTCGGTAATGACAGGACGTACACCAGCAAGCCCAAGGCTGCCCACGAAAGGCGGTTATCCCGGATCAATTCGTTGGGGAGTGTTGTAAAGTCCCGCCGAACAGTGCGGCGGATGATGACCGTATCGCCCACGCGGCCCCCTTATTCCGCGAATAAATGAGCAACGGCGGCCGTCTTGAACAGGACGCGCCGACCAATCTTGACCCTCGCCGGAAGCAGTTTGCGAGACACGTCGTTGTCGCGGGTGAGGGTTACACGAAGCCCCTCAGGACTTCGATGTAATAGTTCCGCCACTTGTGAAAGTGTCAGTAATGCTCCATAGCGCTGGATAATGTTTTCTTCCGTTGAAGTCACTTGGATAACTCCGCGTTTCTGTATGCAACGGAAGATTACGCATTGAATGAGATCTAGCCAATAACCCTTATTTTTCTAAACTGGGATCAAGTAGACCAACTCGGGATTTAAATGATCCTGAATTTGGATCATCTAGAAATTTGAGGTGTTTAGATGATCTCGATTTGGGATCATCTAGAGGTCGTCTAATTTGTTGACTATTTTGTAACAAATTGTGCTGATGAGGAATTCGGTCTGATTGGGTGAAAACCGATGATGGCGGTAAGGGGCCATGCCTAATCGGTCCCCCCTCACTGTAAAGCGTTCTGAAAAAGCGGCTGGGGCAACTACCGGCCGGATCGGTGAGTATCCGCAGAGCCTTACTGGCTAAGGCTTGCTACCGATTTCACGTGAGCAAGCGGGGCCGCACTACTCGTCCGTGGTAAGGCGACGCAGCGACGCGGCCAAGTCGGGCGACGTTGCATCGAGTATGTCCATCGGCATGCACGAGTTCTCGCATGCGAGAACCAGCTCATTGACTTCGCCTGTCGTCGCTTTGTTACGCACAAGCGAAAGCAGCATGGCCAGAAGTGTATGCGTTGCTTTCTGGTTTCGCTCGATCTCTGCCAGGCGCCCGATAAGTTCCTGTCGCTCGGCCCACGCATCCATGCTGTCTCGGCAGGTCCCCCGAGTGACCGCCGCGTCCAAGAGCCTTGTCCCGGAGGTATTTCGAAAGGTGCTTGTATCCGCTCAGCGCCGCGGCTTTCTCGACCCTGCGGCGATCCTCATCCGTGAACCAGACCGGGATAGATTTACCCGTACTCATGCGCCGCAAGTCCACTGGAAAACCATGAAATTGACCATTCTTTGCACCTATAGAGTTTTCTATAGGTTAAAACATAGTATGCATGCGGCTTTCCGGCAAATTCCTATAGAAATTCTATAGAGTGAATCTAGTGACGAATGCCGAGAAAAGCCGATGGAATCTAGCTTTGCATCCCCCGGAGGGGGTGCGTGTTGTGTATTGAGATTTTGGGCCTGTTAAGGACCGAAATCTCTAGGGGGTTAAGGGCGTACAGATTGCATAGGCCGAAGGCCGTAGGCAGATGGCACCCAAAAAGCATCGGTAGCATATTCAAAGCGTAGAAAATACGTAGCGCAATGTTTGTGTATTCGAAGCAATACAGTAGGATATTGGTAGTGATTTGATAGTGAACGAGATGCAGATGAGCGAAGCAGACCTGAAAGCCGAAATCGAGGCGATCAAGCTCACGACGAAAGCAGCGAAGTTGCGAAAGCTGATACCGTCTATCGAGGCGAAATTGGCGGAAGGTGCGCGTGCTGCCGAGATCGTGGAGACGCTTAGGAAGGGTGGTTTAGACCTGACGATGGGCACGTTCAGAAACTACCTGCACCAATACCGCGTGAAGCACCGGCAGACCGTGGAGCAGCAGAAGCCTATCGGTCCACGGCCGGCCGATAGGCCGGCATCATCTCAACTCGATGAATCTGTTTCGTACGATACAGATTCATCGGGAACACCTACACCACGCGGACCAATCTCGATGCAGGAGCTTGACCGCTTGATGAACCCAGACCCGGCAGAACAGGCCGAGAAAATGGCTCGTTACGAGCGCTTGGGGAAACAGCAACGAAGGAACCATAGAACATGACGATGGTCCGATCGCTCACTGCCGTGACCGCCCGCTTGGAGGCTGCAACCGAGACGCTGGCCGAGTACATCGGCTACCTGCACGGTGAGATCGACGCCGAGCAGGACAAGGCCGAACCGAATGCTGAACGCATTGAGGCGCTGGAACAGCAGCTTGATATCGTCATCGGGGAGCGTCGCGCCATCACGCCAGACAATCTGGCGCTTATTAATCGCGCGCTGTACATCTACGCACCGTTTTTGAAGCTGCTGAGAAGCAGCACGTAAGAGGGTTGGACAAGACATGGCGTATGAGGCGGAGTTTGAACAAGCGGCAGCGCGAACGCGCTCCTGGGGGCTGACGTGCCGAGAGAGTAACGGTGTGAGCGAGCGATACGTTTCGCCGGCGACCATTGCGAAGGTCACCAACTGTGCTCAGGCGGTTCTTGGTCGTATGCAAGCGGAAAATGTGGCCGCGCAATGCTTCGCTGTCAGCTCGTTTCTGCGTGAGCCGTTGCAGGATGTGCTCGGGGTCCCGCTGACGTACACGCTCGGCTACGTCAATTTGGGCCGTGGTCCGGTTTTTCACACACCTGCAGAGAGCTTGAAGGCGATGCTAGATGCCGGGTGTCCCGCATCGCGTGCATTGGAACTACACGCGTGGTTGACGCTGCCAAGCAGAGAAATTATCGATCTGACGCTGTCAACGACGCTTGGTATCGTCCGGAATCTTCCGGAACTGGTGGGACGTGCCGCTTTTATCCATCCGAGCGATCTTGTCGGCAACCATTCCTACCATCCCCAAGTTTTGGGCGAGGACTACTTGCGACGGATTGGCGTGATGGTCGAACTCCAAGGTGTTTTCATTGCACCTGCGGCGTCGCCGGAGTCCGACACGAGACTGCGCCGCGGTGGCCTGCTGCGACGCACTTGGCGCGCGTTGGTTGGTCGGTGACTGGTGCAATCAGCTCCGCACTGTTCGCACTGTTGTCGGTTGCCTCCGGCAAGGCGCAACATTGCCGGATCTCACTAAGCGCTTCGTTTCAAGTAGGCGGCTTCCTCCAAGTCCAACGTGAAGTCGAAGACGATTTGAATCGGTTCCGGCGGCTGACGATTCTGATTGAAGCTATCAACGTCCGATTTGAGTTGCTTGCAGTCACCAAGGATCTGATGGCGACGTTGCTGGAAGGCCCGTCTCATGTGATCGGCCGGTGCCGTGCGAATATCGTCCCAGAGAACGAGTTGCTCACCTTCATCGTTCGTATACGTAGCTGCATGCTTGGTCCGAATGCGCCGGCCTTGAGGGTCGGTAACATACTCGTCTCGAAGCGCTCGTGAGAGCTCTTCTGCGCACTGAGCTATAACGGCCGACGGTTGCGGAGCCCAAAGATTTGCGCTGATCGCCCAGGCCGCCACTTCCCGCATCGTTGCGGGCCATTTATTGTCGGCACGACGATATTCCTCAACGATGAATTGAAGCTGCTCATTCTTTGTCGTCATTTCAATCCCTCACATCGATGATGATTCGATCACGCGATGACCGAACCCGTCGGTAACAGCATTTGCCACGACGTACTCCCGCACCTTTTCCAAATACTTTCGATGGAAGCTCCAAGGTATCAAGCCACGATTCTGGAGCTGGCCTACAACGAGGCCCGGGTGAACAGCGATGCGCCGAGCAAAACCAACAATCTGTTCCTCGCTAAACATCGGATTGACCCTTGCTACAAAGCCATCCATCTCCTTCTTTGGGATAAGCGCTTCGGCCGCGTTTTCGTTCGCTCTTGCCTCAATGTCTGGCTTGCCCGAGTCATTATCCATAATGTCTATGTCGAGGATCGGTGCTGCCTGTCCTTCCTCGTGCCCTACGTGGTCCAGTTCATGAAACAGCGTGTGCCAGAAGTTATCAACCCGATCAAAGCGCATTGTCATTGCGATGACTGGATTTTTTTTGTCCAACCAGAAGCATGCGCCGTCAATCTTTGAGCCAGCAATAGCTTCAACGATCACGAATCGAATTCCGGCTTGTGCCAAAATTCCCGGCACACGTTGAGTGCCGTCCACATGGGCCAGTTGTTCGCTGAGCTGCGCTTTTGCCGCTACCAGTCGCTGCGAACTGAAATTGGTCGCGGTCGGGGCGTATGCCGCTAACCGTTTTGCCCGGCAGAACCATGCAACCTGTGCTACCGGCACCTCTTGATAAGTCGTGGCTTTGGCGGCGTAACGAAGTTGAGGCGTTTGCCCAATCTCCTCGATGCCGAAGAACTCAATGAGCTGTTGCTGCAATACATCGACGCTCTTCGTTGCTTCGAGCCAACCCCGTTTAACCATCTCGCGAACGGGAAACCGGCCGTGCAAGTCTGCCTTGCGCGCGATGGAGTCTTCCTTCGGCCGGACCTTTGAGAGCTGGTACTGCCCCTCCAGATTCATCCAAAGCTCTGGCGAGGTGCCGAGCGCAGCCCCCAGCGCGATGGCCGTTTCCGGGGTAATAGAACGCTTGCCGCTGATCACCTCACTGACCAAGCGTGCGTCTTTGCCAATAATTTCGGCGAACTCGGCTTGCGTCCACCCGCGAGCCTCAAGCTCGTCCTTCAAGAATTCACCGGGAGGAAAGACCTCGGCCGGAATACGTGCACCCATGCTGCTCTCCGATTTAGTGATAGTCCTCAATGCTGACGACAACGACCAATTTGTTCCCAGCGCGTCTCTCCAGCCGGAGGATGAGACGCCACTGGTCGTTCAACCGCATTGAATGCTCTCCGTCCCTATCTCCTTTCAGCTTCTCGAAGTGGAGCGACTTCAGTGCATAGAAGTCCCGCTCGTCAGCCGCTGCGCGAATGTACTGGATCCGTTTGCGGTAGGCTTTCACGACAGGCGCGGCGAACCCAGCCGTAAACCCGGCGTCGGTCTCCAAGCGGTCGTAGTCTGGGTCAGCGAACTCGATTTCCATTCCATAGGATTCTATCCATCTTTACACCATGTGTAAAGATGGAGTTTTTTTGCAAAACTGTAGCCACTTCCCTGGAGCGCTGGTGCTGGTGCTGGTGAAGCCCTGCAGTAGGTGGAGAGATGACTGCTGACACGAGTCATGTGGCACGGAAATACGGGGTCACGATAGGTTGTCGTGATCCGGTGCGAGCGAGGTTGGCGGTACAATGGCGGTACGCTGGTTGTTTTTGCTGCGCTTCGTCTCGTTACGCTAAGTTACTGAATATAAAGTACTTTGCGATTCTGTGGGTTACGCCCACTTTCGCTTAAATATCAGTAACTTATTGATTTAATTGAAAATTTGTAATCATCAGGTGGCGGGTTCGAGTCCTGCAGCCGGCACCAGTACCGAAGCGGGCCCCAGAGATGGGGCCCGCTTTTTTTGTTCTACAAAGCGGGTCTCGTTCTACATTTCGCATGCCCCGGGCATATAGGCGCGCCCGTGCTTCATCGTACAGATTTCGCTCAGTGCTCTTCGCCAATCTTGACGAGCATGTCAGAAGCCAGCACGACTACGCCCTCAGCAGTTGGCACCGTCTTGACCAGCGACAGCGCGACAGCTTGCGCATGCACCGGCCGATAGATTGCGGGCAGGAGCGGCGCAAGTAGCTTCGCGATCGGAATCGCGATCTGTTCCCCGATGCGTGGTGGCTGCTGTAGACCATTTCGGTAATCCAGTAGGAGTGAGGGGCGCGCGATCACCAATGCATTGAGTCCCATCGCTTTGAGGGCATCCTCCAGTTCCCCCTTGACGCGGTTGTAGAACATGGAAGATTTCGCGTTTGCTCCGGCCGCGCTGACCACGCCCAAACGTCGGGCCCCCGAGGCGAACGCGGCTTTCGCCACTGCCAAATTGGCTTCCAGATCAACGGCGCGAAACGCCGCTTGATTGCCCGCCACCTTCATCGTAGTGCCGAGTGCCAGGTACACTTCGTCGACCTGTGGCAGCGCGGGTAAGTGACTGAAATCCACGACGTGGAACTGAAGCTTGGGGTGTCGGACACTCAATGGTCGACGGCTCAAGGCATGTACTTCCGAGACCGTCTGATCTGCCAGTAGAGCCTGAAGTATCAAGCCTCCTACCAGGCCCGTTGCGCCGGCGAGCAATACTTTTCGTTGATTGACATGCAAGGGCAAGATGCATTTCTCCTCAATTCAAGTGCGTGGCATGACGGGCGCTCAGCGGTTTTCTCGTGGTGCCCGTATTGCTTGAGCAGCTGTTCTGACAGGGCAGCATGACCGCATTCGTCGTCGTTTCCATGGCATCCGGGTCGCTCATGCAGTGACGGAGGTCAGGCTTGAACATATGCCAGACGTTTTTGTTGACCGTGAGTAATGGACGCAGAGGCTCCCGCTGTTCCGTACTTTTTGATACGGCGAGGACAGCTCACAAACCTTCTGCCACATGAAATCCCGCCCGGAACGCACCGGGCGTGTAGCCGGTCCAGGCCTTGAATGCACGCAGGAAGGAGTTAGCATCCTCGAAGCTGAGCAGATAGGCAATCTCGCCCATTGCCAGTTCGGAATGCCTCAGATAGTGGCAGGCCAGGTCCCGACGAACGTCGCCGAGCAGGTCGCGGAAGTGTATGCCGTCCTTGCCGAGCTGGCGCTGCAGCGAGCGTGTGCTCAAGGCTAGGCGCTGCGCAGCTTCCTCGACGGACGATTGGCCGGTCGGCAGCATGTCTAGTAATACTGCGCGCACGCGCTCGCTGATGGACGCATTTGCGTCGAGCTTCGACAGCCGGGCCTGCAGTGCCGGCTCGAAGAAGTCCCACATGCCGACATTCATGGTTAAAAAGGGGCGCGTCGCATCGACGGCCGAGAAGCGGACCACATAGGACGTACCCTGTCGCAGCCGGCATCCGAGGAACGCTTCGAACGCCTGATTTTGTGCCGGCAGTGTAACCAGCTCGCATCCGATGGGTTCAATGCGGACCCGGGTCGCAAGCCTTGCGAGCTGGGTCACGAAAACGATCTCCGCCGCTCCCATGCTGCGCGGCAGCGGCTCCTCATAGCCGTCGCACGAGAAGGCGATCTCGGTAGCGTCCGCACCGATGCGTACATCTGCTGCGAGTGGGCTAATTAGACGCTTGTATTCGGCCAGCCGAGTCAGCGCGACATTGAGGTCGGGACTGCAAAGGCAAGCGAAGATAGCCGGATCGAAGGCTTCTGCCGAGACAGCCCGGCCGAGCGCGAGCGCGATGTTCTCTGAACCCGCGGCGGACTCCAGCCCGTGCCAGAGCCGGAAATACTCAGTGGGTGTGAGCCAGGCATCTTTGCGCGAGAAGAGATCGGCCGGAAGCCGGGCCAGTGACAGCACGTCGGACGGTACCAGGCCCATGTCAGTGATCAGCAGTTGCCACCCTGGATGAATAGCAAATCGGTTTGTGCGCCTGGCGTTCGTCATGCCTTTAAGCCTCGTTTGCCGACTCGGGGCGCACGCTACGCCCCGAGTCGTTGAATCAACCGCGTTTCTGTAGCGTGCCACTGTCGATCATCTGCTGGAACATGTCGTTCATCGACTCGGCCAGTGGTCGATAGGTCACCCCAAGTTGCTTCCGGCTTCGGCTATTGTCGGCCCGCCATGAATGTCCGACGTTGCGCGAGATGATCCGGCGGGTAATGCCTCCGCCGGCCAGCGGCCCAAGTAGCCATATCAACCACTTTGGCATGGAGCGGCGCGGGATCGGATAGGCATCGCCGTATTTGGGCAGTAAGGCCTGCGCCACGCTGAGCAGATCCGTATTGTGGCCGCTGAGAATGTATCGCCCGTGGGCCGATGGCTCGAAGGCTGCTGTTACCTCCGCTCTAGCGAGGTCCCTGACATCGACTACGCCTACTCCCCAGTGGGGCGCCCCTAGCCTGAGAGTGCCGTCGCCCATCTGCTTGACCATGCGGAAGCTTTCGGAGGTGGCGTGCGGATTAATGCCGGGGCCGATTACCAGCGACGGATTGATGACGACGAGATCCCAGCGATCCTGGGCCTCGGCGATCCGCCATGCCTCTTTCTCCGCAACCGTCTTGGAGTACGAGTACGGGTTGTGTTGCAGTGACGAGGTGGTATTCCATTGCTCCTCAGTCAGAATGCCGCCCGGTGCGTCAGCTACGTCGGCGGCATCACCATAGATGGCTGCACAACTGCTGGTCAGTACTACGCGCCGCACACTGGTGACCCGATTGGCTTCTTCCAGCACATTGCGGGTGCCCTGCAGCGCCGGATCGATGAGCTCCTTTTGCGGATCCTTCACATCAATGGTGAACGGCGAGGCCGTGTGGAACACAACTCGACACCCAGCCATAGCCTGCCCATAGGAGCCGGGCTTGAGTAGGTCTGCCTCGAAAAAGCGGATCTGACCGGGCGTGGCCTCGGCCAGTTGGCGTAGATACCGTGTCTTGTCCGGATCGCTCGCGTGACGGATTGGCGCATGGACAGTCAGACCAGCCTCCAGCAGCTCCTTGACGATCCAGCCGGCGACAAAGCCTGTCGCTCCGGTCACCAGGACCGGAGAGTCCGTTTCGATCGTCATCATGCTGCGCTCCCCGATTGCGCGCCAATCGATATGCATTGCATGCCGAAATCGATGCGGTTGACGTGAGTGCAGTGGGTCATGGCGGCCCCTTCAATTTTGGGTAGCTTGAAGTGATTTTCGAGACTAAAGCATCGGCTGTAACTAGCAAAGTGCGCCATGCGGGATGCATTGGGCGCCAATTTCTCTTCATCTGCCAGCACGGCTGCACCTGCTTCGCCTGTTCTGCGGGCGAGCTTGCCGTGGATGTGAGGATATCAACGAGCGAGGTATTTAACGTGAGCGATGACGGCGTGAACGACTACGGGCCACTCGAATAAATATTTCACAGGCAGCACTCAAGAATTACCAAAAAAAGTCGTTAAACAAAACGATAGGCTCATAAGCTATTCGCCCAGACTCCATATCCCGATATGCTGGATCGAGAAATCATGCAGGTTCTGCCCGATGCAGGCAGAGACGAAGAATCACTTTCCACACCGGATGTGCATCGCAAGCTCAACGCCATGCTGATTGACCCCCCGGTTGTGAAGACGGTGCAGCGCAGGCTGGAAGATATGCTCGAAAGCGGGCTCGTCGAAATGGAGCTGCGCGGGCGGGCCAAGTATTGGCGCAAGGTTGCAGGCGCGAGCGGCCTCGCCGCGAAGGCGGCCGGCATCATGACGCACGACGAGGCGCTGGCGCTCCAGACCTTACGTCGTTTTTCGACCTGGCGTATTCCGACGTTGGTGGCTGACACGTTAGCCCCGCTGTTCGATGTGGCGGGCAAGCGGCTGGCTGCTGTCAACAGTGAGCATGAGCGGCGCTACCGCAAATGGATCGACAAGATCGAGGTCGAGGTCGGCAGCTTCACGCTGCAATATCCTGAGGTCGATTCCGACGTCTTCGCTCAAGTTTCACAAGCGCTCTTTTACGAGCAGCAACTTGAAATCGTTTACCAGCCACGCACGAAGGTCGATAACACCGATGCAAAGGTCGTCCACCCGCTTGGGCTGGTTGAAGTGGGCGGCCTAGTTTATCTCGTGGCGGCGATGCCTCGCCATCCGAATCCGGCGATGTACCGGCTCGATCGTCTCCTGCGCGCCGCCATCTTGCCTGAATCGTTTGCCTATCCACGCGGGTTCAGGCTTTCGGAGTATGTACGGGAGCAGCGTCAGTTCGATTTTATGGTTGAAGGTGAGATTCATCTGAGGCTGCGGTTCACGAACGGGGCCGGCCATCATTTGCTGGAAGCGCCGCTGTCCGCGGATCAGCAGATCAGTCAGAGCGGCGACATACTGGAGGTGCACGGTACGGTGCTGTTGAGCCAGCGTTTACGGTGGTGGTTGCGGGCGTTTGGGCCGAACGTCGAGGTGTTGGCGCCGGAGGGCCTGCGCTCCGAGTTGGCAGCAGAAGCGAGGGCACTGGCTGGGATTTACGAAGGCGGGTGAGATCGTGAAAGGCGCGGCGCCGATGCACGAACTGAGTGCGGAGTCTGTGCAGCTACGCCGTTGCGCTACTAGATCGGTATCTCTCGAGAGCGGTCAGACATGATTTGTCTGAAGGTGACGTTAAGTTAATCAGGCGGCGTATCGAAGCCGTCCTTTTTCACCTCTCAAAGGAGAAAACATGCTCACGAATTGCAATTCCTCCCCCCTGCAACATCTGGCTGCATTTGCGATCGTTTTTGTTGCGGCCGTAGTGGGAACTGTAGCCGTAGGAGCCTATGTCGATTCTGCAGCGAGCGATGCGCAACGCGGATGAATGACAAGTGTCTGCAAAAATAGCCTTAAAGCGTGTCCGACACGGGCCGTTAAAAGGTAATGGAGCGGATTGAAGAGACGACTGGCTCAGAGCGCGCATTCCTCCATTCCGGCAAACCGAAGAATAATATTGATCGTCGGGCTCAAGAAGGTTCTTAAGGGTCACGGACATGGGCGCAGTGAGAACCACCCGATCGATCTCGAGTCGATTTCAAGAGGACATCCACATGCATACCGGGCAAGGCGCGGCCAAACAAAGCACGCCGCAAGACACCCAGGACACGCCGGCTGAGGGAATGCGGCGCATGCCGCCAATGGCGGACCAGATCGTCGACAAGGCGATCGACAACATGACGCGCAAACTCGTGGCCGGCTATCGAAACAAGAAGAATGCCGTGCCCAACGCAAAGCGCACGGACCATCTCGCTGAAACGAAGGAAACGCTAGCCGCCGTCTCGGCCGAGAGCGTAATGGCTGTGGCGAATCGCGGCCAGGCCTGGAACGAAATGATCAAGAAGAGTATGAGCGCAGGCATCTCGTCGCTTGCGACGATGCAATTCGATGGTGAATTCAAGGTCAGAGGAGGAGAGCGCCCCGCCGATTTCAACAGAGCCATGCCCGACACGCCCGGCGTGTATGTCGTATATGACGACAGCACGGGTAAGCCAGTGTACGTCGGCGACAGCGACAACATGCGCAGCCGTTGGTATGCAGGGCATTTCAACGAGTATCAGCAAGGGCAGCGCGAAGGTCGCGAGCGCTATAAGCTGGCAGACGTGCTGGAGAGTGGCTGCACCGTCAAGTACATCCGCATGGAGTCGAAAGAAACCGCGGCGGCGCTTGAGGCACACTTGATCCAGGAGAACTTCAGGAACTTCGAAGGTGTGCGCAAGACCCCAAAGAATTTGACTGAAGAGGACCAACTTGTGCGCGATGCGGCGCTTCAGGAGGGCATGCTCCTAAACAAGCGCGAGGAACTCTCGACCGAGCAGGGCTCGCGCAGCAATCAGGAAGCTAAAAAGATGAAGGACGCATCAGGCGATACCTCGTCTTTGGTTGCCGGCGCCGCTTCCGAGGCAATGAAGAACGTTGGATACGACGTCATCGAGCGTCTCACTACCACGACCATCAAAGTTGTGAAGAACGAACTCGTAGACGTCCTTCACGGCGGAAAGACCAAGATCGCAAAGCGGTTAGAGCGCATGCTACGCGAGGTGCTGGGCGTACTCGAGAGCGTGCTGAAGGCGCCGCTGCAACTTCTGCGCGGTATCGTTGAGTTTATCGCCAACGCGCTGTCTAAGGCCATCGGCCAAATTTACAATCTGGCACGCAACCTGTTCGACCTGGCGCATGGCGCGTGGAACCTGTACCAAGGTGCCCAGACTATGTCGCGCGAGGCACTGGTACGCAAGATCAGCGAAACAGTCATTGTCAGCGGCTCGATTGTTCTGTGGGATGCGCTGGATCCGATTATCGAAGCCCAGCTAGCGGCGCTTGGTCCGTTTGCGCCATATGTGTCGTCAGCCGTAGTGGCGGTAGGGTTCGGTCTGTCCAGCTTCGCGCTGCAGAAGATCGTCACGCATATCATCGATGCGGTTATCGCGTTTAAACAAGGATTTCTGGACACATTGGACGCTGCTCGCGCCGCATGCGAGCAATTGATCCGCGTGGCAGAGCAGGAGCTGCTCATGCTATCGGACCTGCGCGAGTTCGCAAAAGTCTCCATGCAAACCATGGAGCGGCTCAGCACCCACACTCAAACTCTTTCTCAGCATCAGGCCATCGAACCCATGGACATCTCCGCGATGTTGCCTAAGCGCGCTTGAAGCACAACACCGCCATGAATTTTTTCCCCAATAGCGTCACGTCCATGCTCAAGAAGAACTTTAGCACCAGCGGCAGCCCTATGACTCTTCCTCACCCTGAGCCAACGCCACAGGGGCAGGCGCCGCAATGGGCACTCCTGCCTCCGCAAACCGACGCGCAAAAACTCGCGCATTTCAGCGCAGAGCTCGATAGCGCCCTGCAATCCCTGGATCGCGCCGTGGCTCAAAATGCACAGGCCAGGAAAGACCTGGAACAGCTGAAGGGCACGCTGGATGACAGAGGCTGGTGGGGCGCGTTCAAAGCAAATTTTAATGGGCAGACCGACAAGGAGTTGGCAGAGAATGTCCAGATACTGGGCCAGAGCATGGAGATGACCCAAAAGGTGATCCGTATCATGCTCCAGGTGCAGACCCAAAAGGGGCGCTTACTGAACGCCTTCAGCGACGCATTGGTAGGCAAAATTGCCAACATCCAGACCGACACGCAGACACTGAACGGTAATCAGCGCGCCGCCACGCTAGCCTTTCTGGAAGCGTTACACCAGCAGGTACAGGAGCAGATTCACCACCAGGACTTAATCGAACAGCACGACAATAAACTACAAGACTTGGCTCAATGGCAGTTCGAGAAATGCAACCAGGACGCGGCTCTGGCACAACAACTTGAACAACAACGCAACAGCCGCGAACACTGGCAGGAACTGAAGGACCTCCGCGATGCCGATACGGTAAAGGAGCTTCAAATCCTCAAGAGCGGCGCCGAGACTTTGAAGCAGTCGGTAGTAGATCTCAACCTGTGGCGCGAGGCCAAGCACCGGGAAGATGTCGAGCTGCGTACGCAAATAGTTCACATTGAGCAACATGGCGTCCAGCAATTTGCCCGGATATCGGACTCGGTAGCGACGATGATGGCAACCCAGACGCGGCAAGAAAGCCTTGCACAAGTGATCCACGAACGCGTAGATACGCTTCTGGCCCGCGTGGCAGAACTGGAGCGTATGCAGGCCCAAGCGAAATCCCTTTCCGCCGTCTTGCTGCGTCATGGCCCGTCGTTGGTGGCGTTGGCCATAGCTGTAGCGGCATTGATCAAGGCGCTGTACACCTGATCTCCAATGTGTGGTGCCGTTCGTGGCATGGATTCGTTCAGGCGTTGCGAGATATCCTCTTATGGCATAAGCAAGCGTGATCGCTATGCGCCGTAACCATTGATATCGCATCGAGTTCGATGTCGAGGGCAACGGCGTGACAGCTTCGGGTCGATCAGCCGAGGGCAGCTCGACCGAAGGCGTTCGCCTTGATGCCCTTGGCGACCGTGTAGATAAATCCAAGAAACGCAAATGAAAAAATTGTGGATCGCATATCCGGCGGAAACGCGAAGAACGGAATCACGCGATCCCAGGCACTGCGCCAGGAAGCGCTCACGGTCGGGAATTTCTGGCCCCATTGCCCTTCGGCAAACGCATCAAGATCGGCTTGGTCGCGGCAGCCAAGCCCTTGCGATCCTTCCAGCTCGCGTAATTGAGGCTGTTGCGAATCAGATGGGCGATGCGGGTTTGAAGCGTGGTCGCTGGAGATACCGCCAACAGGGCTTCGGGCGAGGATTCTCTTCAATGCAACGCATCGCATGACTCAGGCTGTCGTGCCATAGCGCTTCGCCAACGCAGCCGCGTCGCGCGCAAACTCATCCCGAAGCGTGGTTGGCGCCAGGATTTCCACCGCAGGGCCGAGCGAGCGAAGCCACCGCCGCAGTTTCACGCTGGGAACCACCGTTCCGGTCACCTTCGTACGACCATCCGAGAGCGGCTCAAACTTTTGATCCTTCGACATACGCCGCTCTCCCAGTCGCTTCGCCTCTGTCGGTTCCAGCGCAAGCTCCAGTACAACTGGGGTCTCCGGCAAAAACTCGAATACCTGATCGTTTGCAATCGTGTCATGCAGCCGGAAATCGCGCGGATATGCGAATTTAACCCCGGAATCGACCGCCGAAACGATTCGGTCCAGCCGGTACAAAGTCCGGAGCCAGTTGGGCTTGCCGTCGTCGGGCCTTGGCGGATGTTCCGGACTCTGGGCGACCATGTACACGAGTCCGGCTGACTCGACCAGTGCAAGCGGCCAAAGTCGCCGCAGCTTGATGTCGCCGGTCTTCTCCTTCCTATAGGCCTGGCGATACCGCACATGCAGTTCGCGCTCAAAAAACGTTGCTGTCACGACCGTCTGAAAGACATCGGGAGCGATGGGGGGAGGATCCAGCGAAAAGGTCGGCTCCACCACATCAATCTTGCTGCCCCAGGCCCGATACAGCCGACTGTCCTCGCGGTCTTGAGAAAGTCGCGTATCGGCTGCCTTGAAGAGCGGCTCGATGTCCCGGATCACGGCCGCGGGTAGCTTGTCTCCCACAAAACGTCTGAGCGCGTGAAATGCCACAGCCTCGGAAGCGCTCATCAAGCTTGCCACCTGGTTGGCGCCGTGCAACCAGGATTTGCGTTGCCAGAGCCTATCGCGGCCGGATACGGTCGATATGACAAGCAGGTCCCGCTCCAGCATGGAAAGACGCCGTCGAAGTTGCTTGAGGTAATCAACGCGGTGCCCGCGGTCTTCAAGCAACTGAAAAATCCGAGACGTGGACATCCATGGTTCGAGGTCCCTGTCTGTCGGCAGGATGCGAAGAAGCACTTCATCAAGGCTTGAGGTCGTCATTATGAGCTTCGGTTGAGGGTGACCTGTCCGGCATTCCGATAGCGCCGATTCTACCGGGCAACGGAGACACGTTTTGTCCCGGTCGTCCTGCATGATGGTGCCAGGCCACAGGAGGAGCCATGACTTCGAGTACAAAAATCATCATCGCCGTTTCCGCGCGAGCGCTCTTCGACTTCGAGATCGAGAACGAGGTGTTCCGGGAGGACGACCCGTCGGCGTATTGCGCCCTTCAGGCCGCGCGACTGGACATTCCCGCGGGTCCGGGTGTCGCTTTCCCGCTGGTGCGGAAACTTCTCGCGTTCAATGGCGACGAATGCGCCGATGTCGAGGTCGCGATCCTGTCGCGCAACGACCCGGTCACCGGGCTCAGGGTGTTCATGTCGGCCCGCCATCACGGATTGGCTATCAGTCGGGCCATCTTCACCGGCGGCGCGAAACCCCACCAGTACCTTGCGCCGCTCGAGGCCAGTTTGTTTCTTTCGGCCCATGCCCCGGACGTCAAGGAGGCGATGGCCGCCGGATTTCCGGCCGCCCGCGTCTACCCGATGTCGGGCACGACAGCTCCCACGGATGACGGCGAGTTGCGCATCGCCTTCGATGGAGACTCGGTTCTCTTCAGCGATGAAGCCGAGCGCGTGTTCAAGCAGCGCCAGTTGCAGGCGTTCAATAACCATGAAATGCGCCATGCGCGCTCGCCACTTCCGCCCGGTCCGCTGAAGCCATTCCTGGCTGCCTTGTGTGCGCTTCAGGCCCGGCGCAAGTCCCGAGTCAGGGTGCGCACCGCGTTGGTGACTGCTCGCAGCGCCCCGGCACACGAACGCGCGATTCGCACGTTGATGGCTTGGGGCGTGACCGTGGACGAGGCCATGTTCCTCGGCGGCAAGGATAAAGCGGGTTTCCTCGCCGAGTTCAGGCCCGACATCTTCTTCGACGACCACATTCAAAACTGTGAATCGGCCTCGCAGCGGGTTGCAACTGGGCATGTGCCCTACGGCATCAACAACGAATCCGGGTTGATTCTTCATTGAGCGCGAGAATTCATAGATGAATCAAGAGCTTGAAAGCGTCCTGGTGGCAACTTATCCGACCATCTATCGGAAGCTGGCGCCCCGGTTCGCCGGAGGAAGTCGGTTCGAATGCGATGACGGCTGGTATCGAATCATCGACGCGCTGTCGCGCAAGCTCGAAGGCGAGGCGCACACGTCGGCGCTGCTCGCACTCGAAGTGCGGGAGAAGCTGGGCAGCCTGCGATTTATTGTTCGTGGCGACGTGACGAACGAGGTCGATAGCTGGCTCGCCGCCGCCACGCGTCTGAGTCAGGTCACATGCGAGCGGTGTAGTCAGCCGGCTACGCTGCGGGGACACAAGGATGGAAGGGTACGTACGCTCTGCCCGGCGTGTGCCACGGCGATGAACTACGTCCTGGAATGATGCCGTCCCGATAGGGCGTTCCGCTATGTCATCCACGGGGAAATGTCATGCCACAGACTCTGGAGCACATTGATGCAATCGCGCGAAGACTGAAGCGGGACGTGCTTTATCTCGACTTCTTGAAGGCGCAGCGTCCTCACCGGGAAGACTACCGGCGTATCGAGAGTCGCTCGCATATCGTGCAATGGCTGGACCGCGAAGGCATCAGCTGGAGCGAGTGCGGTCCACTCGCGTCCGAGGCGGTCATACGGTCGTACGCCGGCGAGATTTTTATCGACGTGCCGTTCGACGAGACCGACGCGCAATATCGCAAGGTTCAGGCGTTCCTTGAGTATCCGGACGGCACGGCACGCTTCGACGACGTCAGGTTCTACGTCGTCACGCTACAGCTTGCGCAGCAGAATGCACACCATGATGAACCTGGGTTCTGGGACCGCTGGGCCGACAACTTCTAATCAGTAAGGCGACAGACTGGAGGCGTTGTGAACACATATATTCGTGACGGTTCGTCGAAAATCGTCGGCCGCATTCAGACCGACACCCAGGGGAAGCAATACGCCTACGTGGGCGGGAGAATAGTTGGAATCTACAACCCGCAACTGAACAAAACGTTCGATGCCCGGCTGCGTGTGTACGGAAGTGGTAACCAGCTGATGGCTCTGGTTCGTTGTGCGGATGACGAATGATGAAAGTGTCGTCTGAACAGCAGGTCAAGGGGCCACGCCTGTACGTATTTTCGGGGGCGGGGTTATCGGCAGAAAGCGGGCTTTCGACGTTCCGTACCGGAAACGGCATTTGGACCCAGGAGAACCTCGACGAAGTCTGCAACTTCCTGAACTGGAGGAAGAACCGGGAGGCGGTCTTCCGGTTCTATAACGAGAGAATCGCGGAGAAGCGGGACGCGCGCCCGAACAAAGCACACGTGATGCTCGCGGCATGGCAACACACCTGGGGGAAGGAGCGGGTTCGGCTCATCACGCAAAACGTCGACGATATGCTCGAACGGGCCGGTGCACTGCACGTCACGCACCTCCACGGCGACATGCACTCGCTGCGTTGCACCTGCTGCGACCTCCGCTTTCCCAAGACCGGGTTGGCGTATCGCTTGGATGCTGCCTGCCCGCGTTGCGGGGAGGTGGAAGCAGTCAAACCGGGCGTCGTGTTCTTCCACGAGGAAGCGCCCGAATACGTGAAGCTGCATCGCATGCAACTCGAAATGACCGACGACGACCTGTATGTCGCGATTGGCACTGCGTTTCAGGTCGTGCCGCCCGAAGCCATGCTGCCCCGTTCGAGATGGCGCCAGCATGAAAGGAACTTTTTGATTGATCCGGAGCCGCGTCGCACGGAGTTTTTCGGGTGCGTAGAAGCGCAGGCCGCAACTGCGGGCCTGCGCAATCTCGAAAGTCGCATTAATGCGCTGATGAGGACGCGATAGTGCCCACGAGGACGCTGCTCGATCGGCCAGCGCCCTCGTGGGGGATTCGACGTCAATATCCATCCATGAACAAAACCATTTCCACTTCGCGAAGCGTCCAAGGTTGCCATCCGGCGTTGTCTGCGGCGGACTCGCGCTCGCGGTTATTGAGTTCGTCGCGAATCGCACGAACGAGCGCACTGCCTGCGTAGACGCTGCTCCACTTCCCATAACCGCTGTGCCACCCCTTCAATTCATAGGGGTTACGCTGCGTTCGGCTGCCTCCCCGCCCCGGTACCCGGCCGATATGAACAAATGGCGTTGTCACCTCTCGATGGTCCTGGTTCAACAAGATCCGGTCAATGCGCCTGATCAGCGAATGCGCAACCCGGCTGTCCCAGATGACGAGGCCCCGCTCCGGTTCGAGATGGGCCGTTGCGAACGCGGCAACCTTCGTCCAGCCGCTGTTCATCCGTGCACCGTTTTGCGCCCGGCCGTCGATAGCAGAAGCAAACACCGCTTCAACGTGCTGCCAGTCGTAAGGTTGGCGCTGCGAGACGCCTCCCCAGAGGAACACCTCTGCGGCGAACTCGACCGCCAGTTCTTTCTGGTCTTTCGTCCATTTCCCGACTGAATCGGCCAGTTGCCGCGCGGTATCGAGCATCGGCGCGAGCACCGCATAGGTCTCGGCATAGCCAGTGGCCGGATGTGGCCAAAAATAGGCATTGAGGCGCGCCCGCCAACCCGTGACAGGCGCACCGTACTGCCGGTTGCGATACATCGGGATGAACTTGTCAGTATCGATATCCGTGACCAGCTGTTTAATTATTTCGCTGGGGAAATCGGGTTGCACGGTTTCGTCAACCGTGCGCAATACATGACCCGCATCTTCTGCGTCCGCCGTGTCCTCCTGAATGCCATCGCCTTCGTCCCATGCATCAGCGAAGGCCTCGAGTGCGGGAGCAACGCGAATTTCCTCGAGGAGTTTGCGTCCCTCGGTCGTAAGACGAACGCCTTCGACCTTCCTACGGGTTATCGGATTGATGGTTTCCGCATGCTCCAAGAGATGCAGATTGGCATCCACCATTTCGAGCGTGGCCTGCATTGTGTTGTGATACGTGGGGGTGGCCAGCATACGGCACATGATTTCGAGCGCAAAGCGAACGCCGGCGTTGACACGGTCGGCCAAAGATTCAATCGTGGGAAGCCGTGGCATCGGATCGCGCAAAGAATCCAGGTCAGGTTGAAACCGCTTGAACCAGAAATCCCATGCAGCGAGAAACTGATAATTCGAAATTTTCTGATGATTCGCGTGTGGCAGCGTAATCACTTGGTGGGTTTCTCGTTCCATTGTCTCTGTTTGCAAAGATGTCGTTGATTGCCCGTGCATTGGCACACGATCGAACAATCGCTTTACCGGGTGATGGATATATCGGCAATCGGATGTCGAGGTTGAATTGCCGCGCGATTGCGCCGGGGCGATTCAGAGCGCGGCGTCGATGGCAAGCAGTGTTTCGAGCGCCCCGCCTTGAATGCCAATGCCCTTTGCGGGATCGATCTGCGGTTCGCGCGTGTTGATGCGGACGAGATGAGGCGCGTGACGCTCGCTGAACCGACGAACCGTCGGCAGCGTCATGCCCGCACCGATCTCGACGACCACGAGGCGCTCGGCCACAGCCTTCCACCTGCGCATACGCTCCATCTGGCGTTCCGTGCGATCTTCCAGCCACGCATTGTCCCCAAACATCAGGATGTTGGGCCGTGCGAGACCGCCGCAATGAGCGCAGCGTGGAACGTCTCCGATCATTCGGCAGGCCTGCTCGTCGATGACAGGATCGAATCCGGCCGCTGGCCAGACTTGCCGGCAGCACGGTTTCGCGCACTGCAAATAATGAATCGATCCGTGGCATTCCAGGATGCCGCTTTCTTCGAACCCCGCCTTCTGGAACTGGCCGTCGACGTTGCTCGTATAGACGAATGCCCCGTGCCGCATGCGCGCTGCCCAGCGCCGAAGCACCGCAAATCCGGCGTGCGGGTCGACTTCGCGATAGCACTTCAGGCGATGGCCATAGAAGCCCCAGGCGAGCTGGGGATCGGCGCGGAATGCATCCGGGTTCGCGATGGACTGAAAGCTACGCTTGAGCGTTCCCAATGCCGGATAGGCGCGCCACATGCCTTCGTCGCCACGAAAATCCGGAAGACCGGAGTCAACGCCCATGCCAGCGCCGGCGGTGATGAGAAGCGCGTCGGCATTGCGAACCCATTCGGCGGCGCGTGCAATTGCTTCCGCCGATGCTCCCGTGAAATCTTCGTGCTGCATATGTGCTCACCTTTCGATTGCGCCGGCGGCGCGGTCACGCCAGCAACATGGGAAATGTGCGACGCGGTTTGCCGGAGGATTGTCCCCCGCACTGAGCCGACGACTATAAAGCCGAACGCGGACATTTCATGTCCTGATCGGGCTGTGCGCGCGTCGCTCGCGTTCAGGACAGTGATTGTCCCAATCGCGTCACAGACTGCTGGTTCCAATGCAACGGAGGGCACCGACACCATGACGAAGCAGAGCCATGAGTACAACAATCTCGACACCACGCGACACGAGATCCGCGAACGAATCGACCATGCGCCGCTTCGTATCGCCCTCAGGCTGTGGGGTTACGATGCGTCCCAGGCGCAGACGTGGATCGAATCCTTGCCGACGCTGGACGGATCGCTCGCCTGGGCACTTGCCGTCGCGCCGGACAATCACGACGCCGATGTTGTCGTTCATATGGTCAAGCCTTCACGCCCGGCGGGCTCCACGTTCTGCTGGAACTGCGTCGGCGCAAATCGGGCGATTGCACGCAGGCCTTCTGCGTCCGGCACCGCACTTGTGCTGTTTGCCGGCCATGCCTGTCAGATGCCATCCGCGCGCACCGGGCAGTGGATCGTGTCCGGTGGGCTGCCGCCGCGCGCGGCACTTTCCCAACTCTCGCATCTGATCGCAGCTGCCGCAGCGCCTGCGTCTTCGGGCGCCGTGATGGTGCGAAACCATCTGCTCGAGATGATGGTGCGCGAACTAGACGGTGCGTGAACATTGGGTGACGACTGTTCGCATGACAAGACCGTCAGGTGATCGCCGGCGCCGGTTTTTGCGAGATGGATCGGCATCGTGTGATTGGACGACTATTGGAGTCCGGCAGCCGACCAATGCCGAAGCGGGCCCGGAAATGGGGCCCGCTTTTTTCGGACGTACCAGGAACTTCATCGACAGTTGCCCTCGCGCATGCATTCATCCGGCGTGCCCGGTTCAGCAATTCCGGCGGAAGATGACATGACTCTCTGCCAGCCCGATTTCCGCAACAAGAACCGATACCAGATTGGCTGCACGAGCCAACCGCCGAAAGAGGCGACAGGCGCCACACGGCTCCGTGCCTAAAAATCCGACAACACCACTCGGGGCTGGCACATACCGCCCCGGCGATCGATAATTCCCCGATCATCACCGGTGACTTGGATGCCCGCCATGCGCCCAAACCGTGCGTTGCTTTTTCTCATCGGGACCCTGCTCACCGCAGGCGGATACGGGGCGACCTTTCTGCTGTCGATGCGCTTCAGGTCGATCGGCGGAAGCGATCTCGATACCGGCGTGGCGCTCGCCGGAGCGATGGCCGGTACGTTTGTCGGCGTGCCGCTCGTCGGCTGGTTCTCGCAGCATCTCGGCGCCACGCGGATGGCCGCGCTCGCCGCGCTTTGTGTCGGTGCCGGTGTTGTGGGTTTCGCGCTCGTCGAGCAGAAAGGCGCAGTCGGTCTGCTGCCCGGGTTCCTCGTTGGATTCGGCTGGGGCGTGTTCCACCTTGCAGCACCGATGTCGCTCGTCGAACGAACGAGCGATACGGATCGCGGATTGTGGTTTTTCCGTTTCTCGACATTTCAAATGGCCGGTATCGGCGCAAGCCCGGCGCTTGCGGCATTCGCCATTCGCTCGCTGCACTGGCCGATTAGCGTCACGCTCTATGTCATTGGCGGCCTGTGCGTGATCGCGTCACTGGCGCTCGAGACGTTCGGCCGGCTTTCTCCGCACCCGCCCGTATCGCCGGTACGAGAACGATGGCTGCGCGAAATTGGCGCAATTGCCCGTACGCGTGCGGTATTTCCGATTGCGATGATCGCGCTCGGCGCCTGCGTGTTCTCCGGCTTGATGACGTTTCAGATGTCCCTCGTGCGCGGCACTCAGGCTCATCCCGGCACATTCTTCAGTCTGTACACGATGACGGTGGTGGTGGTGCGCGGGCTGCTTTCGCGACTCGTCGTCAGCGCGCGTCCGGAAGTCGCGACAAAGGGATTGCTCATGATGATGGTGCTCGGCATCGTCGCGATGTTCGGGGTGCCCTACCATGCATCGTTCCAGTCAGCGGCCGCGGTATTGCTCGGTTCCGGCTACGGTCTTGTCTATCCGCTCATTCAGGCGCAGGCGGTCAGTGATTCCGGAGCGCCGCACCGACGAGCCGCGTTAACATGGTTCGTCACGTCGTATTTCCTCGGCGTGTTCGGCTTTCCGTCGATCGGCGGCTGGGTGCTGGTCAACGTCGGCAAGGCCGCGCTGCTGACGCTCATCGCCGTGTGTGGTCTCGCAGCGCTTGCGCTGGCGATCCTGCAGGACAGGCCTGTATCGATGCGCGCCCAGTAGCGCGCGCGTCGCGTCCAGGCGAATTCGCCGCAGCGTATGGCTGCGGCCAACGCCGATTGCAGCATGACGCAACATTTTCACGTGTACGTCATGAAGACCCATTATGTTGTCACCGCTCGTCGCGGTGTGGCCGGCCGGTCTCCTCCGGTTCGTCTACACAACCGTGCTGGATCGAAGTGCCTCCGCGATGCGTGCCGCGTGCAACCTGCGAACCGAATGCGCCCGCGTGCCGTTTCACACCCTGGAGAATCGAAAGCGGTTCATCGCGAATCGCCGGAGACTGGAGATCTGGACCATGTTGAGTCCGCATGAATTCTCGATGCTGCTGCGTATTGCCCGCGCGCATGACAGCGTCGACCTGTCGAATCCTGCGTACGCGGTGCTCGTCGAGCAACGGCTCGTGGACGACGCGCCGCGCCGCGTGCAAGCTGTCGTGCCCCGTCCGGCGCTGACCCCGAACGGCTGGGCGCTGCTTGCGCGCTTCGGCGAGGCCGCCTGATCCTGCCGCGATCGGACGCGGCGCGCACGTTGCATGCTGCGCCAATCGAGCGTCGCCGTGAGTGTCGTCGACGGATGCCGGTATGCGCGATGCCGCCGAAAAAATCGAGCGGCATCGCGCATCAACAAGCCGGATGCATCACTGACCGACCGGCTGGGTGACGTCCGAACCGAACCAGCGCGTCGAGATCTTCTTCAACGTACCGTCCTGTCGCAGCGAATTCAGCGCGTCGTCGATCGCCTTCGCGAACTTCGGGTTGCCTTTGCGGAACGGGATCGCCATTTCCTGCTTGCCGCCGTTCACCACGGCGCCGGCGCGCAGCGGCAGGTTCGACGTCTTGATCATGTAGGGCAGCATCAGGCGATCGTCGAGCGTGGCCTCGATCCGGCCCGCCGCCAGGTCGCGCAGCTTCTCGGGCGCGCCGGGATAGGTCTGCACCTCGATCCCCGGAACGGCTCGCGCCATCTGGTCGTAGTTGGTGCCGAGCGTCACGCCGAGCTTCTTCCCCTTGAAATCATCGAGTGACTTGAAATCGCGCTTGTCGTCCGCGCGCTGGATCAGTTGCGCCGCCGAGTACGTGTACGGCACGCTGAAGTCGAGCACTTCCTTGCGCTGCGGGGTGATCGTGACCTGGTTGACGATCACGTCGAACTTGCCGGCCTGCAGGCCGGCGATGATGCCGCTCCACTCGGTCGGAACGAACTGCGTCTTGACGCCGAGCTTGCCCGCGACGGCATTCGCGACATCGACGTCGAACCCTTCGAGCTGACCGTTGTTCGCGCGATAGTTGAACGGCGGGTAGGTGCCCTCCAGGCCAACCTTGAGCACGCCGGCCTTCTTGACCGAGTCCAGCAGGTCTTCCGCGTGGGCCGCGACGGCTGTGAAGCCGAGGGCGGTGGCAAGCAGGGCGCTCGACAGCAGCAACTTCGAGGGTTTCATCTGATATCTCCGGTATGTGTTGTGAAGGCGGGCGGCGACTTTTTGTTGTTGCGGCAAGCCGCCCGGATGCCGACGCCTGATTGTGCCGATTGCCGGTGCGCGTGGGAAGCAGGGCGCTCCTCCGTCGCGATCGATCCTTCGAAAGGCAGGGCGTGATACGGCGTCGCCGCAGCCGGCGCGGCGACGGAGCCAATCGACGTCGAGCGCGAGGCCGGTACAATGCCGTCACGATCGTTCGCTCCGGGAGACCGCTCATGCAACGTACGTTATGCCCTCGAGCGTCGCTGCGCGCCGTGCTGACACTGTTCGTCGCCGTCATCATGCTCGGCGGGTGCGCGAGCCTGACCCGCGATCCGGTGCGCGTGACTGTTGCGGGGCTCGAACCGATCGCCGGGCAGGATCTGGAGATGCGCTTCAATGTGAAGCTGCGCGTGCAGAACCCGAATGACACCCCGATCGAATACAACGGCATTGCGCTTGATCTGGAACTGAACGGCAAGCCGTTTGCGAGCGGCGTCAGCGATCGCGCGGGGGCCGTGCCGCGGTTCGGCGAAGCGGTGCTCGACGTGCCGGTCAGCGTATCCGCATTCAATGCCGCGCGGCAGGCGTGGAGTTTCGCGGACGCCGCGTCGGCCGGCGAAATGCCGTACGCGCTGCGCGGCCGCCTCGCGGGCGGCGTGCTCGGCACCGTGCGTTTCACGGACGCCGGCATGCTGCGCCTGCCGGCGCTGCCGCCGGGGTGGGGCGGCTAGTGCGTACCGGAGCGGGGCGGCCGGCGCGTCGGCGCAGAATGTATCGCCAGGCCTGCTTTGCCGCGCCGGGCAAAGCAGGGTATGGTGTCGTCCGCGCGGCGCGATTGAAGCGCCGCATCCAGCCAACCGTTGCCGAGTTCGCGTGACCGATTCTCCCCTTTTCCACTGGACCGACGCCGCAGGCGTCGACCATGCCGCGCGCTGGCGTTCCGAAGCCGGCCTGCCGCCGCCGAAGCGCGCGGTGCCCGCCGACGACCGCATCAACGCCGATGCCGCTTACCGACTGACCTGCGAGGGCACGGCCCTCGTCTGGCAGGGCGATTTCCAGAACGCTCGCCAGCTCGTGCAGGCGATGGCGCGCCGTATCGACCGCAAGCCGAAGAAGGCGAAGGCGGCGAGCGGCGTCGACGCGTTCAATCTCCACCGCCTTGCGCAGTCGCAGCGCGCCCGCACACTCGGCATGCTGCTGATCCCGCTTGACGCCGACTATACGATTCCGCTGCGCCGCGCGCCCGACGTGCGCGCCGCTTGCGAAGAGGCGTACGGCCCGGGCGGTGCGCCGTCCGTCGTGTCGCTGCGGGAGCTGCTCGGCCTCGTCGGCGCCCACGAATGGCGCAAGAAAGGGGTGCCGGTTCCTGCGCTCGGCGCATCGATCCATCCGTATTACGGCGTGTTCTCGCCCGTGCGCGGCGAATACATCGATCTCGTCGCGCGTGCGCCGCTGCCTGCCGGTGCGCTCGCGTTCGACGTCGGTACCGGCACGGGCGTGCTCGCGGCCGTCCTTGCGTCGCGCGGCATCCAGCGCGTCGTCGCGACCGATCAGGATCCGCGTGCGCTCGCATGCGCGCGCGAGAATATCGAACGGCTCGGCTACGCGGCGCAGGTCGATGTCATTCAGGCCGACCTGTTTCCGGCGGGCCGTGCGCCGCTCGTCGTCTGCAATCCGCCGTGGGTGCCGGCGCGCCCGAGCTCGCCGATCGAATATGCGGTCTACGATCCCGACAGCCGGATGCTGCGCGGCTTTCTCGCGGGGCTCGCCGCGCATCTGGAGCCGGGCGGCGAAGGCTGGCTGATCCTGTCCGATTTTGCCGAGCATCTCGGGCTGCGCACGCGCGACGTGCTGCTGCAATGGATCGACGAGGCGGGCCTGGTCGTGCTCGGCCGCGACGACATCCGTCCGGTGCATCCGAAGGCCGCCGACGCCGACGATCCGCTCCACGCCGCGCGCCGCGCCGAAGTCACGTCGCTGTGGCGGCTCGGCGCGCGCGGTTGAGTGCGCGTGTTTTCGGTAAACTGACGCCATTGCTCACGTTTTCCCGCCGCCGGGCGGCGCGCATCGACTGCGCGCGGCCCGGCGCCGCATCATCATGTCGAACAAGACCTACGAAATCCGTCCGGAGCAGTCGATCGAGCTGCTGAAGGAACTGCACATCCTGACGCGCGACGGCAAGCTGAATCAGGACAGCCGCCGCAAGCTGAAACAGGTCTATCACCTGTTCCAGTTCATCGAGCCGCTGCTCGCAAGCGTGCTGGCGGACAAGGGCAGCGTGACGCTCGCCGATCACGGCGCGGGCAAGTCGTATCTCGGCTTCATCCTGTACGACCTGTTCTTCAAGCAGCAGCACGGCGACGCGGCGCGCCTGTCGCACATCTACGGTATCGAGACGCGCGAAGAACTCGTGACGCGCTCGACCGAGCTCGCCGCGCGGCTGGGTTTCGGCGGCATGTCGTTCCTGAACCTGTCGGTTGCCGATTCGATCGCGTCGCCGCAATTGCCCGAGACGATCGACGTCGTCACGGCGCTGCACGCGTGCGACACCGCGACCGACGATGCGATCCGCTTTGCGCTCGCGAAGCATGCGCGGCATATCGTGCTGGTGCCGTGCTGCCAGGCGGAAATCGCGGGCGTGCTGCGCAAGCACAAGGGCAAGTCGCTGGCCAGCGCGCTGACCGAGGTGTGGCGCCACCCGCTGCATACGCGCGAATTCGGCAGCCAGATCACCAATGTGCTGCGCTGCCTGCAGCTCGAGGCGCACGGTTATCAGGTCAGCGTGACCGAGCTGGTCGGCTGGGAGCATTCGATGAAGAACGAGCTGATCATCGCGCAGTACAAGAACCTGCCGCGCCGGCGGCCGAGCGAACGGCTGAACGAGATTCTCGACATGTTCGGCCTCGCCGAGTTGCGCGAGCGCTTTTTCGTGCCGGGCGGTGCAACGCCGGCCGGCGAGGAAGCCGTGCCGGTCGAGGGTTGACGCGCGCGGCGACGGGGATGAATGTCGCTGGGCGTCCGGCGCGACTGCGTTAGGCGTTCGGTGCGCCGAGGCATGGCCGGCCGGCGCCTCGGATGCCGATGCGGGGCCGTGCGCTCAGACGTCGTCGCCGGAGCGGTTCATCCAGTCGCGCAAGCCGTCGTGGCCGAGACGACGCAGCGTGTCCTGGTTTTTCTCGTAGATCGCGGACGCATCCGGAAACGCGTCGACGGCGCGTGCGATGCTGTCCTCGCGCAGCAGGTGCAGGATCGGATATGGCGCGCGGTTCGTGTAATTCTCGATATCGTCCGGCCCGGTGCCTTCGAACTGATACTGCGGATGGAAGCTGGCGATCTGCAACATGCCGTCGAGCTTCAGCTGTTGCACCAGACGGTCGGCGAAGAACAGCGCGTCGTTGTAGTCGAGAAAATCCGCGAATGCGTGCGGATAGATCACGAGCGTCGTGTCGACCTGCTGTGGATCGGCCGCTTCGAGTGCACGCAATTCGGTTTCGAGATCGACGAGCGCCTCCTCCAGCGTAGTCGCTTCGCTGATCGCGTAGCGCACCTGATCCTTCACGTAGACACTCTTCGCGAACGGGCACAGATTGAGCCCGATGACCGCGCGCGCGAGCCAGTGCCGGGTGGCGGCGAGGATATCGTCGTGCGAGGCGGGAGCGGTGTCGGTCATGGCAGGGCGGTGAGGGCGGCAAAGCCGGCATTGTAGCGAGCGCGGCGGCGGTTTTTCGTCTGGACGATGACGGATGCGGTTGCGATTCGGGGTTGCCGCTTCCAGCGACTAGCCGCAAGCGGCTTCGATCAGTTGCCTGACGAGTGCCGGCGCGGTGGCGATCGGCGTCGCGCCGTGCCGGTAGGTCTGGCTCGCCGCGTAGATGCCTTCGATGACGAGCGCGAGCGAATCGGCCAGCGTTTGCGGCTCGCGTGCGCCGGCGCGTTCGCACAAGTCGACGAGCCGTGCCATCAGCTGTTCCTTGTTCTGCGCGACGCGCTCGCGCGCCGGATGCGCGGCGTCCGGAAATTCCGCGGCAACGTTGACGAACGGACAGCCACGATAGTCTTTGCGCGACGCGCGCTCGGCGAGATCGACGAAATACTGGATCAACTGCGCCTTCGGATTGCCGGGATGCTTCGCGATACTCGTGTCGAAGCGCTCGAAGAAGAACGCATCCATCCGGTCCAGATAGGCCAGGATCAGCTCGTCCTTCGACGAAAACTGGCGGTACAGGCTCATCTTGTTGACGCCCGCAAGCTCGACGACCGCGTCGACGCCGACCGCACGCACCCCTTCCCGATAGAACAGTTCCTCGGCTGCGCGCAGCAGGTGCTCATGCGCGGTCGCGCCCGCGATCGGCCTGCGCGTGCGTCGTGATTCGGGTTTGGCGGTGTCGGTGCCCGACATGATGCCCTCGTTGGCGGTGTGATTTGCTTGACATGTTACCGACTGGTCACTACGATCGCAACAGACTTGTTACCGATCGGTAACATTGCGGTTGGTCGGGGTGCGTCGACCGCGATGCATGGGACCCGACTAAGCGCTAAAGCGCCAAGTCGGGTCGACATTAGGTTGATACTGGGGAATGCGAACATGAACTGGGCAGCGACACGAATCGGCGGGCGATTCCACTACGGATGGCTCGCGGCGGCAGTGGTATTCCTGATCCTGCTGGCAGCAGCCGGCACGCGCGCGACGCCAAGCGTCCTGATGGTGCCGCTCGAACGCGAACTCGGCTGGAGCCGCGGCGCAATCTCGCTCGCGATTTCCGTCAACATCGCGCTGTACGGCCTGACCGGACCATTTGCCGCCGCGGCGATGCAGCGCTTCGGCCTGCGACCGACCATCCTCACCGCACTCGCGACGATGAGCGCGGGCGTCGCACTGTCCTCGCTGATGACACAAAGCTGGCAGATGATCCTGATCTGGGGCCTGATGGTCGGCAGTTCGACAGGCGTGGTCGCACTGACGCTGTCCGCGACCTTCGTCACGCGCTGGTTCCATGCGAGACGCGGTCTGGTAATGGGCATCCTGACCGCCAGCACGGCGACCGGCCAGCTCGTGTTCCTGCCGATGCTTGCAGCCATTGCGCAGCGGCACGGCTGGCGTCCCGTCGTGTTGGTCGTCGCAGTCGCGGCTGCCGTCGTGATTCCGCTCGTCGCGCTACTGCTGCCTGAACGTCCGGCCGACGTCCAGCTGCGGCCGTACGGCGAACCGGCCGATGCGCCGGCCGCCGCCGACGCTACCAAGGAAAACCCGCTCGCGGTCGCATTCCGCACCCTGCTGACCGCAAGCCGGTCGCGCGATTTCTGGCTGCTGTTCTTCAGCTTTTTCATCTGCGGTGCCAGCACCAACGGATACGTCGGGACTCACCTGATCGCGATGTGCGGCGACTACGGGATGACGGCGGTGCAGGGCGCATCGCTGCTCGCGGCGATGGGCATATTCGACCTGTTCGGCACGACGTTGTCGGGCTGGCTGTCCGACCGCTACGACAACCGCGTGCTGCTGTTCTGGTATTACGGGCTGCGCGGGCTGTCGCTGATCTACCTGCCGCACGCGTTCGGCATCGATTTCTTCGGGCTGCCGCTGTTCGCGATGTTCTACGGTCTCGACTGTATCGCGACCGTGCCGCCCACCGTGCGGCTCGCGACCGACGTGTTCGGCAAGGCGGCCGCGCCGGTCGTGTTCGGCTGGATCGTCGCCGGACACCAACTCGGCGCGGCGTTCGCGGCACTTGGCGCGGGAATGCTGCGCGCGAGTCTCGGCACCTATACGGTTGCGTCGATGATCTCGGGCGGATTGTGCATCGTCGGCGCGCTGATCGTGCTGCGCATCAACCGCGGCACGGCGCGCGCGACCGCGCAGGCCGCTTGATCGGGACGCCGCGACGGCGTGCAGTTGCCGCGCGGCCCGTGCTTTTCAGGCATGGGGATTTGCATTGGCGGGCAGGATTGGGCGCGCACCGCCGCAAGCGGTTATGCTTGCGTTTCGCCAGGCGCTCGCGCCCCTTCATCGATGTCAGAGAGGATCTGCATGTCTGTCAAACCTGCTCCTACCACTGTTTCGATTCATGAATTGATTGCGGGCCGCTGGAGCCCGCGCGCCTATTCGAACGCACCGGTCAGCGCCGAGCATCTGCATGCGGTGCTCGAGGCGGCGCGCTGGGCGCCGTCCGCATACAACGCGCAGCCGTGGCGCTTCCTCGTATTCGATCGCACGCAGGACGAAACCGCGTTCAAGCGCGCATTTGCGACGCTCGTGCCGTTCAACCAGGGCTGGAACGCACCGGCGCCGGTGCTGATCGCGGTGACTGCGCACACGCTCACCGCGAAGGGCGAGACGAACCAGACCGCGCTGTACGATGCGGGCGCCGCGGCGATGTCGCTGGTGCTTCAGGCGCATGCGTTGGGGCTGGCCGCGCACCAGATGAGCGGCTTCGACGCGAAGGCATTCCGCAACGCGTTCACGATTCCGGCGGACGTTGCGATCCCGGCGATCATCTCGATCGGCCACTACGGCGAGGTCGACAAGCTCGATCCGGTGCTGCGCGAACGCGAGAAGGCGCCGCGCACCCGCCATCCGATCGGCGAGGTGGTTTATGCGGGCGCGTGGAAAAAGGGTTTCGACGCCGTGGCATGATGGCGCGCGGCCGGGGCTGCGGGCGGCCCCGGTTGTGATCCCGCGGGCTTCATGATAAAAAGCCCGTCCTTTCCGTTCTCGCGCCGGCCATGCGGCCGCATCTTCCCATGACTTATTGCGCGATTGATTTCGGCACGTCCAATTCTGCCGTGGCGCTGCCGCACGGCGACGGCATGCGGCTCGCGCCCGTCGAGGGCGACCACCAGACGCTGCCGACCGCGATTTTCTTCAACAACGACGAAGCCACGCTCGAATACGGCCGCGCGGCGCTCGCGTCGTACATCGACGGTTTCGACGGGCGTCTGATGCGCTCGATGAAAAGCATTCTCGGCTCGCCGCTCGCCGAGACGACGACGGATCTCGGCGACGGTTCCGGAATCGCATATACCGAAATCATCGCGCGATTCCTGCGTCATCTGAAACAGAAAGCCGAAACGTGCGCAGGTGCGCCGATTGGCCGCACGGTGCTGGGCCGACCGATCTTTTTCGTCGATGACGATCCGCGCGCGGACCGCCTCGCGCAGGATCAGCTCGAAGCTACCGCCCGCACGGTCGGCTTTAGCGACGTGCATTTCCAGTACGAGCCGATTGCTGCCGCATTCGACTACGAATCGCGCCAGACCGCCGAGCGTCTCGTGCTGGTCGCCGACATTGGCGGCGGCACGTCCGACTTCTCGCTGGTGCGGGTCGGCCCGGAGCGGATGCAGCGGCTCGAGCGCAAGGACGACGTGCTCGCGCACCATGGCGTGCACGTTGCCGGCACCGACTACGACCGGCGCGTCGAGCTGTCGTCGATTCTGCCGGCATTCGGCTATCGGTCGCTCGATCCGGAGGGGCGTGAGCTGCCGAACCGGATCTACTTCGATCTCGCGACCTGGCATCTGATCAATACCGTTTACACGCCAAAGCGGTTCGGCGAACTCAAGCTGATGCGGCACCTGTATCGCGACCCGCGGCAATTCGAGCGTCTCGCGCGGGTGGTCGAATTGCGTCTCGGCCATGCGCTGACGGCACGCGCCGAAGAGGCGAAAATCGGTGTGGCGGCGGGGGGAGAGACGATGATCGACCTCAACGACGTCGAAGAGGATCTGCAACTCGCGTTCGACGCGCAGCAACTGGTCGATGCGAGCCGCGACGATACCGCCCGCATCGTCGATGCCGCACGCGAAACGGTGCGGCTGGCGGGCATTGCGCCGCGCGATGTCGGTGCGCTTTACTTCACGGGCGGTTCGACCGGGCTCGCCTTTTTGTCGGGCGCGCTCGCATCGGCGTTCCCCGATGCGCAGCCGGTATTCGGCGACCGTCTCGCGAGCGTTGCGACAGGCCTCGGCATTCATGCGCAGCGACTGTTTGGCTGAATGAGCGGGTAGCGCGGGACCGGTGGCGCCGGATCGGTTTGCGCCGCCGGCGGCATCGCGTCCTGATTCACGTCATCGCCGGATATTGGCCGGAAAAAACAAAAGCCCCGCCGAAGCGGGGCTTTTGTCGTCAGACGAAATCTCGCGCTGAGCTTACAGCGGGCGGATGTTCGCAGCTTGCAGACCCTTCGGGCCCGTCTTCACTTCGAATTCGACCTTCTGGTTTTCTTGCAGCGTCTTGAAGCCTTCGGTGCGGATTTCCGAGAAGTGCGCGAACAGATCGTCGCCGCCGCCTTCCGGGGTGATGAAGCCGAAGCCCTTTGCGTCGTTGAACCACTTGACGGTACCGGTTGCCATGTTACTTATTCCTAAAAAGATAAAACGGGGCCGAAGCCCATGGATGCGGAAAATCAAGGAAGGGGGTAATGGGACCAACCGGAGTACCGTTGATGGGCGAACTACGAAAGACCAATTCACTCGCCACTTGAAATCCTGCGTAGATCTTTATACGGCTAATTTGGGATGCGGTCAACCGTATTTTCAACTTATTAGGGTTATTGCCGAGGTTGCGTTTTGAGAAGCTTGTGAAAGTCACGGAAATTTTGTAGGGGCCGATCGATCTGGAAGCAAATCTTAAGGTGCAACCGGTACACTACGCCCGGCGAGGACAGGGTTATCCCGAGTGGGTGATCGATCCCCCAAAGATTGCGTGCGCGGTGCAACCCGAGCCGATCCCGGATTGCAGGCCGACCATGCTTTTCGAGACACAGGAGAGGAAGTGAAGAGTTCTATTCAACGGAACATCGGCCCGTTTGCCTTGATGCTGACAGGGCTGGGTTCGATTATCGGCTCGGGCTGGCTGTTCGGTGCGTGGAAGGCCGCAAAGATTGCCGGCCCGGCAGCCATCTGCGCATGGATCATCGGTGCGGTCGTGATTCTCGCGATTGCGCTGACCTACGCCGAGCTGGGCGCCATGTTCCCGGAGTCGGGCGGTATGGTGCGCTATGCGCGCTACTCGCACGGCTCGCTGGTTGGCTTCATCAGTGCATGGGCAAACTGGATCGCGATCGTATCGGTGATTCCGATCGAGGCGGAAGCGTCGATTCAGTACATGAGCACCTGGCCATACGAATGGGCGCATAACCTGTTCGTCAACGGCGAACTGACGACACCCGGCCTTTTGCTGTCGGCCGTCCTCGTGGTGATCTATTTCCTGCTGAACTACTGGGGCGTGAAGGCGTTCGCGCGCGCGAACACGGTCATCACGATCTTCAAGTTCCTGATTCCGGGCCTGACGATTGCCGGTCTGATGCTGTCGAGCTTCCATTCGGAAAACCTCGGTACGGCGTCGAACGCGACCTTCGCGCCGTATGGCTGGTCGTCGGTGCTGACCGCGGTCGCGACGAGCGGCATTGTGTTCGCGTTCAACGTCTTCCAGAGCCCGGTCAACCTGGCGGGCGAGGCGCGCAA
>NZ_JAHACR010000309.1 GCF_018375725.1 Burkholderia sp. | reverse complement strand
GGCGCAGTCCGCGCAGCAGCTACGCGTCGTTCGCGCCGAGTTCGCTCAGCGGAAAGACGCCGAGCCCGCGGGCGGCGAAGACTGCCATCAGCGCGCTGTCCTCGAATTCCCCGACGATGCGCGGCACGATGCGCTCCGTTTCGAGCCAGCGGTCGAGGCGGGCGCGCAGCGCCGAATGCGACGTCGGCAACAGGAGCGGCAACTCGGCGAGACATTGCGGAAAACGGTGGCGCGCGGCGGCCGACACGAGCGCGGCAGGGCCGTACCAGTCGACCGGCGATGCGACGAGCCGCTCGCTCGTCACGCGCAGGTTCGCGTTGTGCGGTGCGCCCTGTCCGGCAAGCACGAGATCGAGGTGATGCAGCTCGAGCTCCGCGAGCAGCGCTTCATGCTCGCCGTCGTGGCATAGCAGCCGCAGTGCGGGCGTGTCGAGCACGGGCGCGAGGATGGCATGCGCGGCGAGCTTCGAGATGCCGTCGGACAGGCCGACGGCGAGCCGCATCGTCGGCTGGCTCGCGGCCGAGCGCACTTCGTCGGGGATCTGCCGCCCGATCTCGAAGATCGCCTCCGCGCGCACGAATGCCGCGTGGCCCGCGTCCGTCAGCGTGACAGCGCGCCCCGTGGCCCGGAGCAACGGATGCCCGAGCGCCTTTTCCAGCTCGCGCACCTGCGCGCTGATCGTCTGCACCGCCATGTCGAGGCGCTCGGCCGCCCGCGCGAAGCCGCCTTCCTTCACGACGACCCAGAAGTAATAAAGATGTCGAAAGTTGAGCATCGCTCCGAACTTCGTAAAAACCGAACTGAAAATGAGATTGTCGCTGATTTTTTCGAGGTTCTCGTCATGCGATCATCGGGCCTTCGCCATCCTTTTCGAAGAAAATCATGGACTACCTGCTTGCGCTCGCCGTCGATCCCGCCGTCTGGGCGGCGCTCCTGACGCTCGTCGTGATGGAGGTCGTGCTCGGCATCGACAACCTGATCTTCATTTCGATCCTCAGCAACAAGCTGCCCGAAGCACAGCGCGCACGCACGCAGCGGCTCGGCATCGGCCTGGCGCTCGTGCTGCGGCTCGCGTTGCTCGGCACCGTCGCGTGGATCGCGCGCCTGACCGCGCCGGTGTTCTCGTTGTTCGATCACGCGTTTTCGTGGCGCGACATGATCCTGCTGTCCGGCGGCCTGTTTCTCGTCTGGAAGGCGACGAAGGAGATGCATCACCACGTTTCGCACGACGGCGACGAAGCCGGCGGAACCGGCGGCGCGGCCGGCCTGACGATGTGGGCCGCGGTCGGACAGATCCTGATGCTCGACCTCGTCTTCTCGATCGACAGCATCGTGACCGCGATCGGCATGACCGAGCACGTCCCGATCATGTTCGTCGCGGTGATCGCCGCCGTGTCCGTGATGATGTTCGCCGCGCAGCCGCTCGCGCGCTTCATCGACCGCAACCCGACCGTCGTGATGCTCGCGCTCTCGTTCCTGGTCGTGATCGGCATGACGCTGATCGCCGAAGGCTTCGGGTCGCACGTGCCGAAGGGTTACATCTACGCGGCGATGGCCTTCTCGGCGTTCGTCGAAGGCATGAACATGCTGTCGCGGCGCGCGAGGAAGCGGCGCGCGGCGAGCGCGGCCGACCGCTGAGCGCGCGTCGTCCCGGCGTTTCCGGCATGGCGCGCCGGCGCGACGTCACGGCATGATTCGATGCGACAATCGTCGGCACATCAATGGAGACGGAACGCACATGGACATTCAACGCATCGGCATCGTCGGCGCCGGCGTGATCGGCGCAAGCTGGGCGGCTTTCTATCTGTCGAAGGGGTTCGACGTGGTCGCGACCGACCCGGCCCCGGAGGCCGACACGCGGCTGCGCGATGCGCTGGCGGCATTTCTCGGCGACGACGCGGCGACGCTGTCGTCGCGGCTGACTTTCGACGCCGATCTCTCGAGCGCGTTGCGCGGTGTCGATTTCGTGCAGGAAAACGGCCCCGAGCGGCTCGAGCTGAAGCGCGCGCTGTACCGGCAGATGGACGACCTGTTGCCTGAGCACGTGCCGATCGCGTCGAGCTCGTCGGGTCTCAAGATGTCCGATATCCAGACCGCCTGCACCCGGCACCCGGAGCGCTGTCTGGTCGCGCATCCGTTCAATCCGCCGCACCTGATTCCGCTCGTCGAGCTGGTCGGCGGCGCGGCGACCGGCAAGGACGTGATCGCCCGCGTGAAGCGCTTTTACGACGCGCTCGGCAAGGAAACGATCGTGCTCAACAAGGAGATGCCCGGGCACGTCGCGAACCGGCTCGCGGCGGCGCTGTTTCGCGAGGTGTATCACCTCGTCGGCGAGGGCGTCGTGAACGTCGCCGACGCGGACAAGGCGGTCGCGTGGGGGCCGGGCCTGCGCTGGGGATTGATGGGGCAATGCCTGACCTATCATCTCGGCGGCGGCGAAGGCGGGATGGCGCACTTTCTCGAACATCTGTCCGGCCCGATGACGAGCTGGTGGGACGATCTCGGCACGCCGTCGTTCGATGCCGACGTCGACCGCCGGATGATCGACGAGTTGCGGGCGATCCAGGGTGACCGGACGATACAGGCGCTTGCCGCTGAGCGTGACCGGCTGCTCATCGAACTGATCGAGGCCCGCCGCCACAGTTTCCTGCCCTGACCGGGCGCGCCCGCGATGCCAGGGACGGCGTGAGCGGGCGGGCGCGAGGTCATGATCCGCATGACCCGTTACGACGGCGCGGCCGCCCCGACGCCGTTCGCGCTACAGCTCGGCGGCCGCCGTGACCAGCGTGGCCTCGAGCGCCAGCGTCGAGCGCGACGCGGCTGCCGGCCGGTCGATCACGTATTCGAGCTCCCCCAGCTCGGGCAGATCCGCATCGAGCCGCGCCAGCCCGGCCGGAATCACGTATCCCGCAAACGCACTGATGCCGAGTCCGGCGCTGACTGCCGCGCGCAACACCGCGACGCTGCTGCTCACGACCGCGATCCGGTACGGCCGGCCGGCGGCCTCGAGCGCTTCCAGCACGCGTCGCCGCGACACGCTCGGCGCGGGATGCAGCGCGAGCGGCAGCACGGCTTCATGGCCGGTGACCGGCGACTCGGGGCCGGTGCACCAGTAGAGCGGCTCGCTGCGGATCACGCGGCCGCGCCGGCTGCCGGCGATGCGCTTCGCGAATACGAGGTCGTGCCGGCCTTCGTCGAGCGCGTCGAACAGGTCGCCCGACAGGCCGGTCGCGATCGCCAGCTCGACGTCCGGGTTCCGCTGCACGAAGCTGGCGAGCGCGGCGGTCAGGTGCGCCGACGCGAAATCCTCCGACATCGCAAGCCGCACCTTGCCGGACAGCGGCGGCCCGCAGACCGACGTGACGGCCTCGTCCATCAGTTCGAGGATGCGCACCGCATAACGCAACAGCGCGTCGCCGTGCGGCGACAAACGCACGTTGCGCGTGTCGCGCTCGAACAGCGGCCGGTCGAGCAGCTCTTCGAGGCGGCGGATGTGCTGGCTGACGGTGGATTGCGACAGGTTCACGCGCTCGGACGCGGCGGTGAAGCTGCCGGACTGGGCGACGGCGACGAAGCTGCGCAGCAGTTCGGGCGGTAACGGACGCATTGCTAAATCCACTGAATCGGTTTCGACAACTTCATAAATGGCCGGAAATTGCAGCGCTAGTATCAGGCAACGCCCATCGAGCGGCCCGCGAGACGCAGCGCATGCCGCCTGACGCCGAACGGCTGCGTGCAGCAGTCTACGGCAAGCGGGCGCCACCCAGAAGCAGCGGTTTATCCCAACGACCGTCCGGGAACATGTTCCGCACGAGGAGCGGCCGGGCCGCGGCGCACCGCCGCGACAAGACAAACAGGCATGGGACCGGAGCAGGCGTCACGGCGTCGATGCCGGTCGATACAGGAGACGACTCATGATCATCTATGGAACCGCGTTGCTCGCGTTCTGCCATCTGGCCGGACTGTTCCTCGGCGACCTGCTGGGCGCCGCCATCGGCGTGAAAACCAACGTGGGCGGCGTCGGCATTGCGATGCTGCTCCTGATCTGCCTGCGGCTCTATCTGCATCGGCGCGGCTGGCTGCCGAAGGAAACCGAGGCGGGCGTGGGTTTCTGGGGCGCGATGTACATCCCGGTGGTGGTCGCGATGGCCGCGAACCAGAACGTGCTTGCCGCGCTGAAGGGCGGCCCGGTCGCGCTGATTTCAGCGGTCGGCGCAGTCGGCCTGTGCGCAGTGTGCATCGCGGTGCTTGCGCGTACCGGCCGTGACGACACGGCCTTCGCCGGCATGCCCCAATTCGATCAACAGTGACCGGAGGCCGTCATGCTGCAGATGCTCCAGAAAGTGGTGGCCCATAACGGGCTCGTCACGTCGTTCGCGCTCGTCGGCCTGATCATGTGGATCTCGTCGATCGCGTCGCGCAAGCTCACCTTCGGCCGCGTGCATGGCTCGGCGATCGCGATCCTGGCCGGGCTCGCGCTCGCATACGTCGGCGGCGCATTCACGGGCGGCGAGAAAGGGCTGGCCGACGTGCCGCTGTTCGCCGGCATCGGTCTCATGGGCGGCGCGATGCTGCGCGATTTCGCGATCGTCGCGACGGCGTTCGAAGTGCAGCCGACCGAGGCGAGGAAGGCCGGGCTGATCGGCGTCGTGTCGCTGTTGCTCGGCACCGTGCTGCCGTTCATCGTCGGCGCCAGCGTCGCGCGCGCGTTCGGCTACACCGATGCGGTCAGCATGACGACGATCGGCGCGGGCGCCGTCACCTATATCGTCGGACCGGTGACGGGCGCGGCGATCGGCGCGAGTTC
>NZ_JAHACR010000308.1 GCF_018375725.1 Burkholderia sp. | reverse complement strand
ACAGGTCGGCAGCTGTGACGTTGAAGCGCTGCAGCTCGTCGATCGGCAGGTAGATGCGGCCATGCCGTGCGTCGTTGCCGAGTTCCTGCACGAATTGCGCCAGCATCAGCGCGTGGCCGACCGCGTCCGCCCACGGCTGCGGGCCGGCCGGTTGTGCGGTGCTTGCACGCGCGACGAGCGCTGCGAAGCCGCCGCCGACCTTCGCAAGGTAGCGCTGCAGATTCGCGAGATCGAGATAGCGTGACTGTTCGAGATCCATGCCGTAACCGTCGACGAGCGTGCGCAACGCGTCGATTTCCGTCGAAATCGACGGATGGTGCGCGGCGAGCGCCTTCGTGACCGGATGCGACGGCTGGCCGGCGGCGAGCGCCGCGAGCTCCTTTTGCCACCATGCGAGCTTGGTGTGCCCGACGGTCGGGTCGCTCGTCTCCTTGACGGTTTCCTCGAGTTCGCGGCGCAGCGCGAAGAGGGCCGTGAGACGCGGCTGGACGGCAAGCGGCGCCTGCCGCAACGCATAGTAAGCACTGGAGCCGGGCAGGGCGGCTTTCTGCTGGCAATAGTCGTCGAAATTCACGTGCGGGATCGTGTCGAAGGCGGTCAACGGAACGGCGCCGCCGGAGGTGTCGGGCGCGGCATTCTAGCATCGGCGCATGTGGGCCGTCGGCCGGTGGAGACAACGCCGGGCAGATCGGGTAGAATCTCGCGCTCGCCTGATCGGGTACGCCGGCTCCAGCCGGTCCGGGCCCGGACGCATGCAGCGCATGCGCAAACAGGCGAAGCAGGATGCGCGTGAGTGGCGAAATTGGTAGACGCACCAGGTTTAGGTCCTGACGCCCGCAAGGGTGTGCCGGTTCGAGTCCGGCCTCACGCACCAGATACTGTTCCGGCATGTTCCGGAGAATTCCTGAAACCCGCGATAGCACAAGGCTTCGCGGGTTTTTTCGTTCCCGCGTTGTTCGGGTTAATTCGGTGGAAGCCGGTGCTATCGGGTGGTATTTGGGGTGGTACGGGCCGTCTTTCGGCTCGCTCTGCTCGGAGATACCACCATGCCGCTCACCGATACTCAGGTCAGGAATGCCCGCTACAACCCGGATGGCACGGGTAATCGCCTAGCTGACGGCGGACGGATGTATTTGCAATTGGACAAGTCCGGCGGAAAGTACTGGCGGATGAACTACCGGTTCGCGGGAAAGGACAAGACGCTGGCACTGGGCGTCTATCCCGACGTGCCACTGGCGGCGGCGCGCAAGAAGCGTGACGAGGCGCGCGAAAGGCTGGCGGCGGGCTCTGATCCGGGCGAAATTAAGAAAGCGGACAAGCGTGCCCTCAGAATCGCTGTCATGAACAGCTTCGAAGCGATTGCCCTTGCCTGGATGGAAGAGCGCCGGTCGTCGGTCGAGCCTGCGCAGTACGAGAAGACCATGGCGAGGTTCAGGAATGATGTGTTTCCTTGGATCGGCAAGCGTCCGATCGGCGAAATCGATGCGCCGGAATTGCTGGCGTTGCTCAAGACTCGCCGTAGCCGAGGCTCTGCATCACATCACGGGTGATGGTGTTACGGCAAGACGCCGATGCGCACCTTCCTCGATTCACTGGAACTCGCCAAGGAGAAACTCATTCCCCATTGATCGCTTCTTCTCTATCGACCCGACTACCTGTCAGATCGAGTCCCAGCTAATACACGTCAACGGCCTCCTGAACAAGTAGTGCCACCGGCCAATGCCTGGTCTCGCTATAGGTAAGTTGACACAGAGCTCCCATTAGACATCCTGCCGCTCTGATGCATGGTCGCCGCACACCTCACCGGTGTCACTTTGAATGCCGGTGAGGGTGGGGCGAAATCATAGAATCAAGCATGATCAGATTGCACGAGTATCAGGAGTACATGATCGAGGCAGTATGCGAGGTGGCCTTCGCAGTGCATGGGCAACGGCGCGGTGTCAGTCCTACAGTGCCCGGATACCTGCGCTTGTCCGAATCCGCCCCAAGGGAGCACGCCTCCCGCATTATTCACTCCACTCATATCCTTAGCCGATTTGCGTTTTTGCCGGCAAACGGCGCGTCGGTAGAATTCGCGGACGCCTCGCGCGGCAACCATACCTGCGAGTTTCCTCCCTCCATCCATCCTTCGGGGTCCGCACCATGAAACTCATCCGTTCCATTCTGCTCGTCGCGTTGCTGCCGATCGCTGCAGCCACGAACGCGTTCGCCGCCGACGATCTCGCGCAGATCAAATCGTCCGGCGTGTTCCGCGTCGGCACCGAAGGCACCTACGCGCCGTTCACCTATCACGACGAGACCGGCAAGCTAACGGGCTTCGATGTCGATATCGCGACCGCGATCGCGCAGCGCCTCGGCGTGAAGCCGCAGTTCGTCGAAGGCAAGTGGGACGGCCTGATTGCGGGCCTCGACGTGAACCGCTACGACGCGGTCGTCAACGAGGTGGCGATCACCGACGCGCGCAAGGCGAAATACGACTTCTCGACACCGTACATCACGTCGCGGGCGGTGCTGATCGTGCGGTCCGACAACACGACGATCCGCTCGTTCGGCGACCTGAAGGGCAAGAAATCGGCGAACACGCTGACGAGCAATTTCGGCAAGCTCGCCGCCGCGCACGGCGCAGATGTCGTGCCGGTGCAGGGCTTCAACGAATCGATCGACCTGCTGACGTCGGGCCGCGTCGATGCGACGATCAACGATTCGCTGTCGTACCTCGATTTCCGCAAGCACAAGCCGGATGCGAAGCTGAAGATCGCGGCAACCGACACGTCCGGCGCGGGCGACGATTCGGGCGTGCTGATCCGCAAGGGCAGCCCCGAACTGCGCACGGCGATCGACAAGGCGCTCGCCGATATCAAGACGGACGGCACCTACGCGAAGATCTCGCACAAGTATTTCGGTCGCGACGTGTCGCAGCAGTGACGCGGAGCTGAACGATGCCAGCATGGCTTCACCTGATGACGCAGTCGCTGTGGCCGCTGCTGTACGCGGGGCTCGTGTTCACGGTGCCGCTGACGCTGGCGTCGTTCGCGATCGGGCTGCTGCTCGCGTTCGCGGTCGCGCTCGTACGCCTGTTCGGGGCGCGCTGGGCGCAGGCAGCCGCGCGCTTTTACATCTGGCTGTTTCGCGGCTCGCCGCTGCTTGTGCAGCTCTTCGTGATCTTCTACGGGTTGCCGAACGTCGGCATCGTGCTCGATCCGCTGACGGCGGCCGTGATCGGTTTCTCGCTGAACGTCGGCGCGTATAACGCCGAGGTGATTCGCGGCGCGATCGAATCGGTCCCGAAAGGGCAGTGGGAATCCGCATATTCGATGGCGATGACGCGCGGACAGGCGCTGCGTCGCACGATCCTGCCGCAGGCGGCGCGGAGCGCGCTGCCTGCGCTGTCGAACGCGTTCATCTCGCTCGTCAAGGACACGTCGCTCGCGGCCGTGCTGACCGTGCCCGAGATTTTTCAGGCGGCGCAGCGCATCGCGGCCGTCACGTACGAACCGCTGATTCTCTATACCGAGGCTGCGTTGATCTATCTGCTGTTCAGCTCGGTGCTGTCCACCACGCAGCGCCGGCTCGAAGCGCACTACGGCCGTCACGCGCTGTTTCAGGCGGGGTTGCGATGATCCGTCTCGACCGCATCGACAAGTCGTTCGGCGCGCAGAGCGTGCTCGCCGGTATCGATCTCGCGCTGCAGCCCGGCAGCGTTACCGCGCTGATTGGCCCGTCCGGCAGCGGCAAGAGCACGCTGCTGCGTTGCGTGAACCTGCTCGAGGTGCCGGAGGCGGGCGCGCTCACGGTCGGCGATGCGCACGTCGCGTTCACGCCTGGCCGCAAGCCGTCGCGCGACGACGTGTTCGCGGTGCGCCGGCAGACGGGCATGGTGTTCCAGAATTTTCAGCTTTTCCCGCACCTGAGCGTCGTGCAGAACGTGATGGAAGGGCTCGTGACCGTGCAGAAGTGGCCGCGTGAGCGCGCACGCGAACGGGCGCTCGCGTTGCTCGCGAAGGTCGGCATTGCGGACAAGGCGGATGTTTGGCCGTCGACGCTGTCGGGCGGCCAGCAGCAGCGCGTCGCGATCGCGCGTGCGCTCGCGCCGTCGCCGCAGGTGCTGCTGTGCGATGAACCGACGTCGGCGCTCGATCCGGAGTTGTCCGTCGAAGTCGTCGAGGTGCTGCGGCAGCTCGCGCGTGAAGGCACGACGATGCTGATGGCGACGCACGACCTGCGGCTGGCTGCGTCGATCGCGCACGATGCGGTGTTTCTCGCCGGTGGCCGGGTGGTCGAAGCGGGCGCGTCGCGCGATCTGTTCATGCGGCCGCGCGATCCGCGTACCGCGCGTTTCGTCTCGACGCTCGCGCAAGCGGAAGCGGAAGCGGTGTTCTGACTGAACGGCGCGAGCCGGATCAGCCGTCCGCCGTCGCGTACCGGTCGAGCCGTTCCAACAGATCCAGGCGCAGCTGCGCGAGCAGCGGATCGTGCCGCTCGCGCGGACGCGGCCGGTCGATCGGGATTTCACGCTCGATACGACCCGGATCGGCCGCGAGCAGCAGCACGCGATCGCTCAGGTACAGCGCTTCGTCCAGATCGTGCGTGACCACGAGCGCGCTCATGCCGTGCGTCGCGACGAGCCCGAGCAGCAACGCTTGCAGCCGCATGCGCGTCATGGCGTCGACCGCGCTGAACGGTTCGTCGAGCAACAGCAGCGCGGGTCGCGAGAAGAGGCCGCGCGCGAGCGCGGCGCGCTGCGCCATGCCGCCCGACAGCGCGGACGGCAACGCGTGCGCGAATGCTCCGAGGCCGACTTCGTCGAGAAGCCGTGCGACA
>NZ_JAHACR010000307.1 GCF_018375725.1 Burkholderia sp. | reverse complement strand
GTTTCCATCACGCGGATAAACGTGAGGATGTCATCAAAGCGCCACTTCATCGTTCAATCGGCTCCTACCGGAATACTGGTCGTCCCGACACCCCGCACTACCTTCGAGCGCGACATGCGCCGTTGGGCATCAGCAAGCCACAAGTGCTGCGAAACTATATTTTATGGCACCCCGATCGTCAGTTTATATAGAACAACGTATGTGCTAAACGAACGAGTCATGGCGATACTGTTCATCTGCGTGACTGTTCTAGTGAAACGAATCCGGAGTTTGCTCAGATCGTAAGGTGCCTGCTCGTTTGCGAGCGACGCTCTCTCTACAATACCGAAGTCGGTTATCGGATGCCGTTTGGCGTCGGTGCCGGCTCGACCCCGTGAACGATGGAGGACAGGCAGATGCGCGCCTACACTATTTCACTCGTCGTCGGCATTGTCGTCGGTGTGCTCTACGGACTGTTGAAGGTCCGCTCGCCCGCGCCCCCGGCGGTCGCGCTTATTGGGCTTCTCGGCATGCTTGTTGGCGAACAGAGTATATCGCTGCTCCAGTCGGCTCTTGATCGGGGACACGCCACGGAACGCCACGCGACGCCGCCGGTAGTTGACGGTGACGGCAAGGCCCAACGGTAGCGGCGCGATGACCTTTGCTCATGGGCTTCGAGGGCAGAGTTGCCATGCCGATAACCGATCGCAGTCTTAAACGTCGAGGAAAAATCGTGTCGGATCGCGAAGAGATCAGGGATCTAATAGAAAACTGGGCGCTGTGGCGTGACGCGGGTGACTGCGAGCGCTTCGGGACGGTCTGGCATTGGACGGACGCTTGGAAGCAACCTGGTTTCAGGGAACCAGCGATGAGTTCATCGAAGCGAACAAGCAGGGCTGGGCCCGAGACGTCAGCATTCTCCGCTTTCTGGTCGGCACGTCGATTGATGTCGTTGGCGCACGCACGATTGGTCAGACGAAGATGACGATATCGCAGCGCGATAAGGTAGAGGGCGTCTTGTGCGACGTGGTCTGCACGGGATCGTTTTACGACTTCCTGGAAAAGAAGAATGGCCGCTGGGGATTTGTGCTGCGCCAGCCGATCTATGAGAAGGACCGGCTCGATCCGGTCGACCCCGGCGCGTCCCTGAGTCTCGAGACCGAGTTGCTTGAACGATTCCCCGAAGGCTATCGCCATCTGGCCTATCTGCAGACCCGCATCGGCTATCACGTCAAACTCGACATGCCAGGATTGAAAGGCGCAGTGGTCGAGGCACTTTATCAGCGCGGGAGAAACTGGCTCGCGGCGGTTTGCTGTCGTAGTTTCCGATCCTGCTATAAAAATCGCCGCTGATCGCAGATCAGCTTGCAGGCATGCTCGGCAATGTCGACGACCGGCGCCATCGTGTGGCCCCGCGAATGGTCGATGGCGTCGCCGAGGCATCGGCTATGCGCAGTCGTTCGCCCCCCCCTTCACGCGCAACTCGGGATCGAGCACCGCAGCCGGATCATCCATTCCACTCATTGGCTGAGCTATTGCGCCCCAAGTCGTTGAATGAGGTTGTCGCGCAGCCGTATTTGTCAGGGTCGGGCAAGCCGTTACGCTTGAAATTCGGTGCAGGCAAGCTGCATTCACTCATCCTCTGAGGCCACTCGTGTCGGTAAAACTAGCGTGGGCGCTTGACTGCCAACGTGACCGATAGCAAGTTAATTGCTACCCTTGTCGATGCTGGGGCGGGATGGACGCCCGAGGGCGGCATTATTCACACGGGGTTCCCGCCAATGCGGGGTCTGCTGCCGCGCTCCCGAATGTTGATCGACTTTCTGGCAATCCATATTCAGAAAGGTTGCGGTAGCTATGGGCGTGATCATGGTGGGCATGCGAGCCAAGATCATGCAGATGAACGCCTTACGCATCACTGCCATATCGTTGAGGCCGGCAACGAATCTTGGCGCTTCAAAGAGTGAGGGCCGACCAGCCATTCGCAGGTGTCAAGATGTGTCACCGAGAAGGCTCGCTAGCTTTTCCAGTGAGCAGCGACGCGGTGTGAGCAAACTACGGTCAGACTCAGCGCTCCAGAGCGCTCGAGGTGTGGTTGTCTCCCCGCTGCGCGACGGGTGCAGGCCCAGTCATTAACGATACCGGAAATAAAGATTCATGAATCTTCCAGAAAATTCTTTGTTATTCGGTGCCGCGCTACTAATACTACAACTTTTCGCCTGGCGAATATTGCCGGCCTCGTGGCCGGCAATTCAGCTTGTCATTCGACTTGCCCTCTTCTCGTGCCTGACTGCGCTGCTCTACTTCTCCGGGATGAATCCGCTGCGCGAAGCACCGTGGCCTTCGAGCCCGATGGAGCATACGATTGCGGCGATTCTTGAGTTTTCCTGGTGGATCATCGGGGCAAGGCTGACAACAGTGGTATTGGACGTTTTTTTCGCACCAAAGACATGGCACAAAGAACGTTTTTTTCAGGATGTCTTGGGCGCAATTATTTTCCTGGCAGCCACCATCGCGGCCGGCGCATATGTATTTGACTTTCCGGTACATGGCTTACTTGTGACTTCCGGTGCACTGGCCATTATTCTCGGACTAGCCATCCAAAGCACATTAAGCGACGTTTTTTCCGGCATTGTCCTGAATACAACCGAGCCCTACCATCCAGGAGATACCGTCTCCATCGACGGGACAGAAGGAAAAGTGATGGAAATTAACTGGCGAGAAATAAATTTACTGGACGACCAGGGCAACATCGTCACAATACCAAATACACTGGCAGCCAAATCAAAAATAATAAATTTAAGCCGACCCAATAATATACATGGCATTTCATTGATTTTGAAAATTACCCCATCATCAAGGCCTGCCTCTGTCATTACAGCACTCGAACGTGCGATCAAGGGATGCGAGTCAATACTCTTCGACCCGGCGCCCTCGGTTGTGGTCGGCAAAGCCGATCTCAATGCAATCGAATATGAGATGATCTGCTACGTCGATGACCTTTCAAAAAGGTACTTTGCTATCAACCAACTTTATGACATCGCATATCGCCAGCTCAAAGCTGCGGGCATCGGCATGCGCCCACTAGGCTATGCGACCGAATCAACAACAATACCCACTTCGAATCCGGAGTGGTTGATACGAAGTGTAGGGATATTTAGTGATCTCTCACAGACACAAATCCAGAATCTAGCGGCACGATTAGTGCGATCGGCATTTGAAATCGGCACAACACTGGCGAGCGCAAACGAAATTCCAAAATATCTTGCAATTATTGAGTCGGGCGTCGCATCAGTGAGAAATCAAGGTGAACAAGGCAATGCCCAGGAAATAAATCGACTCAATCCCGGCGACTCCTTCGGCGAAGAAGGCATCCTGACAGGGAGGGCACTGAGCGTCGAAATTGTCGCCATGACCGAAACCGTTGCATATCTACTAAAAAAAGAAGATCTCACACCCATTCTCCAGGAAACCCCTGAAATTGGAATCCGCATGTGCCAAATCATTTCACAACACAACGATACAATAAAAGAAAAATATACCGCCGATCGCAAAGAACAGACAACAAGGAAGGGCAGTTTTTTTCATCACCTACTTGAAAGTATGCGCAATTTCCACGGACTTCACAAATAGGCAACGAAGTTTATCGAAAATTTACAATCCGGAAATCTTTAACTCCAATTAAAACCAACTCTGACTCATGAGCATTCCCATAAAAAAATCAACAAAACAATGACCTACGAAGCATCCATCAATAGGGATCACTGAATTTACAGCACGATCATCTTTTATCATAAAAAGACGATTTACATATCACCTTTTCCGCCGACCCATTCCCTATCGCGACGCAAAGCAGCCAGGGTTACAGCACCAGGTATCCGCTGGCGGAGCCAAGACGTTCAGTGTGTTCCGGCGTGTGCGAAACGGGCCACCTGAGCGGATCACGATCGGCAGATGGCCGCCATCACGGCCGAGGAAGCGCGGCGCCAGGCCGCGAGCTTCGTGGCGAAACTGGCATCTGCAGAGAACCCAGCAGCGGCGCGTCGCGCAGTGCGCGGTGAAATTACGTTCGGCCAACTGTACGACGCGTACCTGAAAGACCGAATCACCGCCGGCAAGAAGCGCCCTGACCTCATCCGCGGATTGTGGGAGCGATATCTCGGCCCCCTCCCCGACGAGCCGCGCAAAGCGCACTCGTGCAAGCGGGAGAAGCCGGCCGAGGGTGTCGACTGGTCGACCAAGCGCGTGTCAGAAATCACAGTATCGATGCTCGTGCAACTGCACCGCCGGATCTGCGCGGCCGGCAAGGGGCGCACGGGCAACATGGTGATCGGGCTCGTGCGCGCGATCTACGGCTACGGGCTCGACCATCGGATCGTCACCGAGAACCCCGTCGTCGGCGTGACGTTCGCGCCTGAATGCGAGCGCGACCGGTTCGTGAAAGGCACGAGCTGCTGCGTTTCCTGGCGGCGTTGGAGGCCGAGGAACAGCCATGGCTGGATCTCTTTACCGTGCTGCTTTACGTCGGCTACCGGCGCCGCGCAATCGAGGCAATGCGCTGGTCGGATCTCGACCTAGTTTCCGGTACCTGGACGGTGCCCGGAGAGCGCGCGAAGAACAGCGATCCAATCGTGCTCCCCGTCGTTGGGTCAGCGTTGACGACGTTGCAGACGCGCAGCCGCCCGCGACAAGCCGTAAGCTTCATCCATCTCGACCTCGCCGACGATCCGTACGAGCCGCTGCAGCGCCATCGCTTCGGCGCACGCGGGGCGCTTCGCACTGGTCGAGGAACTGGCGGCGATGCGCGACGCGGGCGTGCAGCACATCGGCCAGCATTTCCGCCGCAATCGCCGCCCGCTCGACGAGAGCG
>NZ_JAHACR010000306.1 GCF_018375725.1 Burkholderia sp. | reverse complement strand
CGCCGGATGCCCTCCGGCCCGGAATTCGACGAGCAGCACATTGGCCGCGCCGATTGCGCGCACGGCCTTGAGCGTCAGCAGGTCGGCGTCACCCGGCCCCCCGCCGATCAGCCAGGCGCGGCTCATCGGAAGCGGCACGGCGCGAACCGTGGCGAAGTGGCGAAGTTCGGCGGAAGGGCGGTGCGAAAGCGACCGATACGAAAACGATGCATGGTGAACTGGGTAATGTCCGCACGGCAGCGGACGAAACGCGCACGCAATCCATTCCCCGCGGATCGGGCGTCCGGCGAGCCGCAGGCTCGCCCCTTGCGTCGGCCGGTATCCGGGCTGGCCGCTTGTCAGGCCGCAGCCTTCCCGCCCGGCGCGCGGGCAGTGGCATCGTGGGCGGCCTGGGCATGCGCGCTCGGCGGCGCGTCATGCGGGCGGCGTACCGTTGCGGGGACAGCACAGGCCGAGCGGCGATCCGCTTCCTGTTTCCCGTTTAACTGCGCGCGCCGGCTGGCGCGCACGAGCACCGAACGCGCGCATACGATAGCACAGGCCTCTGCGGGAACCGAGGCTGGCCGATGGATCCGGCGGGCCGTCGCCTTGACGCTCCCTTCCGCGACGCCTACACTCGCACGCGTTTCGGTGCTCGCGCACGCGTTCCTGCGTGCGCAGTTAAACGGGAAACAGGGAGCCCGCCTGCCTCGCAGTCGGCGCCAACCTGTGCTGCCCCCGCAACGGTAAGCGAACGCATTGCGCCATGTGCGATGCAGCCCCGCTTCGCCGCATGTGCGCTCGCATGCGGACGACAGCCACTGGACGCCTCGCGCGTCCGGGAAGGCGAAGCGGGGTGTTCGTCAGCCCGGATACCGGCCAAAACATGGGGTTCAGCGCCGCGGGGATGCGGCGCATCGTCCACGGCCGCAGTGCGCCTGACGCCCAGCGTTTCCCGTTTTCCGACCGTCAGCCGCATTCGCGCGATCGAACGCGCGGCGGACGGCAGGCGGCACGGGGCCCGGGCACCGATGCGGCCGTGTTGGCATTCTTCATGTCGACCGTTCGCAAAGGAGAACCATGCTCGAATCGTTCTTCCGCCTGTTCAACGACAGCCCGTCCGGGCTGCGCGGCAAAATCGCCGTCATCTACACGGCGCTCATCGCGTTCAACCTCGGCGCATGGATCTGGGCGTTCATCGCGTTCCACGGCCAGCCGGTACTGCTCGGCACCGCGCTGCTCGCGTATGTGTTCGGGCTGCGTCATGCGGTCGATGCCGACCATATCGCCGCCATCGACAACGTGACGCGCAAGCTGATGCAGGAAGGCCGCAGCCCGCTCGGCGCGGGGCTGTTCTTCTCGCTCGGCCATTCGTCGGTGGTGATCGTGATGTCGGCCGTGGTCGCGTTGACGGCGGCATCGCTCGCGCGCTTCGAGAGCATGCGCGCGTGGGGCGGGACGATCAGCACCAGCGTGTCGGCCTTCTTCCTGCTGCTGCTCGCGGCGGCAAACCTGATGATCCTGATCTCCGTGTACCGGACGTTTCGCGCCGTGCGGCGCGGCGAGCCGCTCGTCGACGACGATCTCGACCTGCTGATGAACCGGCGCGGCGTGCTTGCGCGCCTGTTCCGGCCGCTGTTCCGGCTCGTGTCGCGGAGCTGGCATCTGTATCCGATCGGCTTCCTGTTCGGCGTCGGCTTCGACACCGCGACCGAGATCGCGCTGTTCGGCATCTCGGCGACGCAGGTGCAGGGCGGCCTGTCCTTCTGGTCGGTGATGGCGTTGCCGGCGCTGTTTACGGCCGGCATGACGCTCGTCGATACGACCGACGGCATCCTGATGATGGGCGCGTATCGGTGGGCGTACGTCCGGCCGATCCGCAAGATCTACTACAACATGACGATCACGTTCGTGTCGGTGCTGGTCGCCGGGCTGATCGGCAGTATCGAGGTGCTGGCGCTGCTCGCCCACAAGCTGTCGCTGCAAGGCGCGGTGTGGGATTTCGCGACGATGGCGGCCGAGCATTTCGGCATCCTCGGCTATGTCGTGATCGGCCTGTTCCTCGCAAGCTGGCTCATTTCGGCCGTGATTTACCGCGTGAAACGCTATGACGAGATCGACGTGACGATCTCCGCCTGATTTCCCTTTCGACCCAGGATATTCCATGCAGATGCGCAAACTTCCGGTGACGATCGTCACGGGCTTTCTCGGCAGCGGCAAGACGACCTTGCTGCGCCACATCCTGCAACACGCCGAAGGCCGCCGCATCGCGGTGATCGTCAACGAGTTCGGCGAGCTCGGCATCGACGGCGAGATCCTCAAGGGCTGCGGGATCGGCTGCGACGATGCGCAGGGCGAAGCGTCCGGCCAGCTCTACGAACTCGCGAACGGATGCCTGTGCTGCACCGTGCAGGAGGCGTTCTATCCGGTGATGGAAGCGCTCGTCGAGCGGCGCGCCGACATCGACCACGTGCTGATCGAGACGTCCGGCCTCGCGCTGCCGAAACCGCTCGTGCAGGCGTTCAACTGGCCGACGATCAAGAACAGCTTCACGGTCGACGCGGTGGTGACCGTCGTCGACGGGCCGGCGACCGCGCGCGGGCAGTTCGCCGAGAATCCGCAGGCGGTCGACGCGCAGCGTCGCACCGATCCGAACCTCGACCACGAATCGCCGCTGCACGAGCTGTTTGCCGATCAGCTGTCGTCCGCCGATCTCGTGATCGTCAACAAGGCCGATCTCGTCGACGACACGCAGCTCGCACAGGTCGAAACGGCGATCCGCGACGAGATCCCGCCGCAGGTGAAGATCGTCCGTGCCGAGCGCGGCGAGCTGGATCTGGCGATGCTGCTCGGGCTCGAGTCGGCATCCGAGGAAACGATCCACCTGCGCCACGACCATCATGGCTCGGCCGACGACGCGGATCACCATCACGATGAATTCGATTCGGTCGTCGTCAGCGGCGATGCGGGCTCGCGCGACGCGACGATCGCCGCGTTGAAGCGCCTCGTCGAGACCCACACGATCTATCGCGTGAAAGGGTTTGCCGCGCTGCCCGACGCGCCGATGCGGCTCGTGATCCAGGGCGTCGGGCACCGCTTCGACAGCTACTTCGACCGCCGCTGGCAGGACGGCGAAGCGCATACGAGCCGCTTCGTGCTGATCGGCGAGGCGCTCGACGCGGCCGAACTGCAGCGCGCGTTCGATGCGGCGCTGGCCGCCGAGCCGCAACAGGCGTAACGCGCGATGCATCTGCTGCGCACTTCGCCGGGCGGCTTCGTCGACGATACCGCGGGTGTCGTCCGGATCGACCAGCGGCCCGCCGACATCGTGATCCTGAGTTCGGCGGACACGACGCTGTCGCTGCTCGCGAGTGTCGTGCCGCGTCTGCCGCCCGGCTTTCCGAGCGTGCGGCTTGCGAACGTGACGTTCCTGCGCCAGCCCGCGTCGGTCGATTTCTACCTCGACGACGTGCTCAGGCATGCGCGCACGGTCGTGATCGACCATCTCGGCGGCGAGGCTTACTGGCCGTACGGGATCGAGCAGGCGGTATCGCTCGCGGCACGGCAGAAGCAGCAGCTCGCGATGTTTTCGGGTGACCTGCAGGAAGATCCGAACCTGATCGCGAAAAGTACCGTTGCACCCGAGCTGTGCCGCCAGTGGTGGCGCTATCTGCGCGAAGGCGGCGCGCACAACGCCGAGGCGTTGTTGCGCAGCATCGCGCATCACACGCTCGGATTCGGCAGCGAGCCGGAGCCGCCGCGCCCGCTCCCGGCGGCGGCGCTGTATCACCCGGCACGCGATCCGGCGTCCATCGAGGACTGGCTGCCGCGCTGGAAGCCGGGCGCGCCCGTGGTCGCGATCCTGTTCTACAAGGCGCACTGGCAGGCCGCGAACACGGCCGTGTTCGATGCGCTCGCCGATGCGCTCGTGCACGAAGGGCTGAATCCGCTGCCGATCGCGGTGACGTCGCTGAAAGATGCCGTGAGCCGCGAGATTATCGAGCGCCTGTGCCGCGCGCACGAGGTCGCGCTCGTGCTGAACACGACCGCGTTTGCGGCCGGCGCGATCGACGATCCGCAGCCGGAAGCGCTCGCGGGCGATGCGCCGGTGCTGCAGGTCATCCTGTCGGGCGGCAACCGTGAGGCCTGGCTCGGCGACAATCAGGGCCTGCATGCGCGCGACATTGCGATGCATATCGCATTGCCCGAGGTCGACGGGCGCATCGTCACGCGCGCGGTGAGCTTCAAGGGACTCGCCTATCGTTGCCCGCATACCGAAGTCGACGTGGTGCGCTACCAGCCCGACGCGGAGCGGATCGAATTCGTCGCGGCGCTCGCGCGCGGCTGGTGCCGGCTGCGCACGCTCGACAACGCCGACAAGCGGCTCGCGCTGATTCTCGCCAATTATCCGCAGAGCGAAGGGCGGATCGGCAACGGCGTCGGGCTCGATACGCCGGCCTCGGCGCTCGGCGTGCTGGCCATGCTGCGCGGCGCGGGCTACCGCGTCGCCGACTTGCCGGCCGACGGCGACGCGCTGATCGCGCAGCTGACCGAAGGCGTGACCAACGATCCGTCGGTGCGCGCGATGCGGCCGGCATTTCAGAGCTTTGCGCTCGCCGATTACCTGACGCATTTCGCGCGCTTGCCGGCGGTCGTGCGCGATGCGCTGAACGAGCGCTGGGGGGCGCCCGAAGCCGACCCGACGCTGCGTCACGGCCGTTTCACGATCGCGGGCTGGCGCGCGGGCAACATCTTCGTCGGCATCCAGCCGTCGCGTTCGCGCGGCGAGCACGACTACGCGAGTTACCACGATGCGGATCTCGTGCCCCCGCATGCGTATCTCGCGTTCTACTTCTGGCTGCGTCACGCGTTCAGGATCGACGCCGTGATTCACCTCGGCAAGCACGGCAAC
>NZ_JAHACR010000305.1 GCF_018375725.1 Burkholderia sp. | reverse complement strand
TGCCATGCTTTGGCACGAGCGTCGCTTCCATCCCTGCCGGGTTGCCGAGCCAGACGACGCGCCATCCCTGCGCTTCCATCCGGTGTGCGACGGCAAGCCCCGGGAACACATGCCCGCCGGTGCCGCCTGCCATCACCATCAACGTGCGCCGTGCAGCGGTCATACCTTCCCTCCCCGCATCAGCAAGCATGCACGCACGTTTTGGCTGCGGCCGCTGCGCTTGACTTCGCACGCTTCGCGCACGAAGTCAGCCTTCGCCGAAATCGTGTACTGACGCAGGGAGGTCATACCTTCCCTCCCCGCATCAGCACACGATTTTCATAATCGACGCGCAGCAGCACCGCAAGCGCGACGCAGTTCATCAGGATGCCCGAGCCGCCGTAGCTCACGAGCGGCAACGTCAGGCCCTTGGTCGGCAACAGGCCGAGATTCACGCCCATGTTGATGAATGTCTGCGCGCCAAACCAGATGCCGACGCCTTTCGCCGTCAGCCCGGCGAACGTGCGGTCGAGTGCGAGCGCCTGACGGCCGATCTCGAAGGCGCGGCGAACGATCCAGTAGAACAGCAGGATCACCACCATCACCCCGACAAAGCCAAGCTCCTCGCCGATCACGGCGAGGATGAAGTCGGTGTGCGCTTCGGGCAGGTAGTTCAGTTTCTCGACGCTGCCGCCGAGGCCGACGCCGAACCATTCGCCGCGGCCAAAGGCGATCAGCGAGTGCGTGAGCTGGTACGCCTTGCCTTGCGCGTAGCGCTCGTCCCACGGATCGAGGTAGGCGAAGATCCGCTCGCGCCGCCACGGCGACAGCCAGACCAGCATCGTGAACGTGCCGACCGCCGTTGCGACGAGGCCGCCGAACAGCTTGCCGTTCACGCCGCCGAGGAACAGCACGCCCATCGCGATCGCCGCGATCACCATGAATGCGCCCATGTCCGGCTCGAGCAGCAGCAGCATGCCGACGAGGCCGACAGCACAGGCCATCGGCAGAAACCCCTTCGCCAGGCTATGCATGTATTCCTGCTTGCGCACGGTGTAGTTCGCGGCATAGATCGTCACCGCGAGCTTCATGATTTCCGACGGCTGCATGTTCGTGATGCCGAGCGGAATCCAGCGGCGCGCGCCGTTCACGCCCTTGCCGACGTGCGGGATCAGCACGATCACGAGCCCGACGAGCGCGATCAGGAAAAGCTGCGGCGCGTGCTTGTCCCACGTCGACACAGGGATACGGAACGCGATCACGGCCGCGACACACGCGACGGCGAGCGAGATGCAGTGGCGCAGCAGGAACGCATAATCGTGATACGACGCGTATTTCGGCGAATCCGGCATCGCGATCGACGCCGAATAGACCATCACGACGCCCAGGCCGAGCAGCGCGATCGCGACCCACAGGAGCGAGTAGTCGAAGTCGAGCATCCGCGAGCGGCTCGGCCGGACACCGTTGACGACGCTCGCGAGCCCACCGGTCGCGGCGCGCGTGGCCGACGTGACCCGGCCGCCGGCCGCATTGCCGCCAGCTTCACGCTGACCGTTGAAACGGGAGACGAGGCGATCCGACCAGTTCATAGCGTCGTTCCTTTCTCATGGGCGATGTCCTCCACCGCGCGGTGGAAAACCTCCGCACGATGGGCGTAGTTCCTGAACATGTCGAGGCTCGCACATGCCGGCGACAACAGCACGGCGTCGCCCGGCTGTGCGAGCGCACTCGCCGCGCCGACCGCTGCTTCGAGCGTCGCGTGATCGTGCAGCGGCACGCCCGTTTCGGCGAGCGCATCGCGAATCGCAGGCGCATCACGGCCGATCAGCATCACCGCACGGCACCAGCGTGCGACCGGCGCGACGAGCGGCGAAAAATCCTGGCCCTTGCCGTCGCCGCCCGCGATCAGCACGATCCGCTGCGCGAGGCCGTCCAGCGCGGCGACCGTCGCACCGACGTTCGTGCCCTTGCTGTCGTCGACATAATCGACGCCGTCGAGCGCCGCGATCAGTTCGACACGATGGGCTTCGCCACGGTATTCGCGCAGGCCGTGCAACAGCGGCGCGGCCGGCAGGTCGACCGCACGCGCGAGCGCAAACGCGGCCAGCGCGTTCGCCGCGTTGTGCAGGCCGCGGATGCGCAGCGCATCCACCGGCATCAGGCGCTTCGAAACGATGTCCCGCGGATTCGCGGCCTCGCGCTTGCGGCGACGCGCCGACACCGGCTCGTCGGTCGCATCGCGATCGATCGCCTCGACGAGCCACGCCATGCCGTTGTCGCGCGACAGGCCGAAATCGCCTTCGCGCGTCGGCTCGTTCAGGCCGAACGTGACCGCGCGCGGCGCGTCGGCAGCGGCCGCCGCCGGCGCAAACTTCATCACCGCCGCATCGTCCCGGTTCAGCACGCGCGTCGTCGTCGCGCCGAAGATCCGGCCCTTGGCCGCCGCATAGGCTTCGAAGCTGCCGTGCCAGTCGAGGTGGTCCTGCGTGATGTTGAGGATGGCGGCCGCGTCCGGTGCGAAAGTCCGCGCGGTTTCGAGCTGGAAGCTCGACAGTTCGAGCACCCAGATGTCGGGCAGCGCGGCCCGATCGATGGCGTCGGCGAGCCGGTCGAGCATCGCCGGACTGATATTGCCCGCGACCGCCACCGTCTTGCCCGCACGCTGGCAGAGCAAGCCGGTCAGACTCGTCGTCGTGGTCTTGCCGTTGGTGCCGGTAATTGCAAGCACCTTCGGCTGATACCCGTTCGAGCCGAGCGCGCGCAACGCCTGCGCGAAGAACTCCAGTTCGCCCCACACCGCGATGCCGCGTTCGTCCGCGGCGGCGATCAGCGCCGCCAGTTCGGGGGCGAGCGGCGACAGGCCCGGGCTCAGCCCGACGAGCTCGACACCGCCGTCGAGCAGCGCAGGCGTAAACGGACCGCCGACGAATTCCGCGTCGATCCCGGCTTCCTTGAGCGCGGCAAGGTTCGGCGGCGCCTCACGGGTATCGGCAATGCGCAGGCGGCACCCGTGCCTCGCGCACCACTGCGCGATCGCGAGGCCCGACTCACCGAGCCCCAGCACCAGCACCATCGGCCGCTGCCGATCTCCAAACATCTCGCCAGACATCCTTGTTACCTTTCCTTTACCGCAGCTTGAGGGTGGACAAACCGAACAGGCACAGCATCAGCGTGATGATCCAGAACCGCACCACCACCTGCGTTTCCTTCCAGCCGGACAATTCGAAATGGTGGTGCAGCGGCGCCATCTTGAAGATGCGTCGCCCTTCGCCGTAACGGCGCTTCGTGTACTTGAACCACGTGACCTGCAGCATCACCGACAGCGTCTCCGCGACGAAGATGCCGCCCATGATGAACAGCACGATTTCCTGCCGCACGATCACCGCGACCGTGCCGAGCGCGCCGCCGAGCGCCAGCGCGCCGACGTCGCCCATGAACACCTGCGCGGGGTGCGTGTTGTACCAGAGGAACGCGAGCCCGGCTCCGCTCATCGCGGAACAGAAGATCAGCAGTTCGCCCGCGCCCGCGATGTGCGGGAACAGCAGGTATTTCGAATACACCGCGCTGCCCATCACGTATGCAAACACGCCGAGCGATGCGCCGACCAGCACGACCGGCATGATGACGAGGCCGTCGAGGCCGTCGGTCAGGTTCACCGCGTTGCTCGCGCCGACGATCACGAAATAGGTCAGCGCGATGAAGCCCCATACGCCGAGCGGATAGCTGATCGACTTCAGGAACGGCAGCATCAGGTCGGCGCGCGCGGGCAAGCCCATCGACAGGCCGCTTCGCACCCACGCCATGAACAGGTCGAACACGCGCACGTTGCTCGCCTCGGACACGCTGAACGCCAGATAGACGGCAGCGAACAGGCCGATCACCGACTGCCAGAAATACTTCTCGCGCGACGACATCCCGCGCGGATCCTTGTAGACGACCTTCCGGTAATCATCGACCCAGCCGATCACGCCGAAGCCGAACGTGACGAGCATCACGATCCAGATAAAGCGGTTCGTCAGGTCGCCCCAGAGCAGCGTCGCGACCGCGATGCCGATCAGGATCAGCACGCCGCCCATCGTCGGCGTGCCGGATTTGACGAGGTGAGTCTGCGGGCCGTCCTTGCGCACGGCCTGCCCGACCTTCATTTCCGTCAGCTTGCGGATCACCCAGGGTCCGCACACGAGCCCGATCACGAGCGCAGTGATGGTGGCCATCACCGCACGGAACGTCAGGTACGTGAACAAGCGCAAAAAGCTTGCGTCGCTTTGCAGCCATTGCGCCAGCGCCAGCAGCATGCTTCCTTCCTTCTACTCAGTGAGCGGCGGGCGCCGTGCCCGCTGCGGGTTGGTTGTTCGTCAGCGCGTCGACCACGCGCTCCATCTTCATGTACCGCGATCCCTTCACGAGCACGGTCGCCTGCGCGCCATGCCCCGCTGCGAGCAGCGCGGCGACGAGCGCATCGACGTCGCCGAAATGGCGTGCCGCCTCGCCGTAGGCCGTGCATGCATCGCGCGACGCGTCGCCGAGCGCAAACAGTGCATCGATGCCGCGCTCGCGCGCGTATGCGCCGATCTCGCGATGGAACGCCGGGCCTTCTTCGCCGACTTCGCCCATGTCGCCGATCACCAGCACACGCGGCGACGGTTGCGCGGCGAGCACGTCGATCGCCGCACGCATCGAATCGGGGTTCGCGTTGTACGTGTCGTCGACGACCATCGCGCCCGCGAGGCTGCCGACGCTGGCCTGCCGGACCTGCAAACGCCCCTTGACCGGCTCGAACGCTTCGAGCCCCGCCTTGATCGCCGGCAACGCCACGCCCGCAGCCAGCGCCGCGGCCGTCGCCGCGAGCGCGTTGCGCGCGTTGTGCTCGCCGAGCACGCGCAACCGGACCGCGAGCGGGCCGGACGGCGTGTCGATCGTG
>NZ_JAHACR010000304.1 GCF_018375725.1 Burkholderia sp. | reverse complement strand
GCCGAGCTGCAGCGTGCCGACCGAGCACGCATGCTCGACCACTTCGAGGCCACGGAAAATGTCGCCCTCGGCGTCGGGAATCGTCTTGCCCTGCTCGGCGGTCAGCGTCTTCGCGATCCGCGGCAGGTTGGTGCGCACGAGGTCCTGGAACTTCAGCATGATGCGCATGCGCGCGGAAATCGGCGTGTTCTTCCACGATTCGAATGCGGCCTGCGCGGCCTGCACCGCCGCATCGACCTCGGCGACGGTTGCGAACGGCACGCGCGCGAGCACCTGCTGCGTGGCCGGGTTGACGATGTCGCGCCACTCGCGGGTGGCGGAATCGACGAATTCACCGTCGATCAGCAACTTGACCGTCGGCACGTCTTGCTCCTTGCGGGGCGTCGGATTCGCATTCATCGCTCTACTCTCCTTGCGTTGGCCGCAGCGCAGGCACCGCGCGCGGCCGGTTCATGTCGGATACGGGCAGCCGCCGCACCATGCGGCAGCGCATGCCCACGGTCATTTCAAATCGGCTGAAAAATCTTCTTCCCAGTATTCGCCCGGCATCCGCGCGGCCGGATCGTCGCCCCGTTCGATCTCACGACGCCGCAACTCGACGCGGCGGATCTTCCCGGAAATCGTCTTCGGCAATTCGGCGAACTGGAGACGGCGGATGCGCTTGTACGGCGCGAGCTTGTCGCGCGAGAAACGGAAAATCTCGAGTGCGAGCGCGGGGCTCGCTTCGTAGCCCTGGCGCAGGGTGATGAAGGTCTTCGGCACCGACAGACGCACCGGATCGGGGCTCGGCACGACGGCCGCCTCGGCAATCGCCGGATGTTCGATCAGCACGCTTTCCAGCTCGAACGGGCTGAGCCGGTAGTCGGACGACTTGAACACGTCGTCCGCGCGGCCGATGTAGACGAAATAGCCGTCGTCGCGCCGCATCGCGATGTCGGACGTGCGGTAGTAGCCGCCGCGCATCGCATACGCGGTGGCGTCGGCATTGTTCGCATACCCCTTCATCAGGCCGACCGGACGCGTCACGTCCGGGCCGACCGGCAGCGCGACCTCGCCTTCGCTCACCGGCACGCCGTCCGGATCGAGCAGTTCGATCGTGTAGCCCGGCATCGGGCGTCCCATCGAACCGGCGACGACCGGCTGGCCCGGCGAATTGCCGATCAGGCAGGTCGTCTCGGTCTGTCCGTAGCCGTCGCGGATCGTGATGCCCCACGCCTTCTTTACGCGCTCGATGATTTCGGGGTTCAGCGGCTCGCCCGCGCCGACGATCTCGCGCAACTTCACGTCAAACGATGCGAGCGGCTGCTGCACGAGCATCCGCCATACGGTCGGCGGGGCGCACATCGTCGTCACCTGGTACTTGACGAGCGCATCGAGGACGACCTTCGGATCGAAGCGCGCATAGTTGAACGCGAACACGCACGCCTGCGCATTCCACGGCGCGTAGAAACAGCTCCACGCGTGCTTCGCCCAGCCGGGCGAGCTGATGTTCCAGTGGATGTCGCCCGGCTGCAGACCGACCCAGTACATCGTCGTCAGGTTGCCGACCGGATAGGTGCGGTGCGTATGCTCGACGAGCTTCGGCTTCGACGTCGTGCCCGACGTGAAATACAGCAGCATCGGATCGCTCGCGTGCGTGACGCCGTCCGGCTCGAACGCGGCCGGCGACGCATAGCCGTCGCGCATCGCCAGCCAGCCGGCGCGCGGCGCGCCTGCGACGATCTTCTGCGTCAGACCGAGGCCGGGCTGCTCGAATTTCGCCACCTCGTTCTCGTCGACGATCGCGAACGTCGCGCCGCCGATCTGCACGCGGTCGCGCACGTCGTCGGCGGACAGTTGCGTGGTCGCGGGAAGCACGACCGCGCCGAGCTTCATCGCGGCGAGCATCGCATCCCACAGCTCGACACGGTTCGGCAGCATCAGCAGGATCCGGTCGCCACGCGTCACGCCGATGCCGCGCAGCCAGTTCGCGATCCGCGACGAGCGTTCCGACATCTGCGCGAACGAATAGCGCTCGCCATCTCCGGTCGCCGCATCGACGATCCACAGCGCGGGATTGTCATTGCCACGCGCCATCGGATCGAAGTAGTCGAGCGCCCAGTTGAACGTGTCGAGCACCGGCCATTGAAACGTGCGGTACGCGGTGTCGTAGTCGGTGCGATGGCGCAGCAGAAAATCGCGTGCGTCCAGGAAAGCCTGTGCCGTCATCGTGTCGTCTCCTGTCGATCGGATGGTGGCCGGAGCGCGGGCTTGCGCGCGTGTTCCGGTGCCATGCGATGCGATCCATGTTGTGCGGCGTGCGCTTACATGCCGCCTGCGCCGCGATGCTTCCGTTGCCGTTCTCGCGGTCTTGCCGCCGCTGCGGCGACGGCGTTACAACTGCCGCGCGATCACCATCCGTTGCACTTCGCTGGTGCCTTCGTAGATCTGCGTGATACGAGCGTCGCGATAGTGACGCTCGACTTCGTAATCGACGAGATAGCCGTAGCCGCCATGAATCTGGATCGCCTCCGAACATACGCGCTCGGCCATCTCGGACGCGAACAGCTTGGCCTGCGACGCCTCCGACAGGCACGGCAGCCCGGCCGTGCGCAGCTTCGCCGCATGATGCACAAGCAGGCGCGCGGCGTTGATCTGCGTGGCCATGTCGGCCAGCTTCTGCGCGATCGCCTGATGCTCGGCGAGCGGCTTGCCGAACTGCACGCGCTCGCTCGCATAGCGCCGCGCCTTGTCGAACGCGGCGCGCGCGATGCCGACCGCCTGCGCGGCGATGCCGATCCGGCCGCCCTCGAGATTCGACAGCGCGATCTTCAGCCCTTCGCCGCGCGTGCCGAGCAGGTTGTCCTCGGGGATTGCGCAGTTCTCGAGCGTGATCGGGCACGTGTCGGACGCGCGGATGCCCATCTTCTTCTCGGGTTTGCCGACGATGAAGCCCGGCGTATCGGTCGGCACGAGGAACGCGGAAATGCCGCGCTTGCCCAGTTCCGGATCGGTGACGGCGAACACGATCGCCAGGCCGGCGCGCTTGCCGTTGGTCACGAACTGCTTGCTGCCGTTCAGCACCCACTTGCCGTCGCGCAGTTCCGCGCGCGTGCGCAGGTTGTGCGCTTCGGAGCCGGCCTGCGGCTCGGTCAGGCAGAACGCGCCGATCGTGCGGCCCGCCGCCATGTCGGCGAGCCAGCGCGCCTTTTGCGCGGGCGTGCCGAAACCGAGAATCGGCCCGCAGCCGACCGAGTTGTGCACGCTCATCATCGTCGCGCACGCGGCGTCGCCGGCGGCGATCTCTTCCATCGCGAGCGCGTACGCAACGTAATCCGTATAGGCGCCGCCCAACTCCTGCGGCACGATCATCCCGAGCAGGCCGAGTTCGCCAAGCTGCGCGACGACTTCATCCGGCAGGTGCGCATCGCGATCCCAGTCCGCGGCGTGCGGCGCCAGCACCTCGGTGGCAAAAGCGCGCGCGGCATCGCGGATCATCCGCTGGTCTTCGGTATAGAGCTCGTCCATGGCCTTGCAGTCTCCGGCAGCCGCCGTGGCGCGGCCGTCATGTGTTTTGATAAATCAAGTGTAGACAAGCCCGGGCGACTGTTCGATGCTCGCACCGCTCATTTACACTGAGCGTTTTTGCCATACCGGCGCCGCCGATGAAGCACGAAGAAAAGGGAACCATCGCAATCAGCCTGGTCGCGTACAGCATCGCGCTGGCGACGCGGCGCGGCGTCGCAGCCGAAGCGATGCTCGCGCAGGCCGGCATCCCGCCCGCGCTGCTCGACCAGCCGCGCGCCCGCGTGTCCGCGCAGCAATACGGCGCGCTGTGGAACGCGATTGCGCGCGCGCTCGACGACGAATTTTTCGGTCAGGACCGCCACCCGATGCGCAGCGGCAGCTTCATCGCGATGAGTCAGGCGGCGCTGACCGCACGCGACGGCCAGCATGCGCTGGCGCGCGCGGTGAACTTCATGCATTGCGTGCTGGACGACCTGCACGCGGAGATCGACGCGAATCCGCAGCGCGTACGGCTGCGCTTCGTGCACCGCAACAACGGCACGGTGCCGACGATGTTCGCCTATGCGACGTACTTCATCATCGTGTACGGGCTTACCTGCTGGCTGATCGGCCGCCGCATTCCGTTGCTGCACGCGAGCTTCCGCTGCGACACGCCGCCCGTCGAGCATGAATACCCGTCGATGTTCTGCGACGACATGCGTTTCAACCAGCCCGATTCCTATGTGGATTTCGATCCCGAATTCGCGACGCTGCCCGTCGTGCAGACCGTGCGGACGCTGAAGACTTTCCTGCGCAACGCGCCGGCCAGTTTCATCGTCAAGTACCGCAATCCGAACGCGCTCGCGCAGCGCGTGCGCACGGTGCTGCGCGGGTTGCCGCCCGCCGCCTGGCCGGGCGCGGGCGAGATGGCCGCACGGCTGCACGTCGCCGAGGCGACGTTGCGCCGCAAGCTGCATCAGGAAGGTCACGCGTATCAGTCGATCAAGGACGCGCTGCGGCGCGACCTCGCCTACGAAGCGCTCGCCGATCCGTCGCGCACGATCGCCGACGTCGCCGCGGCCGCCGGCTTCGCCGAGCCGAGCGCGTTCTACCGCGCGTTCCGCAAGTGGAGCGGGCGCAGCCCGGCCGAGTACCGCGACGAGGCGCTGCAGGCCCGCACCTGATCGCCGTTTCCGCAGAAACCGCCTAATCTTTAAACATCGGGCCAGCGCCCTTCATGCGGGCCGGATCGCGTGCGCCTCACGCACGACGCCCGGACGTCCCGATGCGCTTTCATCGTCCATCGCAGTCTCCGGCGCACGACGCGCCGGATCCTCGCGCGCACCATCCGATATCGGCGCGGATCGCACGCGCTGCGCTGTTCGCGGCGCTGCTCGTCGTGTGCGCGGCGGCCGCCGCGCGG
>NZ_JAHACR010000303.1 GCF_018375725.1 Burkholderia sp. | reverse complement strand
GCGCTGTTCGACCTGCCGGAACAGGCCGCGCCGCATCTGTCGGACGACGTCGTGATCGTGCGTCCGGACGGCACGGTGCGCGGCGAGGCGCAGACCGGCACCGCGGTCGCGAAACCGCAGCCGGCGACGGAAAAGCCCGCACCGTCGCTCGCGCCGCGCGCGAGCATCGACATCGACCTTGGCAACAGTTTCCGTTTCAAGGGCCACGGCGCCGACCTCGGCCTGCGCGGCACGGTGACCGTGATGAGCGCGCCGGGCGCACCGTTGCGTGCGGTCGGCAACGTGCGCGTGACGGAAGGGTCGACGTACACGTCGTTCGGACGCAAGCTCGCGATCGAGAACGGCTTCTTCACGTTCAACGGCCCGGTCTCGAATCCGGGCATCAACATTCTCGCGATGCGGCGCAACCAGGAAGTCGAGGCGGGCGTGCAGGTGACGGGGACGATCCAGTCGCCGTATGTGAAGCTCGTATCGGAGCCGAACGTGGCCGACAACGAGAAGCTGTCGTGGCTGCTGTTCGGCCACGGCACCGACCAGGGCAACAACCTCGGCCAGCAGAACACGATGACGGCGGCGCTCGCGCTGCTCGGCAGCGCGACCGGCAAGCGCGTCGCGCAGACCTTCGGCCTCGACGAATTCTCGATCGGGCGCAGCGACGTCGGCCTGACCGATCCGCAGGTCGTGCAACTGTCGAAGGCGATCAACGAGCGCTTCGTGCTGGGCTACGAGCAGGGCCTGCAATCGGCCAGCAACGCGTTCAAGGCGACGCTCAACCTGACGCGGTTCTGGTCGGTGTCCGCGTACGGCGGCACGTTCCAGGGTGTCGACCTGAACTACACGCGGCGCTTCGATCGCTGGTTCAGCGGCCGCTGACGGCCGTGCGCCGGACACGTCGCGCATGCGCCGCACGATGAAAAACACCCCAAAGGCTGGATCGATGTCCAACTTTTGGGGTGCCTTCAACCGCCGCACGGGGTTTTCTCCGTATCGCGGGCAGGCCGGGCGCCGAAGCGTCCGGCAACGCTTCGCTTACTTCACGCGCATGCCCGGCTTTGCGCCGCTGTGCGGTTCGAGAATGTAGAGGCCCGGCTCGGCCTTCTCGTCGGCAGCCGAGGCGGCGAGCACCATCCCTTCGGACAGACCGAACTTCATCTTGCGCGGCGCGAGGTTCGCGACCATCACCGTCAGCTTGCCGACCAGCTGCTCCGGCTGATAGGCGGACTTGATGCCAGAGAACACGTTGCGGGTCTTTTCCTCGCCGACGTCGAGCGTGAGCTGCAGCAGCTTGTCCGAGCCTTCGACGGCCTGGCACGCGACGATCTTCGCGATGCGCAGGTCGATCTTCGCGAAATCGTCGATCGAGATGTGCGCGTCGCCGTCGTTCGCGCCGGCGGCGGGTTTCGCGTCCGCCTTGGCCGGCTTGGCGGCTTTTGCCGCCTGCGCGCCGGATGCGGCCGCTGCGGCGCCGGTCTGCGCGGCCTGCAGCGAATCGCGGTTCGCGGCGAGCAGCGCTTCGATCTGCTTCGCGTCGACGCGGGTCATCAGGTGCTGGTACGCCTTGATCGGCTGCTCGGACGACAGCGGCTTGGCCGCGTCGCTCCACGCGAGCGGCGCGATGCCGAAGAACGCCTCGACCGCTTCCGCGACGCGCGGCATCACGGGCTTCAGCGCGAGCGACAGCAGGCGGAACGCCTCGAGGCTGACGCTGCAGGTTTCGTGCAGCGCAACCGCGTTGGCCGGATCCTTCGCGAGTTCCCACGGCTTCGCGCCGTCGACGTACGCGTTCACCTCATCGGCGAGCTCCATCGTCTGGCGCAGCGCGCGGCTGTATTCGCGCGCCTCGTAGTGCGCGGCGATCTGCGGGATCGCATCGCGCAGCGTCGCGAGCAGCGGGTGGTTCATCGCGCTGTCCTGGACGCGGCCGTCGAAGCGCTTGAGCAGGAAGCCCGCCGCGCGGCTTGCGATGTTCACGTACTTGCCGACGAGATCGCTGTTGACGCGCGCCTGGAAATCGTCGAGGTTCAGGTCGATGTCTTCCATCGTCGCGTTCAGCTTCGCGGCGAAGTAGTAGCGCAGCCATTCCGGGTTCAGGCCGGTGTCGATATAGCTTTGCGCGGTAATGAACGTGCCGCGCGACTTCGACATCTTCGCGCCGTCGACGGTCAGGAAGCCGTGCGCGAACACGTTGGTCGGCGTGCGGTGGCCCGAGAACTCGAGCATCGCGGGCCAGAACAGCGTGTGGAAATACAGGATGTCCTTGCCGATGAAATGGTACTGCTCGGTCTTCGAATCCTTGCTGACCCACGCGTCGAAATCGATGCCGCGCTTGTCGCACAGGTTCTTGAAGCTCGCGTAGTAGCCGACCGGCGCGTCGAGCCACACATAGAAATACTTGCCGGGCGCGCCCGGGATCTCGAAGCCGAAGTACGGCGCATCGCGCGAGATGTCCCAGTCGGCCAGCTTCGCGTCGCCATCGGCGCCGAGCCATTCACGCATCTTGTTGGTCGCCTCCGGCTGCGCGAGGCCGCTGACCCATTCGCGCAGGAACGTTTCGCAGCGCGAATCGGACAGGCGGAAGAAGTAGTGCGTCGACGTCTTGCGAACCGGCGTCGCACCCGACACGACCAAATACGGGTTCAGCAGCTCGGTCGGCAGGTAGGTCGCGCCGCACACTTCGCAGCTGTCGCCGTACTGGTCCTTCGCATGGCACTTCGGGCATTCGCCCTTGATGAAGCGGTCCGGCAGGAACATTTCCTTGACCGGGTCGTACGCCTGCTCGATCTCGCGTTCGGCGATCAGGTCGTTGTCCTTCAGCGCGAGATAGATCGTCTCGCTCAGCACGCGGTTCTCGTCCGAATCGGTCGTGTAGAAGTTGTCGAACGACACGCCGAAGCTGTCGAAATCGCGCTTGTGCTCGGTCCAGACGCGGTCGATCAGTTGCTTCGGTGTCAGGCCTTCCTTCTCGGCGCGCAGCATGACCGGCGTGCCGTGTGTGTCGTCCGCGCCGATGTAGTAGACCTCGTGACCGTGCATTCGCATCGTCCGCGTCCAGATGTCGGTCTGGATGTACTCGACCAGATGGCCGATATGGATCTGGCCGTTGGCGTACGGCAGCGCGGACGTGACGAGGATCTGGCGGCGGCCTTGCGGCGCGCCGGCCTGCACGGAGGTGAGGTCGGATGCGGACATAGGGGGATCGGTAGAGGAACTGCGGGAAATCTTCTGGAAACTGCGATTCTAGCAGGGGCGCGGGGCGGACAGGCGGGCGGCGCTCGGAGGCCGCGCAAAGCGGGAGGCGAGGGAAACGGCGGGGCCCGGCGGCGGAATGACTGCAACGCAGCATGGATCGCGCGGGCAAAAAAAACCGGGGCGATCATGGCCCCGGAGCAACAACGACAAGAGGAGAATGGTGACGCGCCGGCAACACCAGCCACGTACCGTATAAAGAGACCACGGCGCGTGAGAGAAGTTCGAAAATTTTTTCGATTTGTTACAGGCCCCGCCGGAAGCCTTGTCCGGCGGGGATGTGCGGGCGGCGCGCCCGTGCTTCCCCGCTGTAAGCGTTTAACGGGCAGCGCGCAGGTAGATTTCGACGCGGCGGTTCTGTGCGCGGCCGGCTTCGGTCGCGTTGTCCGCGATCGGGTTCGACGCGCCCATGCCTTGCGCGGACAGGCGGCTTGCGGCGACGCCGCGCTGCGCCAGCGCGCTGACGACGCTCTGCGCACGGTTCTGCGACAGCGTCTGGTTGTAGCCGGCCGAACCCGTGCTGTCCGTGTAGCCGACCACCGACGCGGTGATCTGCGGATTCTGGTTCAGCGTCGACGCGAGGTCGTTCAGCAGCGGCGTGAAGGCCGGCGTGACTGCATATTGATTGGTGGCGAACGTCACCGAGCTCGGCACGTTCAGCTTCAGCGAGCCGTCCGGCTGCTCGGTCACTTGCGTGCCGGTCTGCGCGGCCGACGGTGCGAGCTTGTTCTTGATCGCTTGCCAGTTGTAGCCCGTCACGCCGCCGACCAGCGCGCCGACGCCTGCGCCGATCGCCGCGCCCTTGCCGCCGCCCGCCAGCGCGCCGATGCCTGCGCCGAGCGCTGCGCCCGTACCCGTGCCGACGGCGGTGCTGGTGCCTTGCGGCGATGTTGCGCAGCCGGCGAGTACGGCACCCGCCAATACGAAGACGGACAGGCGAGTCGCGATTTTCATGTTCATCTTGGATTCCTCTCTTGGTTGAACGAGTCGACAACGACAAAACGGTACGGCATCCTTCGCGGGCGCGTCCGGAAAAGCGGAGCGCGCCTGTGCCAAACAGCCGCTGCGGCAACTGCACGCTTTGCCCGAGGGCATAACTGTTCGGGCAGCGCGACGCGCGAGCCTCTACAATATAGGCGGTGACGGCTCGATTTGGCCCCATAGCGTGCCGCACGCGAAGATTGCGCCGGCCCGCGCGTTCGCGCAATGGCGTGCAACAGATTCTTTCACTTTTCCCGATTTTCGCCGCGTTATTTGATGATTCTTGACGTTTGAGCGCGAAAACAACGTTTTCACGGAGTTTCAATGAGCATTGACCGGGCACTCGTTGACGCCGCGCTGGCGGCTGTCGTTGATCCCAATACCGGCCGTCCGTATGCGGCCAGCAAAGGCGTGCGCAACGTTGCGATCGACGGCGATGCCGTGACGGTCGACGTCGTGCTCGGCTATCCCGCGAAGAGCCTGCACGACGACGTGCGGGCGCAGGTCGCCGCGGCACTCAAGGCCGTGCCGGGCGTGCGCGACGCGCGCGTCAACGTGTCGCAGGAGATCGTCGCCCACACCGCGCAGCGCGGCGTGAAGCTGATGCCGAACGTCAAGAACATCGTCGCGGTTGCGTCGGGCAAGGGCGGCGTCGGCAAGAGCACGACGGCGGTCAACCTCGCGCTGGCGCTCGCGGC
>NZ_JAHACR010000302.1 GCF_018375725.1 Burkholderia sp. | reverse complement strand
GCCGAACGCGGTCTTGAAGAACAGGATCCACGTATCGAGTGCGTCGGCGGGCAGCGCGAGACAGACGTGATCGATGCCGGTCAGCGGCCCGACCTCGCTCGGGCCGTCGATGTCGGTCAGTACGAAATCGGATTCGTACAGCGTCGGCGCGTCCGGCGCTTCGTCGACGAAGTATTCGAGGCTGCCGTCCGGCGCCTTCACGCTCGGCAGCACGCGCTCGTTCGGGCCGACGCGACCGGAGAACGGCGCGTAGCCGAAACCCGCCGCGCGTTCGAACGCGACGGCCGCATCGTCGACACGAAACGCCGACGCGCACAGCGACAAGCCATGCTGCTGGAAGAACGCATCGGCGAACGAGTCGCGTTCGGCATTGAGCACGATCGATGCCGCGCCGTGCCGGTAGAGCGCGACGTCCTTCGATCGATGGCGGCCGGCGAGTCGGAAACGCATCTTGCCGAGCCATTCGCCGACGTTGGCTGCGGCTTCGGCATCGACGGCGAACTCGATGAACTGAAGGCCGACATGCGTGGGCGGCGCGGGCGGATCGAACAGCGGCTGGACGGCGGCCGGTGCACGTCCGTCCTGCGCGAGGCGGGCACGCGTCGATGTTTCGAGATAAAGCAGCGAGCGATGGCCGTCGGCGGCCGTGAGCGCGGTCGGCGCGGCGCGAAAGCCGTCGTTGAAGATCTCGAGCGACAGCGGTCCCGTATAACCGGACTCAATGACCCGGGCCGTAAAGCGCGCGAGATCGAAGTCGCCCTGGCCGGGGAAGGAGCGGTAGTGGCGGCTCCATTCGAGCACGTCCATCGCGAGCTTCGGCGCATCGGCGATCTGCACGAATGCGATCCGGTCGCCGGGAATGTCGGCGATCGCGTCGGGCGAATCGTCGAGGGACAGCGTGTGGAAACTGTCGAGCGCAAGTCCGAGATGCGGGCTGTTCACGGCATCGACCAGCCGCCATGCATGGCCGAACCGGTTGACGACCCGCCCCCACGCCAGCGCCTCGTATGCGGCGACGACGCCCGCTTGCCGCGCGGCCTCGGCGAGCGCGCCGAGCTGGTCGACGAGCAGCGCGTCGTCGGCGATCGTGTCCGGCGACGCATTGCTGCACACGAGGATCCGATCGGTGCCGAGCGCATGCATCACGTCGAACTTGCGTCTGATCCGGTCGAGATTGCGCGCGAGCTGCGCGGGGCTGACGCCTTCGAAATCGCGAAACGGCTGAAACAGCACGATGTCGAGGCCGAGATCGGCCGCCATGTTCCGGATGTCGGCGGGAGAACCGTCGAAATAGACGAGGTCGTTCTCGAAGATTTCGACGCCGTCGAAACCCGCCGCCGCGATGGCGGCGAGCTTTTCGGTGAGCGTGCCGGAAAGCGACACGGTGGCGATCGAGCGCTGCATGGGAAAGTCCTGCGGATGAGTGGGATGGCGCCAGCGGGAACGGCCACGAAATGAACCATTTGCTTAGCTGATGAGCGTCGCCATTCCCGCGTTGACTGGGATGTTGTCGCGGATTATACAAACTAACTAGGTGGTACAAATAAGCGAAAACCCGGAAAGACACTGCGATGGCGCAGGCGCACACTAGCGTCGAATCTTGACGACACGGCGCGGCGTCCCGCCGCGGGCTGCGCCAGTTTCCGGAGCAATCGACATGAGCAAGCGCAAGGTGCTGGTGCTGAACGGCCCGAACCTGAACCTGTTGGGGACGCGCGAACCCCACATCTACGGCGCGGAGACCCTCGCCGACGTGGAGCGCCGCTGCCGCACGGCTGCGGAGGGACTCGGCATGGAAATCGAATTTCGCCAGTCGAACGCCGAGCATCAACTGATCGACTGGCTGCACGCAGCGCGTCACGACATGCATGGCATCGTGATCAACCCGGCCGCCTATACGCATACGTCGGTGGCGCTTGCCGATGCGCTGTCCGCGATCGGCAAGCCGGTGATCGAGGTCCACATCTCGAATGTGCATCGCCGCGAGCCGTTCCGCCATCATTCGTACGTCTCGGCGGTGGCTGAGGCCGTAATCTGCGGCTGCGGCACCGAGGGCTACGTACTCGCGCTGCAGCGCATGTCGACCATTCTTTCGCAAGGAGTCCGGCAATGAGCCGTCCATCTTTTTTGATCGGCCTGATCGGCCAGGGCATCGGCGGTTCGCTGTCGCCAGCGATGCATGAGGAGGAGGGCTTCCGTCAGGGGTTCGGCTATGTATACAGGCGAATCGATCTCGACGTGCTGGGCATGACCGCCGACGCGCTGCCGCATTTGCTCGCGGCCGCAGAGCAAATGGGCTACAACGGCCTGAACATCACGCATCCGTGCAAGCAGCGCGTGATCGAGCATCTCGACGAACTGTCGGACGACGCGCGAGCCCTCGGCGCGGTCAATACGGTGCTGTTCAGGGGCGGCAAGCGTTTCGGCTACAACACCGATTGGTCGGGCTTCGCGAAATCGTTCCGGCGTGGGCTGCCGGACGCGTCGCTCGATCGCGTCGTGCAGCTTGGCGCGGGCGGTGCGGGGGCGGCCGTCGCGCATGCGGCGTTGCAGATGGGCGCGGCCGGATTGACGATCTTCGATGTCGACACGACGCGCGCCCGCGCGCTCGCAGGCGAATTGCAGCAGCGTTTCCCCGCCGCCTCGGTGACGCCTGGCGATGATCTGGCGACGGCGGTGCATGCGGCGACGGGTCTGATCCATGCGACGCCGACCGGCATGGCAAAGCATCCGGGCCTGCCACTGCCTGCCCGGATGCTTCACGCGGGAATGTGGGTCGCGGATATCGTCTATTTCCCGCTCGACACGGCACTCATCCAGACGGCGCGCGACGCGGGCTGCCGCACGCTGACGGGCGGCGGGATGGCGGTCTATCAGGCGGTCGACGCGTTCGAGATTTTCACCGGGCGCGCGCCCGACGCGGAACGGATGTTCGACCACTTTCAGTCGCTCGTTGCGCGCTGACCCTCATCCATATTCATAAAGAGAGACCGGGAGACGACGATGCAGCACAGCACCCATACGAATACCGCGCCGGTTCCGCCGGCGCATGCGGCGGCCGGCGCGGTGCGCCGCACGTCGGCGCGCTACAAGATTCTCGCGCTGCTTGCGATCGGCACGATGATCAATTATCTCGACCGAACCGTGCTGGGGGTGGCTGCGCCGCAGCTGACCCGTGAGCTCGGCATCAATGCGACAGTGATGGGCATCATGTTCTCGGCGTTTTCGTGGACGTACGTGGTGATGCAGGTGCCGGGCGGTCTCTTCCTCGACCGTTTCGGCAGCAAGGTCACGTATTACTGGTCGATGACGCTGTGGTCGCTGTGCACGCTGCTGCAGGGTTGCGTGCACGGCGTGTCGCCGCTGCTTGCGTGCCGTCTCGGGCTCGGTGTGACGGAGGCGCCATGCTTTCCGACCAACAGCCGCGTGGTCGCGACCTGGTTTCCGCAGAATGAGCGCGCGATGGCGACTGGCACCTACACGGTCGGCGAGTACATCGGCCTCGCGTTTTTCAGTCCCGTGCTGTTCGCCCTGATGGGGGCATTCGGCTGGCGTTCGATGTTCTGGGTCGTCGGCGGTGCCGGCATCCTGTTCGGTGTTGTCTGGTGGGTGTTCTATCACGAACCGCGCAATCATCCGGGCGCGAACGCGGAGGAGCTTGCCTATATCGAGGCAGGCGGCGGTCTGGTGCACAGCGCGAAGCAGGGCGGCAAGCCGGGCCAGGCGAAATTCAGCTGGCGCATGGCCGGTCGGCTGCTGAAGAAACGCCAGCTCGCGGGTATTTGCCTTGGCCAGTTCGCCGGCAATTCGACGCTCGTATTCTTCCTGACCTGGTTTCCCACCTATCTTGCGACTGAGCGCCATATGGGCTGGCTGAAGATCGGCTTTTTCGCGGTGATGCCCTTCATCGCGGCGTCGGTCGGCGTGATGTTCGGCGGAATCTTCTCCGATTGGCTGCTACGTCGCGGCAAATCCGCGAACGTTGCGCGCAAGCTGCCGATCATCGCCGGCCTCCTGCTTGCTTCGACGATCATTCTCGCCAACTACGTGCAGAGCAACGAGGCGGTGATCGCAATCATGTCGGTCGCATTCTTCGCGCAGGGCATGGCTGCGCTGGGCTGGACGCTCGTATCGGACATCGCGCCGGATGGTCTGCTCGGCGTGACCGGCGGCATCTTCAATTTGGCGGCGAATCTCGCCGGCATCATCACGCCGCTCGCGATCGGTTTCATCGTCACGGCGACCGGGTCGTTTGTCGGGGCGCTTGTATTTATCGGCGTGATCGCATTGGTCGGTGCGCTGTCGTATATCTTCGTCGTCGGCGACATCAAGCGGATCGTGCTGTAACGCATATTCGATCGGCTATGCATTGGGCCCGGCGGCTGTTGAGTCGCCGGGCTTTCTTTGTCTGCTCGGGTATCTTGGGTTGGCGGCGGTGTTGACCAGGCGCATCGGCTTCAGGCGCGGTCGGCGTGCTGGAGCGGGATCATATGCCGGGTACGGACATGATGCCGGAGCCGATTCGATTGGTGGTCGACGTGGAGTGCCAGGTGGTGCCGGAGGCAAGGCAGGAGGATCCCGGACGCTGCGTGTGCGGAGGCGCCTTGGTGTCGCGGACATTGGGAGGAAGCGGCGGAGATGGCGAATGCGCATCGCGTGCCGGGGCCGCGAGCTCCCGATGCGGCGTGGGGCGGGCTGCCGGCCCGCGGCGCGCTTGGATTCCGCGTGCGCCGCGGGCCGTGCGCCGGCGCGTGCCGTGGTGGGGATCGGTGGGGGCTTGCGCGGCGGGCGGGGATTGCCTAGAATCACGCCTCTTTCGCGCGGCGGGTGTCGCGGCGCGGGGGAGGGGAAGCGGGACGGCGCGACGCGGGGCAAAAAAAGTAGTTGACGCGCGGCGCGGGAGTGTTCATAATCTCGTTTCTCTGCTGCTG
>NZ_JAHACR010000301.1 GCF_018375725.1 Burkholderia sp. | reverse complement strand
ATGGACTGCATCCTGCCACTGCTCGCGCACCAGCAGCGCGACGCCGAGCGCCGCACCGCACACGTGACGGCCATGCTGCGCCACGAGTTGCAAACCAGCGTCGCCGTCCTCGAGGCCGCGCGCGGCGCGCTCGGCGTGACGCCCGACATGACGCCCGAGCGCTGGCGGCGGTACGTCGCCGCACTCGATCTCGACAACACGCCGTCTCCGGTTCGCCAGCTCGGCTACGCACCGCTTTCCGCGGCCGCGCGCGGCGCGCTCGCTATCGGCGGCACGCTGCCCGCCGAGCCGCTTGCGGTCACGGCGCTCAATGCCCCCGCGTCGGCGGCGCCTGTCGCCGGATTCGGCGAACGCGACGCTTCGGCGCTGCGGCGCGCGATGCAAACGGGTAGCGCCGCGCTCGGCGTACACCCCGTCGACGACGATGCGACCCGCGACGGTTACACCGCGCTGACGCTGTTCCTGCCCGTCTACGACGAACCGCGCGCCGCCGAGGCCACGCAGCACCGTGTCGTTGACGGCATGCTGTTCGCCTCGCTGAGCCCGCGGCGGATGATCGAGCGGGCGCTCGAATCGGAGCGCGGCATCGATCTGCGGGTGAGCGCCGAAGGCGATGCGCGGCCGATTTTCACGGCGGACGCCCCCGCCGAGGACGCCCCGGCACCGGCCGACCTGATGCGCCGGACCGACGTGCTGAATTTCGGCGGCAGCGCACTGACGCTCGCCTACTCGGCCGACGGCCGGCCGGGCACGACCGGCGCCCAGCGCGCGGCGGGCACGGTGCTGGCTGCCGGGCTCATCGCGTCGCTGGCGCTGGCGGCGCTCGCGCATGCCGCGCTGCGCAGCCGGCAGAAGGCCGCGTCCGATCCCGACGCGGACGGCGGCGGCCTCAACGAGGCGCGGATGATGGGCATCATCCGTTCCTCGATGGAAGCGATCATCACGATCGACGAAAAGCAGACGATCGTGATCTTCAATCCGATGGCGGAGCAGGTGTTCGGCGTGTCCGCGATGGAGGCGATCGGCGGCCCGCTGTCGCGCTTCATTCCCGAGCGCTTCCGTGCCGCACATGCGAAGCACGTCGACCAGTTCGGCGTGACCGGCGTCTCCGAGCGCCAGATGGGACGGCAGCGCGTGCTGTTCGGCCAGCGCGGCAATGGCGAGGAATTCCCGATCGAAGCATCGATTTCGCAGATCCGCGACGGATCCGGCAAGCTCTACACCGTGATGCTGCGCGACATCACCGAGCGCCTTCGCGCGGAAAACGCGCTCAAGCATTCGCGCGAGGAACTGCGCGAGCTGTCGGCGAACCTGCAGAACGTGCGCGAAGCGGAAAAGACGCGCATCGCGCGCGAACTGCACGACGACCTCGGCCAGCAACTGACCGCACTGAAGATGGATCTGTCGGTCGTCGAGAACCGGCTGCGCGAACCCGGCAGCGGCACGCCCGACCACGACGTGCTCGCGCATCTGCACGGAATGCGGCGGCTGATCGACTCGACGGTCGCTTCGGTGCGGCGCATCGCGGCCGACCTGCGGCCGGTGATGCTCGACGATCTCGGGCTCGTGCCGGCGATCGAATGGCTCGCGAACGATTTCACGAACCGCTACGGCATCGACGTCGACCGGCATATCGAGCCGGGCGGCCTCACGTTCAGCAGCGCCGGCGCGACGACGCTGTTCCGTATCGTCCAGGAAGCGCTGACGAACGTGGCGCGCCATGCGGACGCGTCGCGCGTGGTGCTGACGCTGCACGTCGAGGACGGCGTCTGCGTATTGCGCATCGCCGACAACGGCCGCGGAGCGGCTGCCGGCAGCGCGCCGCACGAGGACAAGTCGTTCGGCCTGATCGGCATCCGCGAGCGTGCGCACATGCTGGGCGGCACCGTGACGATCGACACCGCGCCGGGACGCGGCTTCGCGATCGCCGTCGCCTTTCCGCTGTCCTCGATTCAACAGGAAACTTCAAACACATGATCAAGGTGCTGATCGCCGACGACCATACGCTCGTGCGCGACGGGTTGCGGCACATTCTCCAGAACGCCAGCGGCTTCGAGGTCGCCGGCGAGGCGTGCGACGGCCCGTCGACGATCGCGCTCGTCCGCGCGACGCCCGCGCAGGTCCTGGTGCTCGACCTGTCGATGCCGGGCCGCAACGGCGTCGAGCTCATCAAGCAGATCAAGGACGAAAAGCCGGCGCTGCGCGTGCTGGTGCTGACGATGCATGCGGAACAGCAGTACGCGGTGCGTGCGTTCCGCGCGGGCGCGTCGGGATATCTGACGAAGGAAAGTGCGAGCGCCGAACTGGTCGGCGCCGTCACGAAGGTCGCGTCGGGCGGCGTGTACGTCAGTCTCGCGATGGCCGAGCAATTCGCGCAGAGCCTCAACGAACCGGCCGAAACGCTGCCGCATCAACGGCTGTCAGACCGCGAATTCGACGTGTTCAGGCGGATCGCGGCCGGCCAGACGCTGACGGAAATCGCACAGGCGCTGTGCGTGAGCGCCAAGACCGTCAGCACATACAAGACACGGATCCTCGAAAAGATGCAGATGCCGCACGAGGCCGCGCTGGTGCGCTATGCGATGCGGCACAAGCTGCTCGACGACGTGGACGAGATATGAGCGCGGGCGGATGCCGCGCCTGCGCTCGGACGCGCACCGGCCGCTTCCGAGCCGCCACATCGGCGGAAATCCCGACGCGCGCGCGTGTCAGCCCGGCGCGTCGGGAGCGCACCGGATTGCATATCCCCTTCCCCCGCCTACACTGGAAAATCGATGCGCAGCCGCAGGCGGCGGCGCATCGAGCCGTGCCCACGCTCCACGCATTCCTCTGCGCATTCAGCATTCGCATCGTCGATCGCACGTGACCCGATGTCCGTGGAGGACGCACAGCGCGGCCGTCCCCGCACATGGAGGAAACAATGAGCTACCACCTGGAAGGTCGTCTGCTCGAAGTCTGCAATTGTCGAGTGCTGTGCCCGTGCTGGATCGGCGAGGATCCCGATTTCGGCACCTGCGACACGATCGTCGCCTGGCATATCGACAAGGGCACGGTCGACGGCATCGACGTCTCCGGCAACACCATCGCCGCCGTCGCCCACGTTCCCGGCAACATCCTGGAAGGCAACTGGACCGCCGCGATCTTCATCAACGACACCGCATCGGACGAGCAGGAAAAAGCGCTGCTGAAGGTCTACACCGGTCAGGCCGGCGGACCGATCGCCGATCTCGCGAAACTGATCGGCACCGTCGTGTCGGTCGAGCGCGCACCGATCACCTTCGATGTCGCGGGGGCGAAGGGCACGCTCCGGATCGGCGCCGATTATTACGCGGAACTCGAGCCGTACCTCGGCCCGACCGGCGCACAGACCACGCTGTCCGACACCGTGTTCTCGACCGTACCCGGGGCGCCTGTGTTCGTCGGCAAGGCGCCCGTCTATCGCTCGAAGAATGCGGCGATCGGCATCGATGTCGATCTGAAAGACCACAACGCACTGCAAAGCACGTTCCGGTTCGACGCCTGATCCGCCCGTCGCCGCGACGCGTTCCGCCGCGGCGACGGGGACAGCCATGTCTGCACTGCGTCATCGACGCGTGTTTCCGCCCGTCTTCGCGGGCCTCGTCGCGCTCGCGTGGGTCGCGCTGTGGGCGTGGACGCGCAGCCCGTACGGACGTTATGCCGATCATGGCGGCTGGATGGCCGCCGAACCCGTCGCCGCGCTGTGCCGTGCGCTGCCCGGCGGCGCGGTGTGGCTGCCCGCCCTGTTCTATGCGGCGTCATGGACGCTGATGATCCTCGCCATGATGCTGCCGACGACGCTGTCACTGTTCAATGCGTTCGAACGCGTCGTCTCCGGCCGCCCGGATCGTGCGCGCCTGCTCGCGCTCGTCGGGCTCGGCTATGTCGCCGTGTGGAGCAGCTTCGGGCTGCTCGCGCACGGACTGCACGCGCTGCTGCTGAACGGCATCGCGCAGATGCCGGCGCTTGCATGGCGCGGCTGGCTGATTGGCGCCGCGACGCTCGCGCTCGCCGGCGCGTTTCAGTTCAGCACACTGAAGACACGCTGCCTCGACCAATGCCGGACACCGCTGAGTTTCGTGATCGGTCATTGGCGCGGCATCGCGCCGCAGCGGCAGGCGTTCGCACTGGGCGGGCGGCATGGCCTCTTCTGCGTCGGCTGCTGCTGGGCGCTGATGCTGCTGATGTTCGTCGTCGGCACCGGCAGCCTCGGCTGGATGCTGCTGCTCGCGGCCGTCATGGCCGTCGAGAAGAACGTCGCATGGGGGCGCCGTCTCACTGCGCCGCTCGTCATCGCGCTGCTTGCCGGCGCGGCGCTGCTCGTCGCCTTGCATCTGTGAGCCGGCCCGTGCGTCCGCTCGCGACTCCCGGTTCCGCGCACGGCACGCACCCTGCCATGCGCGCCGTGCTGCTGACGAGCGCCGCGATGCTGGCGTTCGCATCGAACTCGCTGCTGTGCCGCCTCGCGTTGCAGGCGGCGCGGATCGATGCGGCCAGCTTCGGCAGCCTGCGTCTCGTGTCGGGCGCGCTGATGCTCGCCATCGTCGTCCGCGCCCGCGGCCGCCCGTCGTCGTCGCGCGGCGACTGGCTGGCCGCGGCGATGCTGTTCGTCTATGTCGCGTGCTTCTCGTTCGCCTACTTGTCGGTCAGCGCGGCCACGGGCGCGCTGATCCTGTTCGGCGCAGTCCAACTGACGATGTTCGGCGCGGGGCTGCATGCGGGCGAAAGCTTCGCGCCGCTCGGCTGGATCGGGCTCGGGGCGGCGGTCGCAGGGCTGCTGTATCTGGTGTCGCCCGGCGTGTCCGCGCCGACGCCGCGCGGCGTGGTGCTGATGTCGGCCGCCGGCGTCGCGTGGGGCGTCTATTCGCTGCGCGGCAGCGGCCTGGCCGATCCGCTCGCGGCCACCGCCGGCAATTT
>NZ_JAHACR010000300.1 GCF_018375725.1 Burkholderia sp. | reverse complement strand
ATATTATTCATCCTCCTCACCCATTCCATCTGGTCCTGCCACGACGCGCTGCCGTTTTCGCCGGGCAGCAGGATCGTGTGCGTTACATCGCCATTCACATCGACGAAGCCGCCGAGGTAGATCTCGCCTTCGGCGAGCGGGGGAATCTGGATCTGCTGCATGGTTTCTCCTGGATGAATTCGAAAAAGCGGGGCGCTATACAAGCCGCCCACCAAATGGCGTCGCGCTATCCGAGGGCCGTAATGCTTGCGCGAGGCTGAGAGAGTGGTTACGTGCTCGCTGCGATCTGCATCGCAGTCTTGGCATCGTTGAGCTTTTGAGGGGTCGGCGCGATCGAGGTCGCGAGGCGATATGCCTCGCTCGCGGCTTTCTTCCATGCGACGGCGGTCTGGTAGCTACCGCCGAGAACTTGGGGGGGCACTCGGTTGCAGAGAGCCTTGATCTCGTCGCGCAACTTCGAGACTTGCTCTTGCTCGGCCGCGGCGGCTTCCGGAGTCTTCTTCATCGTCTTCTGCATGATCAACCCTTCAAGTAGCTCTGATTGGAGGCTTCAATGGTGGGTGCTCGGCTCGCATAAGGCAGCGTGGTGGCATGAAGCGGTGTCCGCGCGCGGCTGCAGGCCTCATTCGCGTTTTGTGACGGCGCCCACCCGTCACTCCGAGCACCCACCGTTGAAGCCGGTGGAAAAAGCGGGGCGAGACATCCGCCCCAAAATGCCGCGCGCTACGAGGACGCACGCGGCAGGCCACGGGGAAATCGGTCGGCTACGTCGGCAGCACGCGGCCGGTTGCGTGCTGGATGTAGCGCTTCGTGAGGTCGAGGGCCGCGTTATCGTTGCCGACATAGAACGCCTCGAAGATCTGCTTGATCGAGACGTCGTCATTCGGCCCTGGGTTCTTGCGGCGGCGTTCGAGCTCGTCGACTAGGTCTTCGGTATCGAGGTCGCGCAGGTCTATGTCCACGGTTACGAGGGCCATCGCGTTCCCCTTCAGCCAAGGTAGGCGTGCTCAACCTGGTCGATCGTGCGCAGGCGCACCGACGCGCCGGTCTTCGCGAGCACGATCGGCTCACCGAGCACGACGGCGTGGTCGAACAGGCGCTTCGTGAGACGGATGTCGTTCAGGCAGTAGTCGATGACCTCGCCGACGCGGCCCTGCTGCCAGGCGATCGGCGCGTGCGCGCCGCTGCCCGACTTGCGGATGCCGAAGTTGACCTCGCACGTCGCGTCGAGCCCGTAGCCGGTGTGTGAATTACCGCCGAACGTCGGGTAGAGGCCGGCGGCGCGCCAGATCTCCGCGAGTAGGTCGTACCGGAATGAGCCCGGCATCGTGCCGTACGGATCGAGCGTGGCGTTGATCACCTTGTCGTCGAAGTCGATGCCGTTGAACGAGACGAGCGGCGCGCGCTTCGCGCACAGATCGAGGAATTCGGCAAAGTTGTCCGCGCAAAACACGCGATAGCGCGATTCGGCGTAGTCGTACGCGCCGATGACGCTGATGCCCATGCCGGCGTGGTCCTTCCACCCGTCGCAGTATTGGATTCCTTCGACGCGGGTTTCGCCGCGACCCAAGATCGCCTTGGCGATCTCGATGTCGTAGATAAGAGAGTTTTCGAACAAGGTCATGTCGTGCCTCAGTCGTTGTCGTTGGCGGCGCGGGAATTCGCATCGCGGTGGGTGGAGGGTTCGGCGGCGGCTTCGCGGGCGGCGCGCGCTTCCGCGCCGAGCGAGAGGCAGCGACGGATCAGCGGGTTCGTGATCCCGTCGATGGCCGATCCGCTGCAGCGGTGCAAGCGGAATTCGCGCGCGATCATGGCGTCGGTGATAGGAAGCGGACCCGGCATGGTCATGCGCTCCGCTGCATGTCGGCACGTGCGCGCGCGGTATCGGCTTCGTCCCATTGCTGGGCGAGCGCGAGCACTAGGATGGCGACGAGTAGGGCGGCGAACGATTTCGCCCACAGGATCAGGAGCGCCTTCATGCCCAAAGCCCCATGAGGCGCTCGACCGGCGGCGCGATGGCGCCGGCGAGCAGATAGAGGGCCGCAAGGGCGGCGAGCGGCAGCCAGTCGGCGCGCGGCGCGCCGGCCGCGCGCCGGCCGCGAAAACGGGGAAATCCGATCTTGAGCATGTTGCCTCGATGCAAGGGAGGCCGGCTCAGTGACAAGCGAGGGACTGGAGAGAGGGCGCGAACAGTTTGCTATGCTTCCGGTGCCGGGGCTGCGAACCCCGGTTGCGGCCTCGCAAGCTGCTCAAGGTGAGCTGCAAGCATGCGCCGGTAGAGAGTCGGCATGCGTCTCAACTCTTGCTTGCTGCTTGCTGCAGTGGCACGTCATCCTAGGCAGCGAACCACCCCGGTAGCAACGCCGGGTTACGAATGAACGAGCGCCTTACGACGCTCGTGGCCACGAGCTTTCTCGGTGATGAGCCATGAAAGTTTCCGTGAAGGCGGAGATCAAAATCGACGTGGCGGCGTGCCTGCGTGCACTCACCGCGCTGATTGCGATCCTCGTGACCTGATGAAGCGGCCCGGCAGAATATCGCCGGGCCGTCCATCGAACCCGGGTGCAGGCGGGGTGCGTGACCATCCCGCAGCACAGCGCCTTGCCGCACCCTCTCTCAAATCCCCAACTTGTCAAAGAACTGGCCTCAGCGGTTGCTGGGCGTCACCGCATCAGGGCGGTGACGTAGTGCCGTCTCTCCGGCTGTCACGCCTAAATCCGTGGCGCTCCGGCTTTCCCATGCGTGCTACCTTGTTGATCCCTCAACCATCCAAGGCAACGCCCATGGAGAAAAATCGCTTTCGGGTTCGCGTCTATGTAAACGGTGTTTCACCCGTTGTTGTTGCCGGCGGCAGAGACCCCCTTGGCGTCTATGTCGTCACCCGCGAGGCTTCCGGTAGCGGGTACGAGGCCATCCCTGAACTTCGTGTAACGATCGAGGCGGAAAAGCTTAGGCGACTCGATTCCGGAGAGGATGCGGATCTCGAACTGACAGTCCCCATCAAATCGGATGCCTTTAAGGGCATGTAATTCACCGTCGATCGACCAGACTCGCTCGACGGGCTGGTCGTCTCCGTGCTGGAGAAATACGGGCTCCGAGTCTCGCGGCTCGGTCGGTTCGATGAAGAATGTGATGCGGGTGGGGCCGGACATGTTTGCCTCGCGGTTGCTGGGATGTCACGGCTTGCGTGACGTTGAGGCAATTAAACAACTCGCAAGCCGGAATGTCAAGTATGCTATACATAAATTTCAAGCGGAGACGTCGGGAGCGTCGTGCAGACGCAAAAAAGCCCGCGCGAAGCGGGCTAGATCGATGTTGGCCGAGGGAGGATTAGTATGTGGTGCAGTTTATGTTTGAGCCAAACTGATTGCAGTTGGTGATGGTAAGTGGCTTACTGACGGCGGGAACCGGGGCATATGCTGGCAGCTGCATCGGCACATATGGGACCGTTGGAGTTGGCGATGGCCGGGCGGCGGCCACGGCACCCAGAATCGCGAGGGATCTCGATTGGCGTTCGCGTTCGCGCTCGTCTGCCTGGCGCTGAATTTCGATGGCGCGCTCTCGGAGGCGCTCATCGGCCACGAGCATATCGGCATTGAGTTGGCGCTGCGCTTCCGCGCGACCGGTATTGAATTCGCCGAAAGTAATTCGACGCGCATATAGATCCTTAGACAGATCCCATGCGCGCGATTGAGCGCGCTCCAGTGCATGAACGTGCTCGGAAGGCAAATTGCTCATTGCGGCGCTGAGATATATCGTGGCGCATTTCCGACGCGCAGTCTCAAATGCGTCGATCGCGGGGAGATCTGCTGCGGATGCGCGAGCCTGATCCGACATCTGGATCAGAGTCGCATCCTCAAGGTGCTGAATTGCAATCCGGGGGCGAATCGGATCAATTGCAGCATTCGAATAGAGCACCGTGCATTCCTGAGTGGCATTATCGACCGCCTGCTTGAGGCGAGCTGCGCGCTCAGCTGCCGCTCGCTCGGCTTGCTGTTGCTTATATGCGGCGCATCCAGATAACGATACTGCAATGACGCCTGCCGCCAAAATCGACCATCGCATAAATCCCCCGATTTTAGATTCTCTCACTTTGCTTGTGAACGATGCGCCCGATAACGAAGGTATCCCCATTCAATGGGCGGTCACGATAAATCCGCTTGTCGTGGTTATCTGATGCCGCGACCCAAGTTTCCTCTGATCGGAAAAGCCGCTTGACTACGACTTCCCCATCGTAGCTGAGCGCGAATGCAATTCCATCGCGTGGCGTTGAATCGGCCGTATTCACGACGACCCAATCCCCGTCATAAAGTCCGGGTTCCATGCTGGCGCCGCTTACCTTGATGGCAAGCAGCTTGTCTGGGTCGTAGCCGTTGTTTTCGTACCAGCTCCGGTGAAAGACGATCGGGGCGTGATCTTCCTCGAATGGCTCAATACCGTAACCGGTAATGCCAGCTGAAATCTTGATCTTCACTCGCCTGATCGCCGGATATTCTGGGTTCCCCTGAAGGGGAACCTCTTGCGAAGATGCCGGCTTCATGGTGCCGCGTCCAGTAGCCAGCCAATTCGGAGAAACAGATAGAACAGACGCCACTTTTAGCAAGTTCTCGCCCGCCAGATTTGTGGTAGCGCTATTCAGCCAAAACGAAACCGCCCCACGCGTCACGCCAACGCGCCGCGCGAGTTCCGACTGATTCATCCGGGCTTCCGCAAGGGCCGCGCGCAGGCGGTCTGCCAGTGTTTTCATGTATAGCAGACTAACCCCTTGTGCGTTCAGTGAGCTTGACATATGATTTGTCTAGTGCGCTATACACTGGATTGAAGATGCAACTGACTAAACAGCAGGCAATCGCAATTTTCGGAAGCGGAGCGGAACTTGGTCGCGCCGTCGGGTTGTCGCGCGCGCGCATTTCTCAATGGCCTCCATTGCTCGAGCAGCGCGAGTCCGATCTAGTCGTTGGCGCC
>NZ_JAHACR010000299.1 GCF_018375725.1 Burkholderia sp. | reverse complement strand
GACGATCGCCGCGCAGGCCTGCGTGTCGATCTATCTGACCGTCGCGGCGACGACCGGCGCGGCGAGCGCGAGCGCGCCCGCCTGCGGCCGCGCCGCGTTGCGCATCGCGCTCGTCGGCGTGCACCGCGCGATGCGTGCGCGGCGCGCGGCGATGGCGCGGGTCCGCACCGGCAATCCGCTGTTCAATGCGTGGCTCGACCGCTCGGTCGCGGATCTCGGGCTGCTCACGACGCAGCTCGAAACCGGGCCGTACCCGTTCGCGGGCATTCCGTGGTTCTCGACGCCGTTCGGCCGCGATGCCGTCATCACGGCGCTGCAGATGCTGTGGCTGCAGCCGTCGCTTGCGTGCGGCGTGCTGCGGTTCCTCGCCGCGCATCAGGCGCACGAGACGTCGGCGTTCCGCGATGCAGAGCCGGGCAAGATCATGCACGAATTTCGCAAGAGCGAAATGGCGGCGACCGGCGAAGTGCCGTTTGCGCTGTACTACGGCGGTGTCGACACGACGCCGCTATTCATCGTGCTGGCCGGCGCGTACGTGGAGCGTACCGGCGACGACGCGCTGATCGACGAACTCTGGCCCGCGCTCGAAAGCGCGATGCGCTGGGTGATCGACAAGTGCGATCGCAATCCATACGGGCTGCTCGACTATCAGCGCACGTCGGAACGCGGCCTGGCGAACCAGGGCTGGAAGGACAGCCAGGATTCGGTATTCCACGCGGACGGCAGTTTCCCCGACGGTCCGATTGCGCTGGTCGAGGTGCAGGCGTATGCGTGCGCGGCATTCGAGGCGATGGCGGCGATCTCGCGGCGGCGTGGACAGGCGGCGGATGCGGCCCGCTATGCACTGCGGGCGGAGACGCTGCGCGAGCAGGTCGAGACGCTGTTCTGGATGCCGGATGCGAATTTCTACGGGATCGCGCTCGACGGGCATGGCGAGCTGTGCCGTGTGCTTGCATCGAATGCCGGCCATCTGCTCGCGTTCGGGCTGCCGGAGCCGGCACGCGGCGAGGCGGTCGCGGACGTCTTGGGCTCGACACTGTTCCAGACCGGCTGGGGCGTGCGCACGCTCGCGGCGGGCCAGCCGCGCTTCAATCCGATGGCCTATCACAACGGTTCGGTATGGCCGCACGACAATGCGCTCGCCGCGCGCGGGCTCGCGCGCTATGGCGACAAGGCTGCCGCGCTGAACCTGCTGCGCGCGCTGTTCGAGGCGGCGGTGAGCTTCGAGATGCGGTTGCCGGAATTGTTCTGCGGCTTTCCGCGTCGACGCGGCGAGCCGCCGACCGCGTACCCGGTTGCCTGCCTGCCGCAGGCGTGGGCGGCGGGCGCGCCGTTCATGATGCTGCAGGCCTGCCTCGGCGTGAGCATCGATGCGTCGCGCCGCGAAGTGAGGATCGAGCGCCCGGTTCTGCCGGAAGGCGTCGACTGGCTGCGGATAGACAGGCTTCACGTCGGCGACGACAGCGTGTCGCTGACGTTCCGCCGCGTCGACGGCCAGATCGTGGCCGCGGTCGAGCCCGGGCGCGTGAAGGTCGTCGTGGTGCTGTAGCGCGCGTTTGCGCGATGTCGTGCCACGTTCGCACGGGGCGGCATAGAATCGTGGCATGACCCTCGAACCATCGCGGAGGCGCACAATGACGACCGAGCACCGGCCAGACGACAGCGAGCAAAAGCTCGAAAAGCTCGAAAATCTCGAGGCGGCGGTCAACCACCTGCACGAGTCGATCGAATCGCAGAGCATCGCGGTCGGCGCGGCGAAGGGCATTCTCTACAGCCTGATCGAAACGCTCGGCGCGCTGATCGGCGATCCGGACTTGCCCGAGCACGCGCGCTCCGGCTACGAGGCGCTGCGCGACAAGGCGCGCGAATTGCGCGGCGGGCTCGAAAAGCACTGAGCGTGCATGCGGCGGGACAAGGGCTGCCGCGTATGCGGCAGCCTTGCCCGTTTGCGCACGCGCGCGACAAAACACCATGCGCTCAATGGGTTAAGTCCTGCATGCGCAGGATATCCACAAGCTTGCCAACAAAATCTGTGGAAAAGGGGCGCGCCATTGCTGCATGTGGATTCGCAATGGCGGCCCGGCGCAGACATGGGTGCGTTGTTCGGTCGAGCGGCTGCGTGCGTCGCGCAGTGCGGCAGAAAATGGCGTGCGATCAATGGCTTAGGCGCAGGGTGCCCAGGATATCCACATCCTTGCCAACAAAATCTGTGGACAACTGCGGGTCGTTATGCGGCGGCCGCTTCGGCCGCGATCCAGTCGCGAAATAGCGTCATCGCGGGCGTGAGCGGCTTCGACTTCAGTGACGTGAGCCAACCGCGCGCCGGCGCCCGCCGTCGAACGGCTTGAGCACCGTCTCGATGCGGCTGAACGCGTCGCTCAGCGCGGGCAGCAGCGCGCGCCCTTCGTCGGTGAGGTCGAGCCCGCGCGGGAGCCGTGTGAACAGCGTGCAGCCGAGCCGTTCCTCGAGCGCACGCACCTGCTGGCTGACCGCGGCCTGGGTCACGCTCAGCTCGAGGCCGGTACGCGTGAAGTTCAGGTGACGCGCTGACGATTCGAATGCGCGCAACGCATTGAGCGGAAGATGCGGACGGAGCTTTGTCATAAGAAGTTCTTTCGTCATCGCTCTCCACTCCACCACGAGACATAGGACATGATCCATTCATCGCAACGTCGAACCCTGCTGCTGGCCGCCGCGACGGCGCCGCTCGTCCTGTCCGTCAACGCCTGCGCGTCGCGGCAGGCGGCGGACGTTTCGCCCGCGACGTCGTTTGACGCGCTCGAGCGCGCGGCGGGCGGCCGACTCGGCGTATGTGCGATCGACACCGCGAACGGACGGCGCGCGCAGCATCGCGCCGATGAGCGCTTCCCGTTCTGCAGCACATTCAAGGCAATGCTGGCCGCCGCCGTGCTGGCGCGCAGCGTCGAACGACCGGCGCTGCTGCAGCAGCGCGTGACATACCGGCAGGACGACCTCGTGCGCTATTCGCCGGTGACGGAGCGGCACGTCGGCACGGGCATGACGGTCGCCGGGCTGTGTGCGGCGGCGGTCCAATACAGCGACAACTCGGCTGCGAATTTGCTGCTGAAGCTGATCGGTGGTCCATCGGCCGTGACCGCGTATGCGCGTGCGATCGGCGACGACACGTTCCGCCTCGATCGCTGGGAAACCGAACTGAATACCGCGTTGCCGGGCGACCTGCGCGATACGACGACGCCCGCCGCGATGGCCGCGAGCCTGCGTGTGCTCGCGCTCGGCGAGGCACTGCCCGCTGCGCAGCGCGCGCAGTGGATCGAATGGCTGCGCGGCAACAAGGTGGGCGACAAGCGGATCCGCGCGGGCGTCCCGGCCGGGTGGCGGGTCGGCGACAAGACGGGCACCGGTGACTACGGGACGACCAACGATGTGGGCGTGGTATGGCCACCATCGCGTGCGCCGATCGTGCTGGCCGTCTATTACACGCAGACGCGCGCCGATGCGCAGGCGAAGGACGACGTGATCGAGGCAGCTGCGCGGATCGCGGTCTCGGCGTTCAGTTAAACGGGGTGCGTGCACAGACTGGCGATGGCGCCTTCGCATGGCGTTGCCGCCATCCTGATCCATGCCGCTAAACGTTGTGTGATCAACAACTTAGGTTAAGCGTGCTCAGAATATCCACATCCTTGCCAACAAAAATTGTGGACAAGTGCGTGGAGGCGGTAGCGACGCTGGGTGTGGCGGGTGTCGTCATGCGTCGGCGTACTGCGTGCACGATCCATGGCAGCGTCAGGAAATCCTGCCGGATCAAGCACTTGCTTGCGGTATGCGCAGGCTATCCACATCGTTGCCAACACAATCTGTGGAGAACTCGCGTCGCCGCGTACCGATGAACCCGCGGGCGATCCGTCATGGGCGGCGCCGACGCCGCTCACCCCCGGCGCGCGACGAATGACGTTCAGCCGCCGCGCTGTTCGTCGACGGCGGGCCAGCGCACGAACGCGAATACCCAGAGCATGACGAAGTTCACGATCGGCAGGAACATGGTGACCACCCACCAGCCTGAATGGCCGGTGCGCCGGACGATGCGGACATAGGGATACATGCAGACGGCAATAACGACCAGCGTGACGAGCCATTGCCAGGCGGAGAAATGTTCCATGGCCTTCCTCGGAGAGTGGTGTGTCGTTGTGCTGCCTGGGCCGAACGCGGCCCGCTGATTTGCCGTGCGGTACGGGCGGATGTCCCCTGCGCACGGCAAGCGTGATCTTTACTCGTTGCGTTCGCAAACGTCAAGCCTGCGTGCGGCGCATCGTCCGCGTCGACGTCCGTCGGCAAATGCGCGCCGCCGGCCGCACCATGCCAAATCGACGATGCAGCGCATGATTCGTTGCGCGATCAATGAGTTAGCACATGCGTGCGCAGGATATCCACAAGCTTGCCAACAAAAACTGTGGGTAAGTCGGGTGGCTGCGGATCATGACGGTGGCGGCGCATCGTGGCGCGGCTCGTATGCCGCGCATCATACGGCGTGACGGGCCGGCCGCCCTGTCTGCATCACGCATGCCAATGTCCGCGGGATCAAGGGCTTAGCGCGGCGATGCGCAGGATATCCACAAGCTTGCCAACAAAATTTGTGGACAAGCCGCGTGCTCAGGCCGGTGCATCGAAGCGTACTGTCACGGTGAGTCCGCGCCCGTCCGGGCCGGTGTCGAGCGTCACCGTCGCGCGGTGCTGCTCGGCGATCCGTTTGACGATCGACAGGCCGAGGCCGCTTCCGGACGTGGCCGCCTGGGCGCCGGCACCGCGATAGAAGCGCTCCCAGACGTTCGCGCGCTCCGCCTCCGGAATGCCGGGGCCGTTGTCCGACACTTCGAGCACGGGCGTCGCACCGTCGGTGCGGGCGGTCACGTCGATGCGCGCGCCTTCGCCGGCATAGCGGATTGCGTTGTCGACGAGGTTGTTCAGCAGCACGCGCAGCGTGTCGGCATTGCCGG
>NZ_JAHACR010000298.1 GCF_018375725.1 Burkholderia sp. | reverse complement strand
GCTGTTCTCGGCTCCGGCGAAACGGCCGGCGCCGCAGCCGGGCACGGCGGCGGCCGCCTCCCAGCCGGGCAGGCCTGTGGCGGCCGCGCCGCGGGTCGAGCTGTTCGGCGCGCGCGGCGGCGTCGCCGGCAGCCCGTCCGCCCAGAATGTATCGCGAAAGCAGGAGGCATGACCGCAGTGCAGAAGATCAAAGTATTGTGCGTCGACGATTCGGCGCTGATCCGCAGCTTGATGACCGAGATCATCAACAGCCAGCCTGACATGGAGGTGTGCGCGACCGCGCCGGATCCGCTCGTCGCGCGCGAACTCATCAAGCAGCACAATCCCGACGTGCTCACGCTCGACGTGGAAATGCCGCGCATGGACGGCCTCGATTTTCTCGAGAAGCTGATGCGCCTGCGGCCGATGCCGGTCGTGATGGTGTCGTCGCTGACGGAGCGCGGCTCGGAAATCACGCTGCGCGCGCTCGAACTCGGTGCGGTCGACTTCGTCACGAAGCCGCGCGTCGGGATCCGCGACGGGATGCTCGAGTATGCGGAGAAGCTCGCCGACAAGATCCGTGCGGCGTCGCGTGCGCGCGTGCGTCAGACGCCGCAGCCGCAGGCCGCGGCGGCCGCCGCCCGCGCGGCGACCGGTCACCCGGCTGCGCCGATGATCAACAACCCGCTCGTCAGTACCGAGAAGCTGATCATCGTCGGTGCGTCGACGGGCGGCACCGAGGCGATTCGCGAAGTGCTGACGCCGCTGCCGCCGGACGCGCCGGCGGTGCTGATCGCGCAGCACATGCCGCCCGGTTTCACGAAGTCGTTCGCGCAGCGCCTGAACGGCCTGTGCCGGATCGCGGTGAAGGAAGCCGAGCACGGCGAGCGCGTGCTGCCCGGCCACGCGTATATTGCGCCGGGCCACGCACACCTGCTGCTCGCGCGCAGCGGCGCGAACTACGTCGCACATCTGTCGGACGAGCCGCCGGTGAACCGGCATCGTCCGTCGGTGGACGTGCTGTTCCGCTCGGCGGCGACGCACGCCGGCAAGAACGCGATCGGCGTGATCCTGACCGGCATGGGCCGCGACGGCGCGGCCGGTCTGCTCGAAATGAAGCGCGCGGGCGCCTATACGTTCGCGCAGGACGAGGCGAGCTGCGTCGTGTTCGGGATGCCGCGCGAGGCGATCGCGCTCGGCGGCGCGGACGATGTGTCGCCGCTGTCGGACATGAGCCGCCGCGTGATGGCGCGGCTCGCGACGATGGGCGACCGCGTGCAGCGCGTGTAAATGACACAGGGCGCGCGCGGCGTGCGCGCGCCTCAACGGTAACGAATCTGGAAAGGAACGATGATGGACAAGAACATGAAAATCCTGGTGGTGGACGACTTCCCGACGATGCGCCGGATTGTCCGCAACCTGCTCAAGGAGCTGGGCTATTCGAACGTCGACGAGGCGGAAGACGGCGCGGCGGGCCTGGCGCGGCTGCGCAGCGGCGGCTACGAATTCGTGATCTCCGACTGGAACATGCCGAACCTCGACGGTCTCGCGATGCTTCAGGAAATCCGCAAGGATCCGGCGCTCACGCATCTGCCGGTGCTGATGGTGACGGCCGAATCCAAGAAGGAGAACATCATCGCGGCCGCGCAGGCGGGCGCGAGCGGCTATGTCGTGAAGCCGTTCACGGCGGCGACGCTCGACGAGAAGCTGAACAAGATCCTCGACAAGATGGCCAAGGCCGGGAGCTGACGTGAACGAGCCGATCCACGCGGCGCTGGCCGGCGCGGGCTTTTCCGCCGAAAGCCAGCCCGAAGGTGCCGAGTTCGCGAGCGACCGCATCCTCGCGCGCATCGGCCAGGTCACGCGCGCGCTGCGTGATTCGATGCGCGAGCTCGGGCTCGACAAGCACGTCGAGCGTGCGGCGGAAGCCGTGCCGGACGCGCGCGACCGGCTGCGCTATGTCGCGACGATGACCGAGCAGGCGGCCGAACGCGTGCTGACTGCGATCGAGATCGCGAAGCCGGTGCAGGAGCGCATGCAGAACGAGGCCGAGGCGCTCGACGCGCGCTGGGAGCAGTGGTATGCGGGGCCGATCGAGCGGGCGGAAGTGCGCGAGCTGATGGACGACACGCGCGCGTTCCTGCGCGCGCTGCCGGACGCGACGGCCGCGACCAACGCGCAGTTGCTCGAGATCATGCTCGCGCAGGACTTCCAGGACCTGACCGGGCAGGTGATCAAGAAGATCATGGACATGGTCTACCTGATCGAGCAGCAACTGCTCGGCGTGCTGATCGAGAACATCGCGCCGGAGCGGCGCGAGCAGTTCGCGGCGACTGCTGCCGCGCTCGCGGCGGAGCAGACGATGAGCAGCACGGGCAGCCCCGAGTCGCTGCTGAACGGGCCGCAGATCAATCCGGAAGGCAAGGCCGACGTCGTCCAGGATCAGGCGCAGGTCGACGACCTGCTGGCGAGCCTCGGCTTCTGACGAAATCGGGCGATCCCGGTGTTTCCGGCGCACGTCGCGCCGGCAGGCCCGGGCGCCGCGCACTGCGGGCCGATGCGGCGCGTGCGCCGGTTCGGCATCGGCGCGGTGTGCCGGATTGGCGCCGTCCATCGGGGTTTCCCGGTGTCCTCGACACTTTGACACACTGCGCAGGCATACTACGCTTCACTGAGAGCGATACGGCTTTCATCAGTTTTTCAATCAAACTGGATCGCGACACTGGATCGGTCGGCTGAGCCATGACGATCGAAGCCGGTGCCGAGGGGGGAGTGTGAAAGCAAACCGATTGGCACGGATCGCCGCCTGTGCGGCGGCCGGCACGAGCGTGCTGTGGGCTGTCCACGCGCAGGCGGAACTGGGCGGCGCACCGATGTCGCCGCCGGCTGCCGATACCGCCGCGCGCGTGCGCGCGCTGCAGCCCGCGCTGCGCTCGGCCGGCGGATCGTCGGCGAGCGCGGCCGCGTATACGGTGCGCGAGCTCACGCTCGGCACCGGCACGGTCGTCCGCGAATATGTCTCCTCTGCCGGCACGGTGTTCGGCGTCTCGTGGCAAGGCCCGACGATGCCGGATCTCTCATCGGTCCTCGGCAGTTATGCGCCGCAATACACCGCCGGCGTCCAGGCAGCGCATCGGGCGGCCGGCTGGCGTGCGCCCGTGTCCGTCGACACGAGCGGCGTCGTGATCCGCACGGGCGGCCATATGGGCGCGTTTTCCGGACAGGCGTGGGTGCCCCAGGCGCTGCCTGCCGGCATGACCGGCAACGACATCCAGTGACGGCGGGAGGCCCATCTTGCGTAAATCTCGAACCTTCATTCGCTGGCTCGGCGTACTGAGTCTCGGGGCCGTGACGGCCGCGCTGGTCACTGCGTGCGGCGGCGGCGACGGCGACGGCGGATCGTCGTCGGCATCCTCGGGCGGCACGAGCGGCGGCTCGTCCGGCAGCGCGGCGAACACCGCTGTCATCACCGTGTCGCAGGGCGCCGCGAACGTCATCAATATCCCGACCGTCAGCGTGACGGTCTGCGCGCCCGGCACGTCGAACTGCCAGGTCATCAACAACGTGCTCGTCGATACCGCGTCGTACGGTCTGCGGCTCGTCAGCAGCGCGGCGTCGGGCGTGCTGTCCAGCCTGCCCTTCGAGACGACGAGCGGCGGTGCGCAAATCGCCGAGTGCGGCCAGTTCGTGTCGAGCTACACGTGGGGTTCGCTGCGCATCGTCGACCTGAAAATCGGCGCCGAAGTGGCGAGCTCGCTGCCGGTGCAGATCATCGGCGACCTCGGCACGACCAACGTGCCGGGCACGTGTTCGAACCTGCGCACGTCGGCCAACTCGGTGACGGCGCTCGGTGCGAACGGCATTCTCGGCATCGGGCCTGCGCCGTTCGATTGCGGCACGACCTGTGTCACGACGGCGACGTCGAGCACGTACTACGCGTGCCCGAACGGCAATGCGAGCTGCACGCAGACGACCATGCCGCTGGCGAAACAGGTTGCCAACCCGGTTCAGCGCTTCGCGACCGACAACAATGGCGTGATCGTGCAGATGCCGCAGATTTCGAGCAGCGGCCAGGGCAGCGCGACCGGCCAGCTGACCTTCGGCATCGGCACGCGGACGAACAACGCGCTCGGCGCGTCGACGGTGCTGACGTCGACGACGACGGGCGACGTCAACGCGACCTTCCTCGGGCGCAGCCTGACCACCGGGGCGACCGGCGGCGGCGCGTTCTTCGATACCGGCTCGAACGCGTACTTCTTCGACGATTCGTCGCAGACCGTTTGTTCGCGGAGCACGCAGTTCTACTGTCCGGCCTCGACGGTGAACTACACGGCGACGCTCACGGGCCTGAACGGCAAGCAAAGCACGGTGACGATGCCGGTCGCGAATGCCGACACCCTGTTCTCGAACCCGGCGTCGTTCGCGTTCAACGACATCGCAGGGCCGTTCGGCTCGACCAAATGGCTCGATATCGGCCTGCCGCACTTCTATGGCAAGACGATCTACTTCGGGATGGATCTGACTGCGAACGGCGGCGCGGCGCCTTACGTCGCGTACTGACGGCGCGGCGAAGCCGTTCGGGACGGCCCGTCCGGGCCGAAGGGAGCGAGCAATCGCTCCCTTTTTCATTCCAGAGCGCCGCGCGCCCGACGAATCGCGCGGGCCGTGGCGCTGCGCGTCGGCACGGCGTCGGCGCGACGCCACGGCTGCCGCGACCGGGCATCTTCCCGATCCCCTGAAATACCCCACTTTCCCGGCTTTGCTCGACCGATCGCCGGTTGACGGCTGCATGAATAATCGGTGTCACTGGAAAGCGGCATCCCGCCGCGTCCGTCTGGAGGCACCGTGGCAGACGAGAGCGATCTCGACAGAACCGAAGCCGCCACTCCGAGGCGCCGTGAGAAGGCGCGCGAAGAGGGGCAGGTCGCGCGCTCGCGCGAACTGGCTTCGTTCGCGCTGCTCGCGGCGGGCTTCTACGGTGCCTGGCTGCTCGCCGGCCCGATCGG
>NZ_JAHACR010000297.1 GCF_018375725.1 Burkholderia sp. | reverse complement strand
CCTGTCGCGTGCCGGCACGCGCATGGTGCGCGGCGGCCCGAAGCCCGAGGACATCATCCGCCATGCAAGCGATTCGCTCGTCGAGGCGGACAAGGCGTTCGCCCGGCTGAGCGCCGTGCCGCCCGTCGACGAGGAGAACCGCGCGCGTGTCGCGGCGCTCGCCGAGCGTTACCGCAAGATTCACACGGCGCTCGTGGAACTCGTGCAGTACCTCGACACGGACAACATCCAGGCATTTCTCGATCAGCCGACGCAAGGTATCCAGGATGCGTACCTGACCGAGCTGCACCGCTTCGTCGATTACGGCAGCGACTCGAGCCGTATGGCGCTCGCGACGATCGACGGCGGCATGGCGTGGTTCAAGTGGGTGAGCATCGTGCTGTTGGCCGCCATGCTGGCGAGCATCGCGGCGATCTACGCCGCGGCGCGCCGGTCGGTCGTCGCGCCGCTCGAAGAGGCCGGCCGCCACTTCGAACGGATTGCGCAGGGCCGGCTCGACGAGCCGGTGCGCGCGGGCGGCGTGTTCGAGATCGACCTGATGCTGCGCGGGCTGGCCGATATGCAGGAGAGCGTCGCCGGTACCGTGCGCACCGTGCGTCACGCGTCCGATGCGATCCACCTCGGTGCGGGCGAAATCGCGAGCGGCAACGCCGACCTGTCGGCGCGCACGGGCACGCAGGCCGCGTCGCTCGAGGAAACCGCCGCCAGCATGGAAGAGCTGACCGCGACCGTGCGGCAGAACACCGACAGCGCCCGCGCGGCGAGCGCGCTGGCCGACGAGGCGCTCGAAGCGACGAGCCACGGCGGCGGGGTCGTCGACAGCGTGATCGAGAAGATGCGCGGCATCGCGCAAAGCTCGGGACGCATTGCCGAGATCATTTCGGTGATCGACGGCATCGCGTTCCAGACCAACATCCTCGCGCTGAACGCGGCGGTCGAGGCGGCACGCGCGGGTGAACAAGGGCGCGGCTTCGCGGTCGTTGCGGGCGAGGTGCGCTCGCTCGCGCAGCGCAGCGCGCAGTCCGCGAAGGAGATCAAGGCGCTGATCGAGGATTCGGTGGCGCAGATCAACGGCGGCTCGGAGCTGGTCGAGCGCGCGGGCGAGGCGATGCGGGTGGTGTCGGCGTCGATTTCGCGTGTCGTGCAGACGATGGCGGAGATCACGTCCGCGTCGGTCGAGCAGAGCACCGGGATCGAGCAGGTCAATCAGGCGGTCACGCAGATGGATCAGCTCACGCAGCAGAACGCCGCGCTCGTGGAGCAGGTCGCGGCAGCGGCGGCATCGCTGAACGACCAGACCGCGCAGCTGATGCGCGCGGTGTCGGTGTTCGAGCTGGGCGATGCGCGCGCCGCCGCCCGGGACATGCGTGCCGGATCGGCGTTCGACGCGGCTTACTCGCCGGCGGCAGGCAGCGCCGCGTAAGCGGTGGCGAGGTGGTAGGGCGTCGTCGACGGCATGTCGGCGCGCACCACCTCGCCGTCCGCCGTCTTGCATTCATACCAGCCGCGCGGATGCAGGAAGCGCGCGGCGAAGCGCCCGATCTGCGTCGCGAGCGGCGCGGACGCCGGTGTGCCGCCGTGCGTCGCGAGCGCGCGCAGGTATTCGGTTTGCGCCCAGATGCGCTGCGTACCGTCGACGCATGCGCCTCGCGCGTCGAGCGCCGCGCTGACGCCGCCCGTCAGCGCATCGACACCATGCCGTTCGGCGAATCCGAACGCACGGGCGAGCGCATCGCGCAGCCCCGTATGCGCGACACGCTCGCCCGCCGCGTCGACCAGAAAATACCACTCGAATTGATGTCCCGGCTCGAAGCGATTGTCCGCCGAGCCGAGCGGCAGCTCGGCCACGCAGCCGGTCGCGGGATCGACGAACGTGCGTTCGACCGCGTGCGCGGTGCGGGCGAGCGCGTCGTCGAACGCGCTGTCGCCGAACGCGTCCGCGGCGGCAAGCCAGGCCTCGGTCAGATGCATCAGCGGATTCTGCAGCGGCCCGCTGCCCGATCCGGAGAAATCGTCATGACGCGCCGCATCGAGCAACGCGTCGCGTGAACGCGGCGCGAAGCGATCCTGGATCAGCGCGGCGGTGTCCTCGGCCACCGTGCGCGCATGCGGTTCGCCCGATGCCGCGTAATAGGCGGCGCACGCGAACACGATGAACGCATGCGTGTAGAGATCCTTCGTCGTGTCGAGCGGCGCGCCGGCCGCATCGACGCTGTATTGCCAGCCGCCGTGACGGGTGTCCCGGAAATGGCGGCACAGTGCATCGAACAGCGTCGCCGAATGCGCCGCGTCGCCCGCCTGCGCATACACGAACAACTGCCGCGCGCAGGCCATCGCGCGATACCGGGTGACCGGCAGCGGCGCATGCGACACGGGATCGACAGCCTCGAACGGCAGCTGCAATGCGCGATTGAACCCGGAATCCCGCCACAGTGGCAAGATGACCTGTGCGAAATGGCGGCGCAATTGAGCGGCCTGGACGGAAGCGGAGTCGGAAACGGACATGACGGGTTGGGCGCTGGGATCGGATCGTGCCGGCTCGGGTGTGCCCGGCCGGGCCCCAAGGATAAAACATTCCGAGCGGCCGGCACCACAAAAAGGAGAAAGCAGGATGCTCGGCAATATGGAACTCGTGTCGCGGCTCATTCTTGCGGCAGCGCTCGGCAGCGTGATCGGCTTCGAGCGGGAGCGCCTGTCGTGGGCGGCCGGCCTGCGGACGCACATGCTCGTCTGCGTCGGCTCGGCGCTCATCATGATCGTGTCGGCGTTCGGCTTCTTCGACGTGCTCGGCCAGCCGCATGTCGTGCTCGATCCGTCGCGGGTCGCCGCGCAGGTCGTGTCGGGCATCGGTTTCCTCGGCGCGGGATCGATCCTGCTGCGCGGCGAGATCGTGCGCGGGCTGACGACGGCCGCGAGCCTGTGGTCGGTCGCCGCGATCGGCCTCGCGGTCGGCGGCGGACTGTACGTCGCGTCGCTGTCCGCGACCGTCATCATCCTGATCATCCTGGCGGGCCTCAAGCCGATCGAGCGCCGCTACATCACGGTGCGCCAGCGGCGCTACCTGGCGCTGACGGTCGAGCGGGGCGCGCTGACGTTCGATTCGCTGCACGCGGCGCTCGGGCCGAACAGCGAGCGCGTCAAGCAGTTCATTGTCCAGCAGGACGACGAGACGGCCGACCACGACGACGTGCGCATCGCGCTCGCGCGGGTGTCCGAGCGGGACTACCAGGCGATCCGCGACACGCTGCGCGCGTTGCCGGGGGTATTGCGCTGCGACGAGCAGAGCGGCGCCGCGGGTGACGAATGAGCGGCAGCCGCGGCGGCTGTCCGGCTACACTGGAAGCCCGTTCTCGCACGGTGGTTTCGCCATGTTGCAGCTGCGGCCGATGACGGCCAGCGAATTTCACGCGTATCGCGCGCGGGCCATCGACGGCTACGCGCGCGACCTCATCGCGTCCGGGCAGAACGGTGCGGCGGATGCGCCGGTACGCGCGCAGGCCTGCTTCGATATGTTGCTTCCGGATGGCTTGCGGACCGCGGGCCAGACGCTGGTGTCGCTCGTCGATGACGAAAGCGGCAGCGCAATCGGCGATCTCTGGTACGCGGTCGTGACCGAAGGCCCGAATCGCACGCTGTTCATCTACGACCTTGAAATCGCGCCGGCCCGGCGCCGCCAAGGCTGGGCATCGCGCGCGCTCGACGCGCTCGATGCCGAGGCGCGCCGGCATGGCATCGCCGAAATCGGTCTGTCGGTGTTCAACCACAACGCGGCGGCGCGGGCGTTGTATCGCGCCCGCGGCTTCGTGCCGATCACGACGACGCTGATCAAGCCGGTTGTGTCGGGGTAGCGGCCGGGACGCGGCGCTTTCGCTGCCGTTCCCGGCACGCGCCCGGCATCACGCGCAACGGGCCGCGGACATCCCGTCCCGCGTTAGCGCGCGCCGCCCTTCCAGTGACGCAGCAGCACCGCGTTCGTGACCACGCTCACGCTGGAAAACGCCATCGCCGCGCCGGCGATCACCGGATTGAGCCAGCCGAGCGCCGCGAGCGGCACGCCGATCAGGTTGTAGACGAACGCCCAGAACAGGTTCTGCTGGATCTTGCGGTAGGTGCGCTTCGAAATGTCGATCGCATCGGCGACGAGCGCCGGATCGCCGCGCATCAGCGTAATGCCGGCCGTGTGCATCGCAACGTCGGTGCCGGTCGCCATCGCGATGCCGATGTCGGCGGCGGCCAGCGCCGGCGCGTCGTTGATCCCGTCGCCGACCATCGCGACAATTCCGCCGTGTGTGCGCTTCAGGGCCGCGACCACGCGTGCCTTGTCGTCCGGCAGCACCTGCGCATGGAATTCGGCGATGCCGAGCGATGCCGCGACGGCCGCTGCGCTGCCCGGATTGTCGCCGGTCACGAGCACGCTCGTGATGCCGCGCGCCGTGAGTGCGGCGATCGCATCGCGCGCGCCCGGCTTCACCGTGTCGCCGAATGCGATCAGTGCGATCGCCGCGCGCGGCGCATCCGCACGCATCAGCCACGAGATCGTGTTGCCGGCGCGTTCGAGTTCGGTGGCGCGCGCGTCGAGTGCGGGCGGCGCCTGGATCCCGAGCTCGTCGCGCCAGCGCGTTCTGCCGAGCGCGAGGAGCCGGCCGTCGACGCGCGCCTCGACACCGCGTCCGGCGACGGCGCGGGCGTCGGTCGTCACGTGCGGCGACAGCGCGCCGCCGTGCGCTGCGACGTCGCCGCGATGGGCGGCCACGACCGCGCGCGCCAGCGGGTGATCGCTATGCTGCTGCACCGCCGCCGCGAGCGACAGCGCTTCGCCGCGCGGGATGCCGACCGCGTCGAAGGCGGTCACGGACGGCTTGCCTTCCGTCAGCGTGCCGGTCTTGTCGAACGCGATCACCGTCGTGCGCTGCGCCAGCTCCAGCGCCTGGGCGTCCTTGATCAGGATGCCGTGGCGCGCGGCGACGCCGGTGCCGGCCATGATCGCGGCGGGCGTCGCGAGGCCGAGCGCGCACGGGCACGAGATGACCAGCACGCTG
>NZ_JAHACR010000296.1 GCF_018375725.1 Burkholderia sp. | reverse complement strand
TTGCGCGGTGCTTGCCTCGATCGACCGCAAGGTTTCCTGCAAGCTCGGTGCCGGCGCGATGGGGGCAGTTGGCTTTTCCGCCCATGCATAAAGCGGCGCGCGGGCCGGTGCGACAGGGCGTCGGCGTGGCGGCGCGGGCGGCGGCGTCACTGCCGCTCGGGACTGAGGACGGGCCGATGCTCCCGCGTTGGGCCGCGGCGTGACAGCGGTATGCGTGGCGAGCGGCTGACGGAGCGCGGCGGCTGGACGGCCCGGCGTCGCGGACAGCGCCTGCTGGCGCAGCGATTCGAGGTCGAGCGGCGCCGGACGCGTCGGTTGCACGCCGGCCATCGAGCGGGCGGGTTTCGTCGCGGCCGCGGCATAGGCCGGGTTCGCGATACCCGCTGCGGGCGTACCGGCCACGGGCGCACCGGCTGCACGCGTCGACGGCGAAGGCCTCAGCCAGCCTGCGGGTGCGACCGGCTCGACGTGCGGTCGCGGCGCTGCCTGTCCGCGCTCGCGCGGGCGTGGCTGCGGATCGGGCTTCCAGAGGGTGGGGCGTACAAAGCGGCCGTTCTGCCGGGGCGCCATCGAATTGACGGTGTGCGCGGTAGTCGGCTGCACGTCGCCGGCGCGGCGCACGCGCCGCTCTTCGTCGCGATGCAGTGCATGGCGGGGCAGGTCGGCCACGCTGCGGGTGTCGTCGTCGTCGCGAGACAGTTTCAGGCCGAACGACGCGTCCAACCACGCGGCCACGCGTTTCCAGCCGATGCCGGTGAACCAGGGTAGGCCGGCCACGAACAGTACGCTCATTGCGAGCGACGTGCCGACCCGGCCGAGCACGCGGTCGAAACCGGCCGACAGCGCATGGCCGAGTGCATTGGTGTCGGCGTCGGACAACACGCTCGTCAGCGTGCAGCTCGCGAGGAACACGCTTGCGAAACCGAGCCAGAGCCGGATCGAGCCGGGACCGGCGAGACCGTCGCCGCCGGGCATCATCGCCTTGGCGAGACGCCAGATGAGAAGGAGGAACCAGACGGCGGAGATACCGAACCAGCCGAGGACAACCGTGTGCATGCTTTGAAACAGGAGTGGGGTGGGAGCGCGGTGCGCGACCCGCCGGGTTTAACGAACCGACGAAGATGCTTCGAGGACGGGCGCGTCGAGCCGACGCGCGCCGGAAAAACTGGCGCGGGACGCGACCCGCCGGCTGTCGTCCCGCATGAGGGGCTTATTGGCCGCGCCGCGTGAAGGTCAGCGTCGCGCCGTCGCCGGTGACGATCAGCAACTGCTGCGGCGCGCGCATCTGCACGCCGGCCTTCGCGATATGCGCGAGCGCATCGAGATACGCGTGCTCGAGCTGGCCGCCGAGCGTCCCGGTGCAGGCCATGCGCGTGCCGGCGAGCGGGCCGAAGCTCAGCACGCCGTTCTTCACGTCGTAGGTGCCCATGTACCGGTTGCAGCCCGAAAAGCCGGATGCGCGGCGCACGCCGGACTCGGTCGACAGTGCGAGCCTGATCGGCTCGCCGTTGTCGCCGTGCGGGATCGCGCGCGGCGTGCCGTCGGCGTTTTGCCAGCCGGTCAGTTCCCAGTTCGTGTCGTCGATCAACTGGATGGTGGCAGGGTTGAACGGGTCGGGGGCGGGCGCGTTCGCGTCGGGATGCGTCGGCATGGTGCAGGCGGCGAGAAGCGTGGCAAGCGTCAGCGCGCAGAGCGGCGCGCGCAGCGGGCGAAACAGGCGTGTGCGTGCGCGAGCGGCTGCGGTTGAGTGGGACATGAGCCTCGTTCCTCATCGTTGTTCTGAACAAGGCGTAAGAGTAACGCACTCGCATTGGGCAAGGCGAGCCGACCATCCACGCATCATTTCGTTCGCGGCCCGCCGGCGCGGCCGTGCGAACCATGGCGAACGCACCGATAACGCGGCGGCGCGCGTGTTAACATCGCAGTCGTTTTCGACCTCCAACCTATATAGCGGGAAATCACATGAAGATCGGTCAGCGGCTCGGGACGCCGCTTTCGCCTTCGGCCACACGCGTCATGCTGCTCGGCTCCGGCGAACTCGGCAAGGAAGTCATCATCGCGTTGCAACGGCTCGGCGTCGAGGTGATCGCGGTGGACCGTTATCCGAACGCGCCGGGCCACCAGGTCGCGCACCGCGCGCACGTGATCGACATGACCGATCCGGCAGCGCTGCGCGCGCTGGTCGAGGCCGAGCGCCCCCACCTGATCGTGCCCGAGATCGAGGCGATCGCGACCGACGCGCTTGCCGATGTCGAGGCGGCCGGCATTGCCGAGGTGATCCCGACCGCGCGGGCGACGCAGCTCACGATGAACCGCGAGGGCATCCGCCGGCTCGCGGCCGAGGAGCTGGGTCTGCCGACGTCGCCGTACGCGTTCGCGCAGTCATTCGACGAATTCAGGGACGCCGTCGCGAAGATCGGCATGCCGTGCGTCGTGAAGCCGGTGATGTCGTCGTCGGGCAAGGGGCAGTCGGTCATCCGCAGCGAGGCCGACATCGAGCCGGCATGGCAGCACGCGATGGCCGGCGGCCGCGTGAACCATGGCCGGGTGATCGTCGAGGGCTTCGTTCATTTCGATTACGAGATCACGCAACTGACCGTGCGCGCGACCGATCCCGCGAGCGGCGAGACGCGGACCTATTTCTGCGAGCCGGTCGGACACCTGCAGGACTCGGGCGACTACGTCGAGTCGTGGCAGCCGCAGCCGATGAGTGCCGCCGCGCTGGCGCGTGCCCGCGAGATCTCGCACAAGGTCACCGAGGCGCTCGGCGGGCGCGGGCTGTTCGGCGTCGAACTGTTCGTGCGCGGCGACGAGGTGTGGTTCTCCGAAGTGAGCCCGCGGCCGCACGATACGGGGCTCGTCACGCTCGCGTCGCAGCGCCAGTCCGAGTTCGAGCTGCATGCACGCGCGATCCTCGGTCTGCCGGTCGATCCGACGCTCGGCTCGCCCGCCGCATCGGCGGTGATCTATGGCGGCGTCGACGCAGCGGGCATCGCGTTCGAGGGCGTGGCCGACGCACTCGCGGTGCCGGGTTCGGACCTGCGCCTGTTCGGGAAGCCGGAAAGCTTCACGAAGCGACGCATGGGCGTCGCGCTCGCGACCGGCGCGACTGTCGAGGAAGCCCGCGAGCGCGCGAAGCGTGCCGCTGCGGCGGTTAAGCCAGTATCGGCCGCTTGACGGACGAAGGCGCGATGATTCCGGCGTCCTTTCTGCGACGCGCGTGGCGCTGCGGCGCCGCGTTCATGCTTGTCTCGAGCCTGACCGGCTGCGGCCTCGCGGCTGCGCCGTGCCGGATCGCGTCGGCGGCCCTGAAGATCGTGCCGGTCGTGGGTCACGTTGCCGCAGCACCGACCGACGCCTGCGCGGGCGCCATCGATCCCTGATAACCGGCGCGCCCTCGCGGGGGCGCCATGCGTCGACGTTCCGGGGCCGCGCACCGCTCCGTCTGCGAGCGTCGACGCCAGAAAAAAAGGATTCGCATGTACCGTCAAGCCTTTGCCGCGCTCGTCCTGTCCGGATTGGCCGCGTCCGCCGCGCATGCCGCGCAGCTGACCGTCGAGGAAATCGACGCCGATGCGCGCCAGACCGCCGTCTACCAGTGCGCGAACCAGAAACAGCCGATCCGCGTGTCGTACTGGCTCGCCGGCAACGGCCAGAGCTTCGCGCTGGTGCCGGTGAACGGCCAGCGGCTGCTGTTCGTCGACACCGTGTCGGCGTCCGGCGTGCGCTATCAGGCCGGCCGCTATACGTGGTGGACGAAGGGCCGGGGCGCGACGCTGCGTGATGAAATCGCGGATGCCAAGGCGCCGCCGCTCCTGTCGGATTGCGTCCAGGTTGAAACGAAAAAGAGGAAAAAACCGCAGGGCTGACCGTACGGCCCGGCTCGAACGCATGGTCTGGCAGCGGGCTGTCACGGACGTGTCGCCATGCAGTGCTACAATACGACCCTTTCCGCCGGCATCCGCGCCGGCCGGAGCCCGCACGGCCTGAGCGCCAGAGTGGCGCCGCGCGGCGCGCCGCGGCTCCGACTTCTTCCGAAATGTGATTTGCGCAGCGGCCCGCCGGGCCAGCCTGACGCGTGATGTCCCCGCCGCGCCTTTTGAGCGAAACGCCACCATGTCTGATTCTGTCGCCACGCCAGTCGACGCAACCTTCGATCAATTCGGCCTTGCCGCCGATATCCTGAAAGCCATCAAGGAGCAGGGCTACACGACGCCGACGCCGATCCAGGCGAAGGCGATTCCCGTCGTGCTCGCCGGACGCGACGTGATGGGTGCCGCGCAGACGGGCACGGGCAAGACCGCGAGCTTTTCGCTGCCGATCATCCAGCGCCTGCTGCCGCACGCCAACACGAGCGCGTCGCCGGCGCGTCACCCGGTGCGCGCGCTGATCCTCACGCCGACCCGCGAACTTGCCGACCAGGTCGCCGCGAACGTGCATGCATATGCGAAGCACACGCCGCTGCGCAGCGCGGTCGTGTTCGGCGGGGTCGACATGAACCCGCAGATGGCCGAACTGCGCCGCGGCGTCGAGATCCTGATCGCGACGCCGGGCCGCCTGCTCGACCACGTGCAGCAGAAGACGGCGAACCTCGGGCAGGTGCAGATGCTCGTGCTCGACGAGGCGGACCGGATGCTCGACATGGGTTTCCTGCCGGATCTGCAGCGCATCCTGAACCTGTTGCCGAAGGAGCGCCAGACGCTGTTGTTCTCGGCGACGTTCTCGCCCGAGATCAAGAGGCTCGCGTCGACCTACCTGCGCAATCCGCAGACGATCGAGGTCGCGCGCAGCAACTCGACGTCGTCGAATGTCACGCAGATCGTCTACGACGTCGCCGAAGGCGACAAGCAGGCAGCCGTCGTGCAGCTGATTCGCGGCCGCTCGCTCAAGCAGGTGATCGTGTTCTGCAACAGCAAGATCGGCGCGAGCCGCCTGGCGCGCCAGCTCGAACGTGATGGCGTGGTTGCCTCGGCGATCCACGGCGACAAATCGCAGATGGAGCGGATGCAGGCGCTCGAAGCATTCAAGCGCGGCGAAGTCGAGGCGCTTGTTGCGACCGACGTGGCAGCCAGAGGAATTGACGTGGATGAGGTCGAGGCG
>NZ_JAHACR010000295.1 GCF_018375725.1 Burkholderia sp. | reverse complement strand
CGGCGTATCTGTTGCCACTTTGGTCCCCACTACTTTGGTGGGGACTACTCTGGCAACTTCCTTTCACATCGTCGAGACGGTGCTGGGGACACGCTTACGGAGTACAGCCCACATGGCTAAGATGGACTGCGGCGCAAAGTTCTATCTGATTGACCCGCGACTCCACTTTTGAACGTCCGTGCCGTCTCGGGGGGCGATCCCATTGCTTTGGATTGCAACGCCCTTTTTTTCAGGCGTGCCTATAGCTGGCGGCATCGGGCGGTAATCGGCCAAGAAGCATCATTCGCCCATGCCGTCGGGACGTTCAGACGTCGACTCCACGCAATAACGAGCCACTCGTCGATATTCGTGAGAGCACGCAGACAAGGCCCATAGCACGTAGGTGCTATGGGTTACTTCAAGGCCCGATGATGTTTGTCACCTACATAGTCTGGAGGCCAGCTCGGCGACGTGCTTTCCCTGATAACGGGCAATGTCGAGTTCATTCTGCGACGGATGCCGGCTTCCATCGACACCGGCGAGCGTAGTTGCGCCATACGGGGTGCCTCCGGTGATTTCGCTCATGTTCGTGAGCCCAGCGCACGCGTAGGGCACCCCCACAATTACCATGCCGTGGTGAAGCAGTGTGGTGTGAAATGACGTGATGGTTGTTTCCTGGCCGCCATGCTGCGTTCCGGTTGACGCGAACACGCTGCCGATCTTGCCGATGAGGGCGCCTTTTACCCACAGGCCGCCCGTATGGTCGAGGAACGTCCGCATCTGCCCGGCCATGTTGCCGAAACGGGTGGGCGTTCCGAAGATGATCGCGTCGTAGTCGGCCAGCTCGTCGGGCGTCGCTACCGGTGCAGGCTGGTCCAGCTTGACGCCGATTGCCTTTGCCTGCTCCTCGGGAATCGTCTCGGGTACGCGCTTGATCGTCACCTCGGTACCGGGCACCGAGCCGGCGCCCTCGGCCACTGCATTGGCCATGGTTTCGATATGTCCGTACATCGAGTAGTAGAGAACCAGTATCTTCGCCATTTTTTTGCTCCTGGTGGATGGGTACAGCATGCCTGCGCCAACCGCAACAAGATCACACAACTGCTGCCGCAGATCAACGTGCTTTCGTTTCGCGTCTTTGCCGATTGTCCCGCCCATCGCGACGAAGCACCGCGAGCCACGAATGCAGCGCTGGCATTCAGACATCGTATTCGGATGGCCGATTTTCCTTCGCCCTTCGCAAAGCCGCAGTCTAGCTCGCAGAGACGATCAGTCGTTGTGGGTTTCGGATTCAACCGGCGGATGCGACGAAATGATGAAACTGCCCATTTTTGCAAGAGAAATTGCGACGCGGTGTGTCCGAGCCGGTTACCACCGATCGTGCAGTGCGGAACGCATCGCAACTACTTTTTAGAAATACGGTTTAAGCATATGTCACGGGTTCCAAGCGTACGAATCTGGGCATCAGCTTCAGTGAGGCCTACAGTCAGTACAATTTTTGACGAGAGGCGCATCTTGCGAACGACATAGTACCCACTGTTGTGTTCGATGATTCAGAACCCCGTGTTCGAAAAATGGTGCTCAATTTATTGAGGGCCATTCGAATATCCTTCGAAAGCTGAACCAATGCTTTGCTTGCGGACGATCGCAATCCAGATCGTCGCTTCGCAGTTCCCGGCCGCTGCTAGCGTTCCGGTGCATGCAGGGCGTGATGTCGGAAGATCCGCGATCGTGCATCTGCATTTCGTCGCATCAAGGCGCTTGGAACACTGAATTTCTCCCTTTTACCGGACAGGAGTGCTTATGGCTAGCGAGCCAACTCGAGATCCCGTTAGCGACCATCTGCTGACCCCACAAAATGCCGCATTTGTAATCATCGATTACCAGCCGGTACAGGTGAACTCGATTGCCTCAATGGATCGGCAATTGCTGATCAATAATATCGTCGGTGCGTCCAAAGCGGCGGTGACCTACAAGCTTCCAGTCGTTCATTCGACAGTCAATGTCAAGACCGGCCTGAACAAGCCGCCGATCCCCCAATTGCGTGCAGTGCTGGGAGATTACCCGACCTACGACCGCACCTCGATCAATTCGTGGGAAGACGTCGAATTCCGTGCGGCAGTCAAAGCAACGGGTCGCAAGAAGCTGATCATGACAGCGCTCTGGACGGAAGCATGCCTGACTTTCCCTGCGCTCGACGCACTCAAGGAAGGCTATGAGGTCTACGTAGTAGTCGATGCAGTAGGTGGAACGTCAGTAGCCGCTCATGAAGCCGCGCTTCGGCGGATCGAGCAGGCGGGCGGCAAGATGATCAGCGTCGCGCAGTTGTTTTGCGAACTCCAGCGCGACTGGGCGCGCAGTGAAACCGTCCCCGCTTTCATAGACCTGTTCATCGAAACCGGTGGAACTGCCGGCATCCAGTTCTCTTACGATCGCGCTCCCGACTGAACCGGGCGCGGGTGCAGGCTTGTGCCGCATGGCCACGCCGCGAGCAGTATCAATGAATTGCGAAAGGAGTAGACCACAATGGCAACTGTCCTATGCGTCCTTTACCCAGATCCTGTAGACGGATATCCGCCGCGTTATGTCCGTGACGAGATTCCGACCATCACCCGGTATGCTGACGGTCAGACTGCCCCAACTCCGACCGGCCCACTCGGATTCAAGCCGGGTGAACTCGTCGGATGCGTGTCGGGCGAGCTGGGGCTTCGGAACTACCTGGAAGCGAACGGACATCAGCTCATCGTCACGAGCGACAAGGACGGCCCGGATTCGGAATTCGAGAAGTGGCTTCCTGAAGCCGAAGTGGTCATTTCCCAGCCCTTCTGGCCGGCTTACCTGACCGCGGACCGCATCGCCAAGGCCAAGAAACTGAAGCTCGCCTTGACCGCCGGCATCGGGTCCGATCACGTTGACCTGGAGGCGGCCGCCAAAGCGGGCATTACCGTCGCCGAGGTAACCGGTTCGAACAGCATCAGCGTCGCCGAACACGTCGTCATGGTGACGTTGACGCTTGTCCGCAACTACCTGCCGTCACACAAATTCTCGGAAGAGGGTGGCTGGAATATCGCCGATTGCGTGTCCCGCAGCTATGACATCGAAGGCATGCATTTCGGCACGATCGGCGCGGGCCGGATCGGCCTCGCAGTGCTTCGCCGGCTGAAACCTTTCGGTCTCAATCTGCACTACACCCAGCGCCACCGGCTCAGTGCCGACATCGAACAGGAACTGGGCTTGACGTACCACGCCGATCCGCGCTCGCTCGCGAGCACTGTGGATATCGTCAACCTGCAGATTCCACTGTATCCGTCGACGGAAAACCTGTTCAACGACGAGATGATCGCGAGCATGAAGCGTGGCGCGTACCTGATCAATACCGCGCGCGCAAAACTGGTCGATCGCGATGCCGTCGTGCGCGCGCTCACGTCCGGTCATATCGCCGGCTATGCAGGCGACGTGTGGTTCCCGCAACCGGCACCACCGGACCACCCGTGGCGCACGATGCCGTACAACGGCATGACGCCGCATATCTCTGGAACCTCGCTGTCCGCGCAGGCACGTTACGCGGCGGGCACACTGGAGATTCTGCAAAGCTTTTTCAACGGCACGCCGATCCGGAATGAATACCTGATCGTTGCCGGCGGCGGGCTTGCGGGAACTGGCGCAAAGTCTTATGGGTTGACCTGAATCCGGACGGACGTCGATAGCCGCGGGCGGGATTTATCCTGCTCCCGCTTGCGGTAGGTACAGATACGGGCGAACTCCCCGTCTTGCCAGCGTACCGGTGAGCGCCACGGATTGCCCGGCATCGTGCCATCGGCCCGTCATGGGCCGACGCACCGAGCGGCACTGACTCAGCGCTCGAGCATTGTCCACATTATCTGCGAATTGAGAGTCCGTGATTGTCTGGTAGCGGCGAGAGCATCGCAGCGATGGCAAAGCGGCGGTATTGTCGGGTAATGCGCAAGATGGCTCGGTCGAACGGTCGTGCACTGCAACTCGGTCAGACTGCGTGTCGTTGCCTTCGCGACTGATGTGATCAGCCGAGTGCCCGGCAGAACACGATCCTGCCTTACCCCGTCACGGTGCTGACCGCACACGGCGCTCAGCGAGACGCGCGCGATCAATATACCCGGTCATAGACCACATCAAGCGCTGCGTGTTATCGACCGTCGGCGTCGACTACGAGCCGCATCTCGGCGAGGATATGTAGATCGGCTATACCAGTCATACCGACAAGGTGGTCCGGCTGCATCTGCGGGAGACGTTCACGTTCCTGATGCTGAAGAGCGAAGCGGCTGTCGTGGTCGAGCTGATCTGAGGCGAAATTTTGTGACCAGTCAGGCAATGAGTCTTGCGTCGATATTATCGGAATCCAGCCAGGCTCGACGGACCGTGGCAGGAGGTTGATAGTGATGTGCGCTATGGGGCCGACGCTCGTTGTAGAACTGCCGCCAGCGTTCGATGAGCACCTTGGCCTCGATCCGGCTGCGGAACCATTCCCGATTCAGCAATTCGTCACGCAGCTTGCCCTTGAAGCTCTCGACGAAGCCGTTTTGCCACGGACTGCCGGGCGCGATGAAGGCCGAACCGATTGCAGCATCCCGCAGCCAACGCATGACCCAGGCAGCGGTAAATTCGGCGTCGTTGTAAGACCGAACGAGCGCAGGCTTGCCGTACAGCCGCACCTGTCGCGTCGTCTCCGGCTACGCGTAACGGCCCCGAAACAAGCGACGCTCTGAATCCAGGATTAAGCCCATAGCGATAGCGGTACTCGCCGCGATGCTCCCGCACCATGCGGACTGCGTGTTCTTGGACTTCAGGGGAAAACTCGTTCGACTTCTTGCTCATGGGCTCCATTCTCTCAAAAGTTGGAGCCCCCACTAAATCCGGGGCGATTCATTGCGACTATTGCGTGGAGTTCCCACTACTCAATTGCCTGAGTTGATCTGCAGTTGTCGTTGCCCCCCCGCAAACGACGACAAGCACCTGATCGAATTCCTCCAATACCGGTGCTTGTCCGTAAATCGTCGCCAACGCAGCACCGCAAGCGGGCTCCACCAAGATGCGATGGTCGTCTAGAAAGCGCCTGCAAGCGTTCAGCGCATCATGGTCGCTGACAACAATG
>NZ_JAHACR010000294.1 GCF_018375725.1 Burkholderia sp. | reverse complement strand
GCAACGTCGCGGCGGCGCGTTCGGCGCCCGCGATCAGTTCGGCATTCTGCTGGGTCGCTTCGCCGATCTGGGTCACCGCGAGATTCACCTGCTCGATGCCGGTCGACTGCTCGCGCGACGCCGCGCTGATCTCCGCCATGATCGCGCGGACCTGGTCGACGCGCGCGACGATGTCGCGCATCGTGCCGCTGGCGGCCTCGGCGATCCGGTAGCCTTCCTCGACCGTCGACGCGGATGCTGCGGTCAGCGCATCGATTTCCTTCACGGCGGCCGCGCTGCGCTGCGCGAGCGCGCGCACCTCGGCCGCGACGACCGCGAAGCCCTTGCCGTGCTCGCCCGCGCGGGCCGCTTCGACCGCCGCGTTCAGCGCAAGGATGTTGGTCTGAAATGCAATGCCTTCGATCACGCCGGTGATTTCCGCGATCCGGCGCGCGGCCTGCTGGATTTCGCCCATCGTCGCGACGACGCGCTGCACGGCCTCGCCGCCGTCCGTCGCGGCATCCGACGCGCCGGCGACGAGCGTGTTCGCCTGCGCCGCGTGCTCGGCGTTCTGCTGCACGGCGGCGGTGATTTCCTCCATGCTGGCGGCGGTCTGTTCGACGCTGCTTGCCTGCGTGGCGATGCGCGACGCGATGTCGCCGCTGTCCGCCGCGATATCGACCGTGCCACGCGCAATGTCGGCGGAACTGCTGCGGACCTGCGCGACGATGCGCGCGAGCCCGTCGCCGATTCCGTCGACCGCATGGACCAGACGGCCGATTTCGTCAGCGCTTGCCGCATCGCGCGGCGTGCCGCCGTCGCGAATCCGCACACTGAGATCGCCGGCCGCGAAGCGCTCGGACGCGCGCGCGGCGGCTTCGAGCGGCCGGCTCACGATGCGCTTCACCACGACGACGAACAGCGCGGCGAACGCGGCAACCAGCGCGGCTGCGATCAGCAGGAAGCGATTGCGGGTCGCACGCATGCCGGCGAGCACCTCGTCGTCGATCGCGACGCCGCCGACGAGCCATTGCCACTCCGGAATCGTCGTGAACGACACGAACTTGTCGCTCGGCATGCGCTCATGCGCCGCCGGGTCGGTCGACGTGTACGCGAGCTGACCGTGACCGGCCGCGAGCATCTGCGCATAAGGTGCGGCGCCGTCGTTCGCACGCTTGCCCACAAGATCCGGGTGGACGATGAAGTTGCCGCGGGAAGGCCCGTTCGTCGCGTCGATCACGAAGTAGTAGCCGTTTTCCCCGATTTTCAATTGCCGGATGCCATTCTCGACGAGCTGGATTTCCGCGCCGACGTCGAGGCCGACGAACAGCGCGCCGACCACGCGGCCGCTCGCATCGGAGACAGGCTTGTACTGCGTGACGAACCGCTTGCCGAACAGGTTGGCGAGACCGGTGTAGGTGCGCCCGGCGACCAGTTGCGCGTATGCCGGACCGTTGCGGTCGAGCAGCGTGCCGACCGCGCGTCCGCCGTCCTGCTTTTTCAGCGAGGTCGTGATGCGGACGAAATCGTCGCCCTTGCGCGCGAACACGGTCGCGATCGCGCCGCTTTTCTGCAGGAATTGATCGGGAATCGAATAATCGAGGTTCAACGGCCTGCCGCCGGCGGTCAGGGTCGGCGTGGCGACGCCGCCGATCTCGATCGTCTGCGCGGCGTCGAGCGCGTAGTCGGGAGGCAGGTAGCTCGCGAACAGCGACATCGAGCGGCTCGCCTCGGCGGACAGCGCCTTGTCGAACAGGCTGATCATCGCGCCGATCGAGCGTTCCCGCTCGTCGATGCCGACATGGACCTGGTCGGCGAGTTGATTGCCCGCGGTGCGGGCCAGCGCCCACGCGAACACGGCGAACAGCAGCGCGACCAGCACGCAGGACAGGGTGGCCAGGCGGGCGCCGACGCTCGCCCGGCTCGAAAGGGTGAGTCTCATTGTTGTATCCGGCGGAGTGGCAGAAACGGATGCCGGAGCGCACGCGCCACCAGTCTTATCCGAGGATTACGGCAAATGGGGCCTAATCTTTAATCGCCGGCGCGTTCAGTCTTCGCCGATCCAGCCGAAACGCCATGACAGACGGCGCGTCGCCGCGAGCAATTGCTGCGCGATCTCGCTGTCGCGGCTGCGCGCAATGCTGTGCGATGCGCCGATCACCGCGATCACGAGCCGCAGGCTGCCGGTATGGTCGAACACCGGCGCGGCGAGCGTCGCGATCCCCGGCACCGGCGCGTCGAATGCGTAGTCGATGCCTTCCGCGCGGATCTGCGCGAGGCGCGCACGGTACGCGGCGGGCGTGAGCGCGACGTCGCCGTTGCCGGGCGCCGCGCCGTGAGCGGATGAACCGCCCGCGAGCCGCACGGCTTCGTTCGGCAGCAGGTCGGCCAGCACGTCGTCGGACAGGTGGGACGCGAACGTTCGGCCGATCGCGGTATTGACGAGCGACATCACGGTGCCGACCTGCAGGCTCACGTGTTGCGGCCGCGCCGATTCTTCCAGCCGGATCACGGTCGGCCCGAGCGGCCCGAGCGTCGCGGCCGCCACGCTCATGTCGGTCGCCGCCGCCAGCGCGACGATTTCCGGTTCTGCATCGCGCGTCGGCGACACGCGCTGCATCGCGATCAGGCCGAGCGCCTGGCTGAGCGGGCCGGCATCGAAGCATCCGGCCGCGTCGCGGCTCAGCAGGCCGATCTTGATCAGGCTCACCAGATGCGGAAACGCCTTCGCGGCCGGCATTCCCGCGGCCGCCGCCAGATCGCGCAGCGACAGCGCGCGACCGGCGGACACGAGCGCGAACAGCAGGTCGCCGGTGCTGTCGAGCGCCTGGATGCCGCGCTGGGTTTTGGTGTCGTCCGCGAGCGCGGGCGGGCTGCGCGGCGTTGCCGGGGCCGGCGGCGGCGCGCCGTCCTGGCGGTCGAGCGACGCGGTGATCTGCCGCGCCGCATCGCGCAAGACCGACGCGACCGGACCGTCCCATGCGGCATCGATCGAGCCGGTCGAGCCGATCGCCGTCAACGCGAGCTGCAGCCGGCCGGCCGCGTCGAATACCGGCACGCTCAGGCTGCTGACGCCCGGGCTCGGCAGATCGATACCGCGCTCGATCCCGCGCCGGCGGATCTCGTCGAGTTGCGCCGCCCGCGCCCGGGCGGCGTCGAGTACGGGTCGGGCGCCGCCGTCCGCTCCCGCGAGGATGCGGTTCGTGCCCGCCTGGCTGGCTGCCATTGCCGCGAGCTGCGCGGGCTCGCCGAACGCGGAGAACACGCGGCCGGTCGAGGTTGCATCGAGCGACATCACCGAGCCGACATGCAGATTGACATGCAGCGGATAGCCGCCGTGTTCGATGCGAACAATCGTCGGCCCGAGCGCGCCGGGCACACTGAGCGCGATGCTGAAGCCGATCGCGTCCGCCAGCCGCGCCGCGTGCGGCACGGCGGCGCGATATGCCGCCTCGCGTTCGAGCGACATCAGTCCGAGCCGCAGCGCCAGCGGCCCCGGCTCGTAATTTCCAGTGATCGCGTCGCGTTTGACGAGCGCGAGGCGCGTCAGGCTGACCAGATAGGTATGCGCCTGCGCGGTCGACAGACTGGATGCCGCCGCCAGCTCGGACAGCCCGAGCGGCGCACGCTGCCGTGCCAGCGCATCGAGCAGCCGGCCGCTCACCTCGACGCTCTGGACGCCGCGTTGCGCTTTGGGCGGCGCGGCGTCTGCGCGGATTTCATCGTTCTGCACGCGATTCACCTGTTTTCCAATACAACCCGAATGGTATCTGACGCCATTTATGGCATCCGTCCATGCGCTGATTTGCTTTGGAGAATAACAAGCATGCTTGTTATTGACAAACGAACTGGGCAAGACGAAGATCCAGTCACTCCCCCAACACATGGCGCGCAGCTACGGAACGGAACATGGCAAAAGCATTCGCATCTCAGGCCGATCTGGACGTGAAGCAGATCACCTGGACCCAGCTCTCCGAAAACGCCTACGCCTACACGGCCGAAGGCGACCCGAACTCGGGCGTGATCATCGGCGATGACAGCGTGCTGATCGTCGATACGACCGCGACGCCCGCGATGGCGCAGGATCTGATCGCGAAGATCCGCAGCGTCACCGACAAGCCGATCAAGCACATCGTGCTGTCGCACTATCACGCGGTGCGCGTGCTCGGCGCATCGGCGTATCTCGCTGAAGGGGCGCAAAACGTCATTGCGAGCCGCGGGACCTACGACATGATCGTCGAGCGGGGCGAGGCCGACATGAAATCGGAGATCGAGCGCTTTCCGCGCCTGTTCGCCGGCGTCGAGACGGTGCCGGGCCTGACCTGGCCGACGCTCGTGTTCGAGCGCGAGATCACGCTGTTCCTCGGCAAGCTCGAAGTGAAGGTCATGCATCTGGGCGCGGGCCACACGAAGGGCGACACCGTCGTATGGCTGCCGTCGCAGAAGGTGCTGTTCTCGGGCGATCTCGTCGAATACGACGCCGCATGCTATTGCGGCGACGCGCAGCTGGCGCAGTGGCCCGCGACGCTCGAGGCGCTGCGCGCGCTGAACGCCGAGAAGCTCGTGCCGGGCCGCGGCCCGGCGCTGCTGAACCCGGCCGACGTCAACAAGGGCCTTGATTACACGAAGGATTTCGTCACGACGCTGCTTGCGCAGGGCCGCAAGGCGGTCGAGAAGCAACTCGACCTGAAGGCGGCGATGGCGCTCACGCGAGAGGCGATGGATCCGAAATTTGGTCAGGTGTTCATCTACGAGCACTGCCTGCCGTTCGACGTGTCGCGCGCATATGACGAGGCGAGCGGCATCACGCATCCGCGTATCTGGACTGCGGAGCGCGACAAGGAGATGTGGGCGGCGCTGCAGGACTGAGCGCGCCGGTATCCTGACGGCGGTGCGTCCCGGTGGATGCGGCATCCGGCCGGCGCAGCGTGCCCGGGCGCGTCGCGATGCGTCGTCGCGCGATCAGCGCGTGACGAACGGCCCGGCGGCGTCCGGCGCGGCGCGCATGTGCTTGCGCTGGCTCAACAGCGCGACGCGGCAGTTTTCCCGCGCGGTTTCGCGACCGTCGTCATCGAGCAGCACCAGATCGCCTCGCATCACGTTGAACGTGATCACGTCGCCATCGCCGCTCGCGAGCGTTTC
>NZ_JAHACR010000293.1 GCF_018375725.1 Burkholderia sp. | reverse complement strand
CGGTCGCCGCGAGCATCGCGTGCTCGGCGCGCAGGCCGATCTTGCGCAGTACAGACATCTCCGCATCGCGCGCGCCCGCGTCGGCCAGTTCCGCGAAATACGGGCGCAGCGCCGCCGCGCTGCGCGCAAACGTCGACGCATCCATATCGGTGTGGCTGCCCGGATCGACATGGCTGACAAGCCCCGGTTTCGGAAAGGTTCCGATTTCGAGCAGCAGGCTGTGTTCCGCCAGCGCGGCGATGCGCCCGGTCTCGTCGTATTGCTGCCCCGGCCACGCCCGCCGCGCGGCCCGGCTCATCGCGCGCCTCCGATGAAATCGCCGGCCGCACACAGCATCACGCCGTCCGCCGTCTTGACCGCGACGTCGGGCAGCCCGGCATGCAGTTCGCGCCAATTGACGCCCGCGCCGTCGGTACGCAGCAATTCGCCGTCGACGCGCATCGGCCCGCGCGCGTCGATCGCCGCAATGCCGTCGAGCAACCGTGCGGCCTGCGCGGCGGTCGGCAGCGGGTAGAACACGTCAAGATCGGATGTCCCGGTCAGGTACGGTTCGCCGGTCAGTGTCTGCCATGCGAGGCCGCCGAACACGCGGCCCTGCACATCGCATTGCTCGCCGAGCGCGTGCAGTTCGCGCAGCGGCTGCCGCCATGCGGAGGGCGCGGCGCCGATCGTGTCGGCGAACGCCGGCGGCTCGCAGACCGCGTCGATCGAACCAGCTTCGACGTTCAGCGCGATGCGCCGCTTGCCCGCCGACGGCGGCAGCGGCATGCCGAGCGGCATGCCGGTTTCGTCCGGTCTCGCGCGTCTCACGACAAGCGGCCAGCCGCGCGCCGCCCAGACATGGGCCAGCGGCTCGTCCGCGAGCGCTCCGTCTCCCGTGAGCAGCGCCGCCCACCCCGCTGCGGTCAACGTCACGAGGGTATGACGGCGCAGCGTCGCCTTACCGTGCGGCAAGGGCATGCTCATACACGCGCTGGGCGACATCGGCGGCGACCGGGCGGCCGCGGGCGGCACGCCGGTCGATACGGTCGGCCGGCTTGTCGAGCCATTCGGCGACCTGCGCATCGAGCCCGCGCGCCGGATCGAGCACCGCATCGACCGCGCCCATCCTGGCGAGATTGTCGAGGCCCGGCGCAAACACGGGCGTCGTCCGCGCCTTTTCCTGCAACACGTCGAGCGGCAGCTTCGTCACGCGCGCCATCGACGGCAGATCCATCACCTCCGGCTCGGCACCCGGCAGCGCAAGCAGCGTGCGCGTCGCAAGCGCGGTGGCGATGAACGCGCCGGCAGCGGTGTGGCCGTACAGCAGACCGATCGTCCGATGCCCGGCCATGTCCGCATGCAGCAGGCATTTCGCGAGATGCGACAAGCCTTCATTCAGGCCGAGCAATTCGTCGCGTTTGCTCATCCGCTGGCTGTCGCTGTCGACGAGCACGAGGATCGGCGAAGCATAGCCGCGTTCGATCGTCTCGATCACATGCGACGCCAACCGCAACGCCTCGTCGATGCCGAACGGCAAGCGGTCGGCGACGCCGATCACGTCGATCCGTGTGCCGGCCAGCTCCGCGTGGCCGGACAGCAGGCCGCCATCGCGCGCGACCGCATGGCCGCGCGGAAACAGCGAGGCGAGGACTTCATCGAGTGTCATGCTGCCTCCCGGCGGACTGGATCATGCCCCGCAAGCCATCCCTTCGGGAGACCGGCGAAATGCAGGCGGCCGCCCCTTTTGCGGAGCGCGCACGAAGTGAATGGGGAAGTCGTCTCATACCGGCTCCTGGAGTTGGGCGGCCAGCGCGACGAATGCGTCGTCCGGCATGCCGGGAATCGCGCCGGGATCCGGCGCGCCGAGCGCGCGCCAGACGTCGAGCGCATCGTCGCACGCGCCGAACCGGGCGACGCGCATTTCGAGGCGCGCCTGTTCGGCTCGCAACATCGCGGCATCGAACGCCACCGGTGCGCGGCCGGTCAGCTCGAGCGCCGCCGCACGGAACGCGGACGGCGTATCCGCGACATAGCGGTCCGCGCTGCCGATCAGCCGCCGGTGCTTGCCGCCCATCGTGCGCCAGATGAGCGCGCGGTCCTTCGCATCGAACTCGTCGACGCCGCGATGGGTCTCGATCACTTCCGGCCCGGACACGCTGATGCGCCCCTGCTCCGACACGGCCAGCGCCGAACAGCACGCGGCGAGCAAGCCGCCGCCGCCGTAGCAGCCCGAGCGTCCGCCGATCAGGCCGATCACGGGCACGCCCGCCGCACGCGCATCGACGAGCGCACGCATGATCTCGGCGATCGCCAGCTCGCCCGCATTGGCTTCCTGCAACCGCACGCCGCCGGTATCGAACAGGATCAGCACCGGCATCGCGCCGAGTTCGCGCGCCGCGCGCAGCAAGCCCGTGAGCTTGGCGCCGTGGACCTCGCCGAACGCGCCGCCCATGAAGCGGCCTTCCTGTGCGGCGACCAGCACCGGCTTGCCGTCGAGCAGGCCGCGCCCGACGACCATGCCGTCGTCGAACTGCTGCGGCAAGCCGAACAGCGGCAGATGCGGGCTCGTCACCCGTTCGGCCGGCCCGAGGAATTCCGTGAAGCTGCCCGCATCGAGCAGGCCGTCGATCCGCTGTCGCGCGGATGCCTCGTACCAGCTCGCATCGTTGGCGCGGCGTGGCGGCACGTCGTGGCTGACATCGGTCATGACGCCTCCCCTTCGATCGCGCGCACCGCCTGCGCGAGCCGCAACGACACCATGTCCGGCCGTGCGCCGCCGTCGTTGATCGACAGTTTCAGGCCGCCCGGCCGGCGCCGTTCGACGAAGTCCGAGACGACCGCCTGCCAGACTTCGCCGAAGCCGACCGCTGCGGTGCGGATCTCGATTTCGCAATCGTTGCCCGGCAGCACGCGTTCGACGAGCACTTCCAGATTGCCGGACGCGACCACGCCGACGAGCGCCGTGGCCAGTTCGCCCTTGGCGCGCGCCGGCGCGGTGAAGCGATAGCTCAGCTGTTCCATTGCCCTCTTCCTTACCAGTTGCGGAACCGGGCAGGCGGCGCATACAGGCCGCCCGACCAGTGCACGAGATCCTTGATCGAACGCGCGGCGAGCCAGCGGCGGTCCGCATCGAGCGGATCGATGCCGAGATCTTCCGGACGGCGGATCACGCCGCGCTCGCGCAGCCGCTCGACCATCTTCCGGTCGCGGCCCCGCCCGACCTCCGTGTAGCCCGCGACACCGCGGATCGCCTGCTCGCGTTCGTCCTTGTCGCGGCACATCAGCAGGTTCGCGATGCCCTCCTCGGTGACGATATGCGTGACGTCGTCGCCGTACACCATTATCGGCGCGAGATCGAGCTGAAGCTTGTCCGCGAGGCGCAGCGCGTCGAGCCGCTCGACGAACATCGGCACGTTTCTGTCGCCGAAGGTCTCGCCGATCTGCACGACGAGCTTGCGGCCGCGCCGCAGCGCCGCCGGCGTATCCGGGTCGGCCTCCTGGCCGGCCTTCAGCCACGGCTCGCTCGGGTGACGCCGGCCACGCGCGTCGCTGCCCATGTTCGGCGCGCCGCCGAAGCCCGCGATGCGTTCGGCCGTGACCGTCGACGAATGACCGGACAGGTCGATCTGCAGCGTCGAGCCGATGAACATGTCGCACGCGTAGAGGCCGGCCGTCTGGCAAAACGCGCGGTTCGAGCGCAGCGAGCCGTCCGGGCCCGTGAACCAGATGTCGGAACGCGCGCGGATGTAGTCGTCCATCCCGACTTCGGAACCGAAGCAGTGGATCTGCTCGACCCAGCCGGATTCGATCGCCGGAATCAGCGTCGGATGCGGATTGAGCGCCCAGTGCGTGCCGACCTTGCCCTTCAGGCCCAGCTTCTCGCCGTAGGTCGGCAACAGCAGCTCGATCGCCGCGGTGTTGAAGCCGATCCCGTGATTGAGCCGCCTGACGCCGTACGGCTGGTAGATGCCCTTCAGCGCGAGCATCGCGGTCAGGATCTGCGTTTCCGTGATCGCGGCCGGATCGCGCGTGAACAGCGGCTCGACGTAGAACGGCCGTCCGGCCTCGACGACGAAATGCACGCGGTCGCCCGGGATGTCGACGCGCGGCACCCGGTCGACGATGCGGTCGACCTGCGCGATCACGATGCCGTCCTTGAACGCGGTCGCCTCGACGACGGTCGGCGTGTCCTCGGTATTCGGCCCGGTGTACAGGTTGCCGTCGCGATCGGCGCTGACGGCGGCGATCAGCGCAACCTGCGGCGTGAGGTCGATGAAGTAGCGCGCGAACAGCTCCAGGTACGTGTGCACCGCGCCCAGCGCGATCTTGCCGCCGAACAGCAGCTTCGCGATCCGCTGCGACTGCGGGCCCGAATACGCGAAATCGAGACGCTTCGCGATACCGCGCTCGAATACGTCGAGATGCTCGGGCAATACGACGCCGGACTGCACCATGTGCAGGTCGTTGACCCGGCCCGGGTCGACATCGGCCAGCGCCGCCGCCAGCAGGTCCGCCTGCTTCTGGTTGTCGCCTTCGAGGCAGACCCGGTCGCCCGGCTGCAAGACCGTTTCGAGCAACGCCACGGCGTCGCGCGCATCCACCCGCTTGCCCGTCGCGAGGTGCGCGGCGGCTGCGAGCCGTGCATCGCGCGCGCGCCGCGCGTGATTCCATCCCGTCATAGAACTCTCCTGCCAGGCGTCATGGTTTAACGGGATTCTATGCCCGCCGCCGACGCCGATTGATGATGATGTCCGATGCGACTCAGAGGCCGCCGCGATGGATACGGCCGCCGTGGATACGGCCGCCGTGGACACGGCCGCCGGCGTCCTTACGCGCCGACAAGGGCGCGCGTCGCGAAGAACAGCACCGACGGCCCGAGCAGGCAGCCGACGCCGGTATGGAACGTCGCGACGAGGGCGCCGTACGGCACGAGCCGGCGGTCGGTCGCGGCGAGCCCCGCGCTGACGCCGCTCACGGTGCCCGCCAGGCCGCCGAAGATCATCGCGGAACGCGGCGTTTTCAGCCCCATGAAGTTCGCCGCGAGCGGCGTGCCGACCATCACGATGATCGCCTTGACGAGCCCGGTCGCGATGCTGAGCGCCACGAAGTCGGAACTCGCGCCGATCGCCGCGCCCGTCACC
>NZ_JAHACR010000292.1 GCF_018375725.1 Burkholderia sp. | reverse complement strand
ATGTGAATTTCGGTGATATAAATCACGCCACAAAAGCATCATAGCCAGTTGATTTTTAACGTGAAATGGCGTTTTTGCGCCTTGATCCGATGGCAATGACGCGGCTGGATCACGCAGCCTTATACCTTAAGGGTTTTCGGTGGGTCGTCCAAAATTCGTCAAAATCCAATCCAAAATTTTCTACGAAGATCGGATCTTGACTTCGGCCCATTCGCGCCCGCGGGCGTCGCGATAAAGCTCTGTCATCTGGGCGCTCTTGTGCCCAAGTAGCGCCTGAGCAAACTCGGCCCCAAACTCATCACCATATAGTCGTGCAGACAGCGAGCGAATCTCGTGAAAAGTTGGCGCAGTCTTGCCATCCTCCACGACGATCCCCGCCTCGTCACGAAACTGAGCAAAGACTTCGCTGAGCTTGCCTATCAGCGGGCTTTGCCCTGGCTTGGACGTGCCTCGCGCGCGGACGTAGTGGATAACATGCTTTGACACGATATCGTCCCGGCAATCGCGGATCACGTCGTCAATCGTCAGCTTAATCGACTTAAGACCAAGGGTCACCGGAATTTTGAGCTTGGTTGCCCCTTGACTCTTTCCTTGCTCCACCCATACGAATCCGTCGCGCACGTCGGAGAATTTCATGTTCTTGATATCCTCGCGACGCTGGCCGGTAAGCAGCGCCAACAAGAATGCTCGGGCAGCCCACACCATGCCAGGATCCTTCCTGGCGGCGGCAACAATTTTCGTGAAGTCATCCAGAGTAAGGCGCTGACGCATCACCTTGCTCTTTGGCTTGCGGATAGCCGAAACAGGATTTTTGCCAGCCTCCAGCAACGCCTCGGCAATGGCCTCGTTGAACATATCTGACAGGCGGCTTCGAAGCTGACCGCCGCGCGATGCGCTAACCGTCCCAGCGATGCTCTTGATCCATTTGCTCACATCGTTTGGTGTCACCTTGTACAGCGCATAATCTTTGAACGGCGCCTTCTTGATAGCCTCTAGGTCACTGCTGACATTCGCCTGCGTGCGCGGGTTGCTGTTCCCTCGATCAATGAAGATCTCTTTGTACCGCCGACACCATTCGGCTACCGTCGTCTCGGCTCCATTCATGCGCTGAATCAGGCTGACGTGGCCTTTCCGGTATTCAAGATCTGCGTTGGCCGCTCGCGCCTGATCGGCTGCAACCCGCAGATCTTTCCCAAGGCTGTACGTCTTGCCGGTCTTCGGATTTCTATACCAGAACGTTCCCGCTGAATTCTGGTACAGGTTCTTCGGCCAGTTGCGGCGGTCGGCATTACGTCGTCTAGCGGCCATCCGCCATTCTCCCGATCTTTTCTGCGACCGGATCGATATAACGCGCCTTCGGGTCGCATAGATACCTGCGTCCAACCTTAATGGGGCGCGGCATGATGCTGTTGCGCTTGATCCAGTTCAGAAGCGTGTTGTAATGCGGAGCATGCTCCCCGAACAAATCATGCGCCCATTCGCGCAGGGGTATCAACTTCGCCGCCATCCTTTTCCTCCAAGTTTTTGATTCGGCTCAGGTCGAATTCGTAGTGACCGCCTCGCCGCGATGAAACCCAGCAGAGCGCCCAGAACATCCGGTTCTCCTGCATGGCGGCGATCACGCTTTCGTTGCCAGACCATCCGCCGGTCGATAGCTTGAGAATATCGCCCTCAATGTGCCAGCCAAAGGACGGGCACCACCAGATCCCGGCCACAAACTCCAGCATCCCGGCAATGTCCGTGTAGGGCCATTCAGCGATACGTTTCAGTTCTTCGCCGTCTGGATAGCCGTCATCGTCCATTGATCGCCCCCTCCTTGTCCGCAAGCTCCTCAATCCGTCGCTCAGCCGCCTCGACGACGGGCTTCCAGCGTCTGACCGTTTCTCGCGCCGACACGAGATCGCATTCGCGGCATTGGCAGCTCCACTTGACCCCATGCGAGCATTGATCGTCTAGCATTACAGTTCATCCTCATCAATAGCGCTGGTGTAATGCGGTAGATAGCCGCCCTGTACGTGGTATGTCTTGCCGCACAGAATGTCGGGGCATTTGATCTCGGCGCGCCCCTCGTCAGGAGCAAGCGCGAATAGATCTTCGTGGTGGGCACACATCTCGTCGGAGTCCATCTCGTGGCCGCAATGTGGGCATGTCGGTGCGCCGCGCTCATACGTGTTGTGTTCCGTCACGTCGATTCCCCCAAGAGCATTGCGCCCTTGAACGCCTCGTCTACCGCATCTGCGATTTCCATGTGGCGATCAGTCGGCCAATACCCGTCATAGGCGTAGCAGCCATCGGGCGTGCGAACTCGGATATACCAGTTCTCGTCGCTGACGCGCTTCACCCAGATATGGTTTTGATCCCACCAGCCGCAGAACTCGTCCGGCTCGTTGATCTCGACGGTTCCTTCGTCGATGACTTTTTGAATGCTCATTCCTCATCCCCTCCATCCAGCGGACAGTGCCGCCTAGACTTCTCCGGCTCGCCATCCTCAATCTGCGGGCAATGCGCCCATGAGCAATCACCGTCTCGAGCGGCATGGCACGTTGCCGGTGATGCGAGCCCGCGCCACGGCCAGATACGAACTAGCGGCACTGTCGGCCCATGAAGATCGCGGAACCACATGCAGCCGCTATACCATGCACGGAATATGATCCCCGTGGATTCGTTGAGCATCTCGTAATAGCCGATCCGCAACGGATCGATATTGGCGGGATACCAGCCTGTCGTCTGCATCACCCCTCCCACCCAAACTGATGCTCATCCACCAGGTACTGAATCGCGTTCCGGTCGAGATCGGTCGGCTCATACCCCTGCCGCGCCCGAATCACTCCACCGGGCCAGCGAAATGATCCTTTGATCCACTCAAGCGCCGTTTCATATGTCCACTGCGTTGTTGCCTGCGACATGGTTGCTCTCCAGCTTTGTTCGGTTAGGGCGATAAGGCGTGTTGCTGTTTCGTGCATTCAGGTTCCGGCGCCTGCGGGGCGCGGTCATAGTGTTCTCGGGCATATGCCCATGCGATCTGGAATGTGTATGCGTCGGTGTTGTGGCCGCGAGCGCGTGAATCGGCGAAGGCGTCTTGCCAGTCATCAAGCTCAATCAATGGCGTGCCGCGCTTCCACCAATGAATCGCAAGCGCCAATCCCACACACAAACTGGCGGCACACCACCCGACGAGCAGGCCGGTGCCAAAACTGAGGTAGGCCACTTCAACCTCCCGCCACTCGATGCGTCTGCTCGCCGCCCCACTCCAAATCAGCGCAGATCTTCACGCCAATCACGAAAGCCGCAGCGATCAGCAGGCATAGGAATAGGTCACGCATGGCTTGCTCCTGAACGGGCGGCCGCATACTCGGCATATTCGGGCCAATACTTTGCAACGCTCTTTGCATGCGCAGCGGCGGTGCCATCCCATTCGACGACGACTGCGGTGATGCTTGGCCAGTGATCCGGGTTTTGGCCTGCTGCAATGGACGCCGCGCGTTGCTTCGCGAGATATTCGCCCCAGTGCGCATTGAACGCTGCCGCGACCTTGTCGGCTTCGTCTTTCGACGGAGCCGCGACAACATCGTCCGGGCCTTGGATGTGAAGCATCCAGAGTTTGCTCATTGTTTTTCTCCCAGTCTGGCGGCGTCGATGGCGGCGTCCATTTCTTCTCCGCGACAGCTCCGGATAAATCCCGGCTTGCCAGTCGGCACGGCAAACGTGAAGAAAATTCCTCGATAGCCGGGCGGCACGGTTGGCCCGAATGGGATTGACTTGAGAAGTCGATACCGATCGGCGTCGAGCTTGTCGGCGTCCGTCACCTCGGCGCGCGTCTCCGGTTGCGCGACGTTCTCGTGCACGATCGCGTAGACATCGGCTGCGAACTGTCGGAACGCCGCATGCATTTCCGGCGGGAAGTCGGCGACCGGTGGCGGCACGAGCCCCGTGAGCTTTCCGATGAATCGTGCGCATACTTCGATCATGGCCGGGTTGAGATCGTCGGGAAGCGTGTTACTCGTCATGGTCTTTTCCTTGAATTGCGACGCGCGGCTCTGAAATCCTGCCGTGGCACACCGGATCGCCCATCCAGTCCTTGTCACCACAAACCACGCAACGCTCGCCCTCGTCGTCCCATCGGTGGCTGCGCCGCTCCGGCTGTCCCGCACCTGCTTTCTTGGTGGGGAGGGAGGCGAGCGCTTCGAGCACATCTTCGAGCGCCGTGTTGTAGCCGAAGCGGTACTGCGATTCCGGCTCATCGGTCGGGCCGAGTTCGTCCGGCGGGTTCGCCATGAACATAGCCCGGATGCGTTCCGTCGCCACGGCTTGCGCTGCTGCCGCGCGGACTGCCTCACCGTATGCGTTCGCGTACCCCTGCATTTGATGCTCGGTGAAGTACGCGTGACCGGCGACATGCGCAAATGACTCAGGAAATACCGGGAGAGGCGGCCATTCGAACGCCGCCCGCTCATCGCCCCGCACTGCCGCATCATCGGCGACGGGCTGGCCCGGATGGGCGAGCAGCGCGGTCAGGCGCTCGAGCAGTGTGAGTTCAGCGTCGTAGAACGCCTTCGCGGCGAGATCGTCACCCCAATCCCCGTCGACGGTGTGGCAGTCCTTCAGTGCGTCGGCGCTGCGCGAAATGCTCTGGCAGGCGTCCATGATCGTCGCGCGCGCTTCGGCGGTCAGCTTGTTCATCATCACCACCTCACAATTGCGTACATGTTCACGAACTGGCTTTCTTCATAGAAGAAGTCGAGCGTGTATCCGATTTCTTTCAAAAGCTTCTCGGCCTCTTTCCATTCCTTCCCGCGGGCATATCCGACGTTGGCCCACCAGTCGTGGAGAATGATTTCGCGCTTCCCCTTTTCGGCAGCGGCGCGGATCAGCGGATCAAGCGCTTCGACGCGCTCTCGGATCGTCGGCCCGGCCATCTCGCGGGCCTCGGCGGCAGTGATCATCGATTGGCTCCATTGAGAAGGGCGCGGGCAAAGAACGGGGCCTGATACGCGCGGTCGGGAAACCACTTCTTCACGGCATCCGTGATCGCCTGTTCCGTCAGCCCCTCCCGAGCGTCTGCCTGCGCGGGCTCGTCTCGACCCTTCTTGAGCCCACGGTTGTATCCGAGCGAGTAGAGATTGTGGCCGTCCCGTGTCCGGGCAAGCGCCGGCAGT
>NZ_JAHACR010000291.1 GCF_018375725.1 Burkholderia sp. | reverse complement strand
CTGGATACGGCAGTGGCGTGCGCGAAAGCGGTGGCCGGCGGCGACCTGACGCGAACGGTCGATACCGCAGGACGAGACGAGATCGCCGATCTGCTGCGCGCGCTGCAGACGATGCAGGCGAGCTTGTCGGGCGTCGTGCTCGACGTGCGCGCGCATGCCGAATCGGTCGCGGCCGCGAGTGCGCAGATTGCGGCGGGCAACCACGACCTGTCGGCGCGCACCGAGGCGCAGGCGGCGTCGATCGAGGAGACCGCGGCGAGCATGGCGCAACTGACGGGCGTTGTGCGCCAGTCCGCCGAGCATGCGAAGCATGCGGCGCAGCTTGCGAACGATGCATCGGACGTCGCGTCGAGCGGCGGCAGCGTGATGAGCGAGGCGATCGCGACGATGAGCGGCATCGCCGACAGCTCGGCGAAGGTCGGCGAGATCATCGCGGTGATCGACGGCATTGAGTTCCAGACCAACATCCTCGCGTTGAACGCAGCCGTCGAGGAGGCGCGCGCGGGCGAGCAGGGACGCGGGTTCGCGGTCGTCGCGACCGAAGTGCGCACGCTGGCGCAGCGCAGCGCCGCGGCGGCAAAAGAGATCAAGATGCTGATCGAGCAGTCGACGCAGCGTGTCGATGCAGGCGCGGCACTGATCGGCCGCGCAGGCGAATCGATTCACGAGATTGTCGGCGCGGTGCAGCGGGTCACGACGATCGTCGGTGAAATTTCCGCCGCATCGCAGGAGCAGAGCGGCGGCATCCATCAGGTCAACATCGCCGTCAATCAGATGGACGACGCAACGCAGCGCAACGCGGCCCTCGTCGAGCAGGCATCGGCCGCGACGCAGGCGCTTGCGGAACAGGCGCGGGCGCTGCGGCACGCGGTATCGGTATTCAAGCTGCGGGACGTGGCGGCAGCCTGACGGGGGGCAGCCGGGCTCGGCGGCGTTCCGGCGGTCCGGCCCGCCCGGCCCGATTTGCCGGGCCGAGCCGGGGCGGCAGTCATGGCGGGTCTCCGTGCCGAACGACGTTCGGAAATACTGCAACGCAATAAAGCGGGCGCCGTCCCGCCATCCCGAGTTTGAATGCCGGCCGCCACCGCGGCATCGCGTGCCACGCGTCGCCGCGCCGTGCGTCGAACCGGCGAGCCTGGCCGACCGCCGAACAAGGGCCGCCGGCCGCGTTGCGGCTTGCCGCCGCCGACGCACGGCGCACACGGTCCATCACGCGAAGGATGCGGCGCCTGCACTGCCGCGGTGCGCGTTGCGGGCTCGCCGTTGGCGACAACGCCTGTTGTCTCTCGATTCGCCGCCACATTTGAAAATTACGATTTGACTCACGCCCCGCTTTCGGTTGAAGCTACTAGCTTGCTGTCCGATTGGGGGCTTTCCCTGCATGAGTTCGACCTTGACCGTTCGTCGTATCGCTGCCGATCAGGGCGGCGTGTATCGCGAACTTCGCGCCGCGTCGTTGCGTGAGCCGTACGCATCCGGGGAAGCGCCGGAGGCCGAATTGCTGAACGTCGAAGCGGACGCAGCAGCGGCTGCCGCCGCACAGCGCGCGATTTCCGATCAGTCGACGACATTCCTGCTATACACCGAAGGTCATCCCGCGGGGATGATCGGCGCGTATTTCGACAACTCGCCCGAACGCCGCGCGTTCGTCAGCGAGCTGTGGGTCGCGCACGCGGTGCGTCATCTGCGCGGCGGTGTGCTGCTCGTCGATACGGCGACCGCGTGGCTCGCCGAGCGCGGCGCGCAGGAAATCTATGCATGGATCGCGGACGCGAACCTGAACGCGATCCGTTTCTATGAGCGGGCCGGCTTTGCCAATACCGGCGAACATGCGCCGATCACACGGATGCCTGGCGCGATGAAGTCGCTGTTCATGGCACCGGTGAAGCACTGACGTGCCGGTGACGCCCGGCCGGCGGTTTGCGCCCGGCCGGCCATCCGCGGCATGGGGTGCCGTGTCCCGTTGATCTGCGCGTGCGCCGCGGCGCGGATTCCGGCCGCGCCCGGCGCCTGTTGCACGCCGCCCAAAAATAATGGCTGGCCGCGTGGACGCCTGTAAAATACGCAAAAATTTTTTGCAGAGTGTCCATGTCGCTTAAAAAATCGCCATTCTTCGAACTGCGCAGCGGTACGGTCGACACGCTGTTGTTCATCGTGAAGACCACCGATCTCGACGCTTTGCGCACCGAGTTGGTCAAACGCTTCGAAGCGACTCCCGAGTTTTTCTCCGACGATGTCGTCGTGATCGACGTCCGGCGTCTTGCGGACGGCGAACGCGTGGCGATCGGCGAGATCCGCCAGATGCTCAACGATGTGCGGATGCGTCCGGTCGGCGTCGTCGCGCAGGCGACGCAGGGCTGGGCAGGCAATGCCGGACTGCCGTTGCTCGAGGCGAGCGACCGTCGCGTGCCGGCGGCGAAGACGTCCGACGAGGCGCCGGCCGAGGCGGCGGCAGCCGCGCCGGAGCCGGCCCAGGCGACGCCGGCGGCGAGTGTCGGACAGACGCTCGTGATCGACAAGCCGTTGCGCTCGGGGCAGCAGATTTACGCGAAAGGGGACCTCGTGGTGCTCGCGCCGATCAGTAACGGCGCCGAAGTCATCGCGGAAGGCAACATCCATATCTATGCGCCGTTGCGCGGCCGCGCACTGGCGGGCGTGCACGGCAACCACGACGCGCGCATTTTCTGCACGTGTCTCGAGCCGGAACTGATTTCGATCGCAGGTATCTATCGAACGACCGAGAACCCGTTGCCTGCCGACGTACTGGGCAAACCGGTGCAGATCCGGCTCGAAGAGGAAAAATTGATGATCGAACCGCTGCGCCTGACGTGACGCGACGCGGTCGATCGGCTCTCATTGACGAACACAGGGTATAGGGTAAATGGCAAAAATCATCGTGGTGACCTCGGGCAAGGGCGGCGTGGGCAAGACGACCACGAGCGCGAGCTTCGCGTCGGGCCTCGCGCTGCGCGGCCACAAGACGGCCGTGATCGACTTCGACGTCGGCCTGCGCAACCTGGATCTCATCATGGGCTGCGAGCGCCGCGTGGTCTACGACCTCGTCAACGTGATCCAGGGCGAGGCGAACCTGAACCAGGCGCTGATCAAGGACAAGAAGTGCGAGAACCTCTTCATCCTGCCGGCGTCGCAAACCCGCGACAAGGACGCGCTCACGCGCGACGGCGTCGAGAAGGTCCTGAAGGACCTGGCCGCGATGGATTTCGAGTACATCGTCTGCGATTCGCCGGCCGGCATCGAGGCGGGCGCACTGCACGCGATGTATTTCGCCGACGAGGCGCTGATCGTCACGAACCCGGAAGTGTCGTCGGTGCGTGACTCGGACCGTATTCTCGGCATCCTGTCGTCGAAGACCAAGCGCGCGGCGGAAGGCAAGGATCCGATCAAGGAGCACCTGCTGATCACCCGCTACAGCCCGAAGCGCGTCAGCGAAGGTGAAATGCTGTCGCTGGAGGACATCGGCGAGATCCTGCGCATCAAGCTGATCGGCGTGGTGCCGGAATCGGAAGCGGTGCTGCACGCATCGAACCAGGGCCTGCCGGCCGTGCATCTGGACGGCACCGACGTCGCCGAAGCGTACAAGGACATCGTCGGACGCTTCCTCGGTGAGGACAAGGCGTTGCGCTTCACCGAATACCAGAAGCCAGGCCTGTTGCAGCGCCTCTTCGGCAGCAAGTAACGGAGGTCGCCCATGTCGATTCTGTCGTTTCTCCTCGGCGAGAAGAAAAAATCCGCATCGGTCGCGAAGGAGCGCCTGCAGCTCATCATCGCGCACGAGCGGGTAGGCGGCCGGCCGCCTGCCGATTATCTGCCGGCCCTGCAAAAGGAACTCGTCGCGGTCATCTCGAAGTACGTGAAGATTTCGAACGATGACATCCGCGTCAGCCTCGAGCGCCAGGACGAGCTCGAAGTGCTCGAAGTGAAGATCGAGATTCCGCAGGCCTGACCGGGCCTGTTTCCCTTCCGCACGGCGGCGCGAGCCGCCGTGCGCGTCTTGACGTGCTGTTAGACTCCAGACCATCCCGTTGTACGGATTCCGCCGGCCGCCGTGCGGCCAGCCGGCGCGGCAGCCATGCGGCATATCGCAGCAGGACGGCCGGCGCGGGCGATGTCGGATCGGGCGTTCCGTCGGCGCGGCGCCCGCATGGGCCGGCTGATGGCAGAACGCCGGGGCGGAATGGGGGCGGTTGCCGTTCAGTCAAGACGCCGGAAATTGTTGCAAGTGTAACGTTCCGGTAATTGATGCCAGCCGGCATCTCATTAGCATGGCGAGCAATGTTTTCAATGTCTTATCAGTCACCACGCCGTCAATGAAACGCATCCTGATCGTGAAAGTCACATCGCTCGGCGACGTCGTCCAGACGTTGCCCGTCGTCGCCGATATCCATCGCGCCTTCCCCGGGGTGACGGTCGACTGGGCGGTCGACGAATCGTGCGCGGAGGTGGTGCGCTGGCATCCGGACGTGAGTAACGTACTGTGCGCGCCGCTGCGCCGCTTCAAGAAAATGCGCGGCACGGGCGACCTGAAGGCGATCTCGGCGTCGATCGGCGCATTGCGTGCGCATCGCTACGACGCGATCATCGATCTGCACGGCGTCTACAAGAGCGCGATCATTGCGGCAATCGCGCGCGGCGCGCGGCGGTTCGGCTACCCGACGCAGGATCTCGGCGAAACCGGCGCGCGTTTCGCCTATTCGCACCGGTTCGGCCGGCGGCCCGACTGCGATGCGTGGCACGGGATGCGTATCAGCGCGGGCGAGGCGCTCGGCTATACGCCGCAGGGCTACGCGGACTACGGCATTGTCGCGCCGCATGACGTGGATCTGCCCGACGCCGTCGTGGCCGGTACGCCATTCATGCTGATGTTCCACGCGACGTCGAACGACGACAAGAAATGGCCGATCGATCATTGGGCCGCGCTCGCGAAGGAGATGATGGCGCGGGGCATCCGCGTGCTGTTGCCGTGGGGCTCGTCCGCCGAACACGAGGAAGCGCAGCGCATCGCCGCGCGCGCACCGGGTGCGGCCGTGCTGCCGGCGTTGTCGGTGCGTCAGCTCGCGGCCGTGATCAGCCGGGCCGAGATGGTGGTCGGCGTCGATACCGGCTTCGTTCACATGGCGTGTGCGTTGAAAAGGCCGTCCGTGATGAT
>NZ_JAHACR010000290.1 GCF_018375725.1 Burkholderia sp. | reverse complement strand
GTGCTGCTCGACGACGACGACACGCTGTCCACCGGCTCGCGTGCGATCTGCTTCGCGAAGCGCACGCTCGAGATCTTCGACCGGCTCGGCTGTGGCGAGCGCTTTGTCGAGAAAGGCGTGAGCTGGCATGTCGGCAAGGTATTTCTGCAGGACGAGCAGCTCTACGCGTTCGACCTGCTGCCCGAAGCGGGCCACGCGCGGCCCGCGTTCATCAATCTGCAGCAGTACTACGTCGAAGGCTATCTCGCCGAACGCGCGTTCGAACTGCCGAACCTCGACATTCGCTGGAAGAGCAAGGTGACGGGACTCGTTCAGTCGACCGAGCAGGTCGAACTGACGGTGGAAACGCCGGAAGGCGTGGAGACGCTGCGCGCGCAGTACGTGGTCGCCGCCGACGGCTCGCACAGCCCGGTGCGCGGGATGATGGGACTTGAAAGCCACGGCCGCACGTTCAAGGACCGTTTCCTGATCGCCGACGTGAAGATGAAGGCGCCATTTCCGGCCGAGCGCTGGTTCTGGTTCGATCCGCCGTTTCATCGCAACCAGTCGGTGCTGTTGCATCGTCAGCCCGACAATGTGTGGCGCATCGATTTCCAGCTCGGCTGGGACGCCGATCCGGCCGTCGAGAAGCAGCCCGAGCGCGTGATTCCGCGTGTGCGGGCGCTGCTCGGCCAGAACGTCGAGTTCGAGCTGGAGTGGGTGAGCGTCTATACGTTCCGTTGCCAGCGGATGGATGCGTTTCGTCATGGCCGCGTGCTGTTCGCGGGCGATGCGGCGCACGGCGTGTCGCCGTTCGGCGCGCGCGGCGCCAATAGCGGCGTGCAGGATGCGGACAACCTCGCGTGGAAGCTGAAGCTCGTGCTCGATGGCGTGGCGGCTGATCGCCTGCTCGACACCTATGCGAGCGAGCGCGAGTTCGCCGCCGACGAGAACATTCGCAACTCGACGCGTTCGACCGACTTCATCACGCCAAAGAGTCTGGTGTCGCGGATGTTCCGCGATGCGACGCTGAAGCTCGCGCGCGACTGCGAATTCGCACGCAAGCTTGTCAACAGCGGCCGACTGTCGGTGCCCGCCGTGCTCGCGGATTCACCGCTCAACACGGCAGACCGGAATGGCGACGTTTTTGCATGCGCGATGCGGCCCGGCACGGCGGCCGCCGATGCCCCGGTGCGCATGCACGGCGCGGCTGGCTGGCTGTTGCAGCATGTGCGCGACGGCTTCACGGGGCTGCTGTTCGGTCTGCCGGACGATGCGGCCGCGCTCGCGCAAGCGGTCGCCGGTCATGCGTTGCCGGTCAAGCCGGTGCTCGTCGTGCCGGCCGGCCATGCGCGCGCGGTGCGCGGCATCGATGTCGTGGAGGACGTCGACGGTCTCGCCGCGCGGCGCTACGACGCGCAGCCCGGCACGTTCTATCTGCTGCGTCCCGACCAGCACGTGTGCGCACGGATGCGCGCGCTCGATCCGCTGGCAATCGGCGAAGCGCTCGCGCGGGCGATCTGCTCGGCCTGAGTCCCTAAAAAATATCGGAGACATCGTCATGCACCTCGACACCCGCTTGCGTCTGGCCGATCCGGACGCATTCTACGAATCGCTGATCGACATGCATCGCGACCTGACCGACAGCGACAGCCAGCTCGTCAATGCGAAGCTGATCCTGCTGCTCGCGAATCAGATCGGCGATCTCGATGTGCTGCGCGAGGCGATGGCGCTCGCACGGCAAGGCGTGACGCCGCCGGCGCATCCCGCCGCGGAGGCCGTGCAATGAGCGCCGGGACGATGGAGGTGCGGCGCGGCAGCGCCGGACGTCGCATGAATGAAGGAGAAAAGCAACGATGACGCTTGACCTGTCGAAGCCGGCGGCCGCCGGCTACCTGAGCGGTTTCGCGAACGAGTTCGCGACCGAGGCGCTGCCGGGCGCGCTGCCGCACGGCCGCAACTCGCCGCAGCGCGCGCCGTACGGGCTGTATGCCGAACAGCTGTCCGGCACGGCGTTCACCGCGCCGCGCGGGCATAACCGGCGCTCGTGGCTGTATCGCATCCGTCCGGCCGCGGTGCACCGGCCGTTCGAGCCGTTCGCGGGGCCGCAGCGTCTCGTGTCGGAGTTTGCCGATTCCGCCGACGTGCCGCCGACTCCGCCGAACCAGCTGCGCTGGAATCCGCTGCCGATGCCGGTCGAGCCGACCGATTTCGTCGAAGGCTGGGTGACGATGGCCGGCAACGGCTCGGCCGCCGCGATGAGCGGCTGCGCGATCCACCTGTACGCGGCGAACCGCTCGATGCAGGATCGTTTTTTCTACAGCGCCGACGGCGAACTGCTGATCGTCCCGCAAGCGGGGCGCCTGCATATCGCGACCGAAATGGGCCGGCTCGACGTCGAGCCGTTCGAGATCGCGGTGATCCCGCGCGGCGTGCGTTTCACGGTCGCGCTGCCGGACGGCGAAGCGCGCGGCTACCTCTGCGAGAATTTCGGCGCGCAGCTGCGTCTGCCGGATCTCGGCCCGATCGGATCGAACGGCCTCGCGAATCCGCGCGATTTCCTGACGCCGCAGGCCGCCTACGAAGATCGTGAAGGCGCGTTCGAACTGATCGCGAAGCTCAACGGCCGGCTCTGGCGCGCGGATATCGGTCACTCGCCGCTCGATGTGGTCGCGTGGCACGGCAACTACGCGCCGTACAAGTACGACCTGCGTCTGTTCAACACGATCGGCTCGATCAGCTACGACCATCCCGACCCGTCGATCTTCCTCGTGCTGCAGTCGCAAAGCGATACGCCGGGCGTCGATGCGATCGACTTCGTGATCTTCCCGCCGCGCTGGCTCGCGGCCGAGTATACGTTCCGTCCGCCCTGGTTCCACCGCAACGTCGCGAGCGAATTCATGGGGCTCGTGCACGGCGCATACGACGCGAAGGCCGAAGGCTTCGTGCCGGGCGGCGCGAGCCTGCATAACTGCATGTCGGGCCACGGACCGGATGCGGACACGTTCGAGAAGGCGTCGGCGAGCGATACGACCAGGCCGCACAAGGTCGACGACACGATGGCGTTCATGTTCGAGACCCGCACGCTGATCCGGCCGACGCGCTTCGCGCTCGACACCGCGCAGCTGCAGGCCGATTACTTCCAGTGCTGGCAAGGCATCAAGAAACACTTCAATCCGGAGCAACGATGAGCGTGACCCCTGAACTGCGCGCGACGCTCGATCCGGCTCGCAAGAGCTGGCTCGATACGGCGAACGACGCCGCCTGCGATTTCCCGATCCAGAACCTGCCGTTCGGCATGTTCAGCGATGCGCGCAATCCGTCGCGCCGCGTGGGTGTTGCGCTCGGCGACCAGATCGTCGATCTGGCGGAACTGCAGCGCGCGGGTTTGCTGACGCTGCCTTTGGCGAGCGCGGACGATTACATCGCGATGCGGGGTCGGGCATTCGAGCAGCCGACGCTGAACGACTTCATCGCGCTCGGCCGCGATGCGTGGCGCAGCGTGCGCGTGCAGTTGAGCGAACTGTTCTCGCGCGACACCGCGCGCCTGCGCGACGATGCGGCATTGCGCGCGAAGGTGCTCGTCGCGCAGCGCGACGCGACGCTCTATCTGCCCGTCGAGATTCCCGGCTACACCGATTTCTATTCGTCGAAGGAGCATGCGACCCATGTCGGCTCGATGTTCCGCGATCCGAAGAATGCGCTGCTGCCGAACTGGTCGGAGATGCCGATCGGCTACAACGGGCGCGCGTCGTCGGTGATCGTCAGCGGCACGCCGGTGCGGCGCCCGAACGGGCAACTCAAGTTGCCCGATCAGGATCGTCCGGTGTTCGGCGCATGCCGCAAGCTCGACATCGAACTGGAGACCGGCTTTATCGTCGGAAAGGGCAACGCGCTCGGCGAGCCGATCGCCTGCGAGGATGCCGAAGCGCACATCTTCGGGATGGTGCTGCTGAACGACTGGAGCGCACGCGACATCCAGCAATGGGAATACGTGCCGCTCGGGCCGTTCAACGCGAAGACCTTCGCGACGACGATCTCGCCGTGGATCGTCACGCTCGACGCGCTCGAGCCGTTCCGTACCGCGCAGCCCGAGCAGTCGCCGCAGCCGCTCGCGTACCTGCGGCATGCGGGCGCGCACGCCTTCGACATCGCGCTGGAAGTGACGCTGCGTGCCGAAGGCGCGGCAGAGGCCACGACGGTCTGCCGCACCAACTTCAAATACATGTACTGGACGATGGCGCAACAGCTCGCGCATCACACCGTTGCGGGCTGCAATACGCGAGTCGGCGATCTGATGGGTTCGGGCACGATCAGCGGCCCGACGCAGGGTTCGTTCGGCAGCCTGCTCGAACTGACGTGGAACGGCAAGACGCCGCTCGCGCTGGCGGGCGGCGGCAGCCGGACGTTCATCGAAGACGGCGACGAGCTGACGCTCGCCGGCTGGTGCCAGGGCGACGGCTATCGCGTCGGCTTCGGCACCTGCGTGGGCAAGATCATGCCGGCATTGACGGCGTAAGCGGCGAACCGTCCGCGCCCGGCAGGCCCGCACATGCGATGTGCGGCGACAGGTGGCGATGTGTGACGCGGCGTCGCCGGGTCAGGCCGCACGTTGCGGCGCGGCCCGGCGTTCCCACAGCGCGGCGGCGATGAACGCGGCGACGCTGCCGGCCAGCACGCCGACCAGCGTGTCGCTGCCGAACTGCTCCATCAGCGCGCCGGCGACGAGCGGGCCGCCGAAGCTCGCCGCGCTCCACGACGCGGATACGAGCGAACTCGCGGTGACGAGTGCGCCGCCACGAAAGCGCTCGCCGCACGCGACGAGCGACAGCGTGTAGATACTGCCTGCCGCGGCGCCGAGCACGAACAGCAGCGGCCAGCACAGCCACGGATACGTCACGACGAACGGCAGCAGCGGCAAGCCCGCGAGCACGATCCAGCCCGCGCCGAGATGCACGCGTTCGCGGCCGAGCTTGTCCGCGAGCCAGCCGATCGGGAATTGCATCGCGGTGTCGCCGAACAGCATGATCGATGCGAGCAGCACCGCGGTTCCGCTCGCGACGCCGTGCGCCATCGCGAAGATCGGCAGCAGCGACAGTGCGAGCGTATCGAACAGCGCGAAGAAGCCGTTACCGATGATGAGCGCCGGCATGCGCGGCATCACATCGCGCCAGCTGTCGTGCGCGGCATGCTGGGTGTCGTCGGC
>NZ_JAHACR010000289.1 GCF_018375725.1 Burkholderia sp. | reverse complement strand
AGCTTGGGCAGCTCACCCTGCCGCCCGGCTTTCACGCGTCCGTGCTGAGCGATGCGGTACCGGCAGCGCGGGAGATGGCGTGGTCGCCGCGCGGAATCCTCTATGTGGGCAGCCGGGAGGGGCGCGTGCACGCCCTCGTGATGCGTGACGGGCGGGTCAGCGCGCATCACGTCATTGCGTCGGGACTCGACATGCCGGTCGGCGTCGCATACCGCGACGGCTCGCTCTATGTGTCGGCCGTCTCGCGCATTGTGCGCCTCGACCGCATCGACGACCAGCTTCAGACGCCGCCCAAGCTTGCGATCGTCACCGATACGCTGCCGACCGAACATCATCACGGCTGGAAGTTCATCGCGTTCGGCCCGGACGGGAAACTCTATGTCCCCACCGGAGCGCCCTGCAACGTGTGCCTGGCCGACCGCAATCGCTACGCGATCATCGCGCGAATGAACCCGGACGGCAGTCATTACGAGGTGTTCGCACGCGGCGTTCGCAATTCGGTCGGTTTTGCATGGCATCCGGACACCGGCGAACTCTGGTTCACCGACAACGGACGCGACTGGATGGGCGACGATCAGCCGGACGACAAGCTTAACCGCGCACCGCTCGCCGGGCTCGATTTCGGCTTTCCTTTCTGCCATGGCGGCGCGACGCCCGACCCCGAATTCGGCGACAAAAACGCATGCAGCCGTTACATCGGCCCCGTGCTGAAACTCGGCGCGCACGTCGCGGCGCTCGGCATGCGTTTCTACACCGGCACGATGTTTCCCGCCGCGTACAGGAACAACATCTTCATCGCCGAACACGGTTCGTGGAACCGGCGCACGAAAGTCGGCTACCGCGTCATGCGTGTCGTCGTGTCGGCGGATGGCCGCCACGCCCAGCAGACACCGTTCGTCACCGGCTGGCTGCGCCCGGACGGCTCCGTCTGGGGGCGGCCGGCCGACGTGCTCCTCCTGCCCGACGGTTCGCTCCTTGTCAGCGACGATCAGGCCGGCGCGATCTACCGCATCACTGCATCACTTATAGGGCGCCGTGATGCAGCCCGGGCGTGACCGCGCCCGCGCCGGCATCGTAGAATGCGTGCCGGGCCACACGCCCTCGCCGCCTTGCCGGCCGCCGCCCACCCCAACGATCACGCGCCCGTCATCCATGTCCAGCAACCCGCCATTGTCCCGCCGTTTCCGCTCCAAGACGCTCACCGCCTCCTTCGCGTTCCTGTTCGGCTCGATTGGCGCGCACCGCTTCTATCTGCATGGCTGGCGGGACGTGTTCGGATGGGCGCACCTGCTCGCGACGATCGTCGGCATACCCGGCTTCTTGCTGCTCGCCGCGACCCAGCGCACCGCCGGCCTCGGCTGGTGGCTGGCCGTGCCCGGCTCGATCTCGCTCCTTGCGGCGTTCCTCGCCGCGATCGTGTATGGCCTGCGGCCTGACGAAAAATGGGACGCGCAATTCAACGCCGGTACCGGCCGGCACAGCCGCTCGGGCTGGACGGTCATCTTCGTCGTGATTTTCTCGCTGCTGATCGGCGCTTTCCTGCTGATGACCGGACTCGCGCTGTCGTTCCAGACCTACTTTGAATCGCAAGTCGAAGCGGCCAAGCAGATCTCCCAGTGAATTCAGTAGCGGCCACAATCGGCGCCTATCGGTCGCGCGACGACTGACGCGCAGCTCATCAAGACTTGAACCTTTCTGCTCAGAAGAGACGCAACTGCACGTCGCCGCACGTTGCCTCTCCGGCCACCCCTGCCGATACACGCAATCCAACCGACTCGCGAACAGCCGGCCCACGGTTGGCCGCCCCACGGTTGGCCGCCCCACGGTTGGCCGCCCCACGGAAGTGCGACAGATCGAGAATGTCACGCGTCCGCTCATTCAGCCCGAGCCGCTTGACCGCCTGCCGGAAGCGCTGCTTCAGCAGATCGGCCCAGATCCCTTCGCCTTTCATCCGGCTGCCGAAATCCGAGTCGTAATCCTTGCCGCCGCGCATGTCGCGCACGCGATTCATCACCCGCTCGGCGCGATCCGGGAAATGCGCGGCCAGCCAGTTCCTGAACAGCGGCGCCACCTCCCAGGGCAAACGCAGGACGATGTAGCTCGCATGCGTTGCCCCCGCCTCCGCACAGGCTTCGAGCACCCGCTCCATGTCCGGCTCGGTAACGAACGGAATGACCAGCGCGATGCTCACGCCGACCGGCACCCCCGCTTCGCTGAGCGCACGAATCGTCCGCAGCCTGCGCGACGGCGTCGCGGCGCGCGGCTCGAGCGTGCGCGCCAGATTCGCGTCGAGCGTGGTCATCGTGACGGCCGCCATCACCTGGCCGCGCGCCGCCATCGGCGCCAGCAGGTCGAGGTCGCGCTCGATCAGCGATGACTTCGTGATCGCGGCGAACGGCAGGCCATGATCGTGCATCACCTGAATCACGCTGCGCGTGATGCGCAAGTCCCGCTCGACGGGCTGGTAGGCGTCGGTATTGACGCCGAGCGCGATCGGTTCCGGCACGTAGCTCTTTTTCGAGATTTCGCGCACGAGCAGCTCGGCCGCATTGACCTTCGCGTAGATGCGACTCTCGAAGTCGAGGCCGGGCGACAGGCCGAGATAACTGTGCGTCGGCCGCGCGAAACAATAGATGCAGCCATGCTCGCAGCCGCGATACGGATTGAGCGACACGCTGAACGGAATGTCGGGTGACTGGTTGCGCGTCAGGATGCTGCGTGCGCGCTCCTCGAACACCTGCGTGCGCAGCGGCGCCGGCAGATCGCCGTCGTCCGTTTCGTGCGTCCAGCCGTCGTCGATCGACTCGCGCAGCAATGTCTCGTACCGCCCCTGCAGATTGTCGACCGCCCCGCGCCCCTTGCGGGGCATCGGCGGCGCAACCGGAAATTCGCTGTCGGATCGTTCAGCCATTCGCCCACCTCATCACTGCGCCAAATACTGGATATTTATACAGTATTTGGCGCAGAATGCCAAGGGCGTCCTGCGAGGTTATTCCTCGACCGAAATCGTCAGCGTCTCCTTGATCTCCTCCATCACCACATAGCTCTTCGACTGCACCGCGCCGGGCAACTGCAGCAGGATGTCGCCGAGCAGTTTCCGGTAGTCGGCCATTTCGCCGATGCGCGCCTTGATCAGGTAGTCGAAATCGCCCGACACGAGATGGCATTCGAGCACCTCGTCGATCTTCATCACCTCGCGGCGGAACTGCTCGAACATGTTGCCGCCCTTGTGGCCGAGCGTGATCTCGACGAATACCAGCAGCGCCGCGCCAAGCTGGGCCGGGTCGACCCGCGCGTGATAGCCCGTGATGACGCCGTCGCGCTCCATGCGCCGCACGCGCTCGATGCATGGCGTGACGGTCAGTCCGACCTGCTCGGCGAGGTCCTTCATCGCCATGCGGCCGTCCTGCTGAAGCAGTTTGAGAATGCGTCGGTCGAGCTTGTCGAGCGTGCGTACCGGCTGGCGTTGGGTTCTCATGTCTTATTACTGAAAATCAACAAAATACGATAACAAAACCTGTAGATTCGACAATACCATAGCGCGAAATACTGGGTTAGATAGTGGATACACGGAGCCGCGGGTGCTGCCGGTCTCGATCTGGCCCTTCCCCATCTGGAGTAGCTATGCGAGTCGTCGTTTTGGGCAGCGGTGTGGTTGGCGTGGCAAGCGCTTACTATCTCGCGCGTGCGGGTCATGAAGTCACGGTGATCGATCGGGAGGCCGGCCCGGCGCTCGAAACGAGCTTCGCCAATGCCGGTCAGATCTCGCCCGGCTATGCCGCACCGTGGGCCGCGCCCGGCGTACCGCTGAAAGCCGTCAAGTGGATGTTCGAAAAGCATGCGCCGCTCGCGATCCGCCTCGACGGCACGCGCTTCCAGCTGCAATGGATGTGGCAGATGCTGCGCAACTGCACGGCGGAGCGCTATTCGATCAACAAGGGCCGCATGGTGCGCCTCGCCGAATACAGCCGCGACTGCCTGCAGGCATTGCGCGCCGACACCGACATCCGTTACGAAGGTCGCACGGGCGGCACGCTGCAGCTGTTCCGCACGCAGCAACAGCTCGACGGCGCAGCGAAGGACATCGCCGTGCTGCGCGAAGCGAACGTGCCGTTCGAACTGCTGTCGCCGGCCGAACTGTCGAAGGCCGAGCCGGCGCTCGCCGCTGTGTCGCACAAGCTGACGGGCGGCCTGCGCCTGCCCGGCGACGAAACGGGCGATTGCCAGCTGTTCACGACGCGCCTGGCCGCGCTTGCCGAAGGGCTCGGCGTCAAGTTCCGCTACAACACGCCGATCGACGCGCTCGCGATCGCCGGCGGCAAGATCGCCGGCGTGCAGTGCGGCAGCGAGATGGTGCGCGCCGATGCCTACGTCGTCGCGCTCGGCTCGTACTCGACGCGCTTCGTTGCGAACCTGATGAAGATCCCGGTCTACCCGCTCAAGGGCTACTCGATCACCGCGCCGATCGTCGACGAAGCGGCCGCGCCGGTATCGACCGTGCTCGACGAGACCTACAAGATCGCGATCACGCGCTTTGACCGCCGCATCCGTGTCGGCGGCATGGCGGAGATCGTCGGCTTCGACAAGCGCCTGCGCGACGCACGCCGCGAGACGCTCGAGATGTGCGTGAACGACCTGTTCCCGGGCGGCGGCGATACGTCGAAGGCGACGTTCTGGACCGGCTTGCGCCCGATGACCCCGGACGGCACGCCGATCGTCGGCCGCACGCCGGTGTCGAACCTGTTCCTGAACACCGGCCACGGCACGCTCGGCTGGACGATGTCGTGCGGCTCCGGCCAGCTGCTCGCCGACCTGATCTCGGGCAAGAAGCCGGCGATCCAGGCTGACGATCTGTCGGTGCATCGCTATCTGCAGGAAACGGCCGGGCGGGCTCGCCCCGCCTACGCGTAATACACGCCCGCCACCGCGCGGCCGCTCGTACACAAGCAAACGGCGCCCTCGGGCGCCGTTTTGTCTTCATGACGCAAAACCGCGTCAGAACTGGTCCTCGGTCAGCGCCAGCACACCCTCGCCGCGCTTCGCGCCGAGCACCGATGCTTCGAGCCCGGCCGCCTGCACGAGAATGTGCTCGGCATAACACTGCGCGATCGCGATCTTGGCGTCGTAAAACGCCGGATCGTCCGCGCGCCTGGCATGCGCGGCGAGCATCGCGCGCGCCATCTGCCAGCCGCACAGCACGACGCCGGCCAGCCTCAGATACGGCACGCTGCCCGCGAATACGGCGTCCAGGTCGCGCTTCGTATTCTCGAC
>NZ_JAHACR010000288.1 GCF_018375725.1 Burkholderia sp. | reverse complement strand
GATCTTCTACGTCAACATCCCGGTCGGCATCGCCGCCGCGGCCGCGACGTGGATGATCTATCGCCAGCGCGAATCGGCGATCCGCCGCGCACCGATCGACGGCGTCGGCCTCGCGCTGCTCATCGTCTGGGTCGGTTCGCTGCAGATCATGCTCGACAAGGGCAAGGATCTCGACTGGTTCTCGTCGACAACAATCGTCGTGCTCGCGCTCACCGCCGTGATCTCGTTCGCGTTCTTCGTCGTCTGGGAACTGACCGCCGAATATCCGGTGGTCGACCTGTCGCTGTTCCGCCGACGCAACTTCACCGGCGGAACGGTCGCGCTATCGGTCGGATACGGCCTGTATTTCGGCAATCTGGTGCTCCTGCCGCTGTGGCTGCAGACGCAGATCGGCTACACCGCGACCGATGCCGGCCTCGTGATGGCGCCGGTCGGATTGTTCGCGATCCTGCTGTCGCCGCTTACCGGCAAGTTCCTGCCGCGCACCGATCCGCGTTACATCGCGACGGCGGCGTTCCTGATCTTCGCACTGTGCTTCTGGATGCGCTCGGGCTACACGACGGGCGTCGACGAATGGTCGCTGACACTGCCGACGCTCGTGCAAGGCATCGCGATGGCGGGCTTCTTCATCCCGCTCGTGTCGATCACGCTGTCCGGTCTGCCCGCCCAAAGGATTCCGGCTGCGTCAGGGCTGTCGAATTTCGTGCGGATCATGTGCGGCGGTATCGGTACGTCGATCTTCCAGACCGCGTGGGACCACCGCAACAACTTCCACCACGCGCAACTGGTCGAGCAGGCGAACGCATATAACCCGACGTTCAACCAGGCCGTCACCCAGATGGGACATCTCGGCCTGAGCGAACAGCAGGCACACGGCCTCATCAACAATCTCGCCACGCAGCAGGCCGCTCAACTCGGCGTGAACGACCTGTTCTATATCTCGGCGGCGATCTTTGTGTTGCTGATCGCGCTGATCTGGATCACGAAGCCCGAACGCGCGGGCGGCGCAGATGCCGGCGCCGCGGCGTCGGCGGCGCACTGAACGAATCGATGCCCGAAAAACAACAAGCCCGGCCATGCATGGCCGGGCTTGTTGTTTGAGACGCGATCAATGAGATGCGGTCAAGGCCGGATGAATCGCGCGGGCCGTACCGCGACAACGACGATCCACGCGCCGCGTCGCGTATTTCAGCCGGCGGTCACGACGAGTCGCTCGGGTGCAAGCACGCCACTTCCCGCCCGGGCGACGCCGAGCAATCGCGTTGCGTCGTACACGCGCACGCGTTCGCCTTCATTCGCATCGATGCGGTCAAGCTCCGACAGGCGCAGACGTTGACCATGCAGGAAGCGTTTCGCGCACTCGTCGTCAAGACGCACCATCGGAAACGTCGACAGCAGCGCATCGACCGGTTGCAGCCACGCGTCGCGTGACGCCTCGTCGGCATCGGACAATGCGTCCAGCGTCACCGCATGCTCGAGCGTCAGCGCGCCGACGCCCGTCCGGCGCAGCATCGTCAAATGCGCGCCGCAGCCCAGCGCCTCGCCGAGATCTTCGGCAAGCGTACGCACATAGGTGCCCTTGCTGCATGTCACGCGAAACGTCACGTCGGGCAGCTCGCAGGCGAGCAGTTCGAGCACGTGGATCGTCACATTGCGCCCTTCGCGCTCGACCGTCTGGCCGGCACGCGCGTATTCGTAAAGCGGCTTGCCGTCACGCTTGAGCGCGGAATACATCGGCGGAATCTGCACGATCTCGCCGGTAAAGCGGGGAAGCACGGCCTCCACGGCCGCGCGGTCGCACGTCACGGGACGTGTGTCGAGCACCTCGCCCTCGGCATCGCCGGTCGCGGTGCGCACGCCGAGGCGCATCGTCGCCTCGTAGGTCTTGTCCGCTTCGAGCAGATCCTGCGAGAACTTCGTCGCCTCGCCGAAGCATAGCGGCAACAGGCCGGATGCAAGCGGATCGAGCGTGCCGGTATGCCCGGCCTTCTTGGCGAGATAGAGGCGCTTCGCGCGAATCAGCGCGTCGTTGCTCGACAGGCCAACCGGCTTGTCGAGCAACAGGACGCCGTCCAGCGCGCGCCGGGGCACGCGCTGGCGTTGTGGTGCAGCAGTCTTCATAAATCGTGCATCCGTGCGGCTGGACTCACTCGTCCTTCGCGCGCGTCGAATTGGCCTCGTCGATCAGGCGCGACATGGCGACCGCCTTCTCGATCGTCTGGTCGTAATGGAAATGCAGCGTCGGCACCGTATGGATGTGCAGGCGCTTGAACAACAGATTGTGCAGATGGCCCGCCGCACGGTTCAGCGCTTCCTGCGTGTCGGCCGGATTGCCGGTCAACGTCGTGAAGTACACCTTCGCGTGCGCATAGTCCGGCGTCAGCTCCACGCTCTGGATGGTCACGAGGCCGATTCTCGGGTCCTTGACCTCGCGCATGATGAGTTCGGACAGGTCGCGCTGAATCTGATCGGCGATCTGCACGTTGCGATTGGGAGAAGTACGTTTCCTGGTCATGATCGATCCGTGATCCCTTGTACTGGCCAATGTCGGCGGCCCGCTTTGCAAGCCGCCATGAAAATGGGCGGGACAGGCCCAAGCCTGCCCCGCCCATGAGCCTTCACGCCACTGTTACAGCGTACGTGCGACTTCCGTCACCTCGAAGACTTCGAACTGATCGCCTTCGACGATGTCGTTGAAATTCTTCACCGACATACCGCATTCGAAGCCCTGACGGACTTCCTTGGCGTCGTCCTTGAAGCGCTTCAGCGACTCGAGTTCGCCGGTGAAGATCACGACGTTGTTGCGCAGCACGCGCACCGACGACGTGCGCTTGACCACACCGTCCGTCACCATACAGCCCGCGACCGTGCCGACCTTCGGCACCTTGAACACCTGGCGCACCTCGACCATGCCGGTCACGACTTCGCGCTTCTCCGGCGCCAGCATGCCCGACATGGCCGCCTTCACCTCATCCACTGCGTCATAGATGATGTTGTAGTAGCGAATGTCGATGCCGTTCGATTCGGCCAGCTTGCGCGCCTGTGCATCTGCACGCGTATTGAAGCCGATGATGACCGCCTTCGATGCCGTTGCCAGGTTGACGTCGTTTTCGCTGATGCCGCCCACCGCGCTGTGCACGATCTGCACGCGCACTTCGTCGGTCGACAGCTTGAGCAGCGATTGCACGAGCGCTTCCTGCGAGCCCTGCACGTCCGCCTTGATGATGAGCGGCAGGTTCTGCACTTCGCCTTCGCCCATCTGCTCGAGCATGCTTTCCAGCTTCGCCGCCTGCTGCTTCGCCAGCTTGACGTCGCGGAACTTGCCCTGACGGAACAGTGCGATTTCGCGCGCCTTGCGTTCGTCCGGCAACACGATCACTTCCTCGCCTGCGCCCGGCACTTCGGACAGACCCTGGATCTCGACCGGAATCGACGGGCCGGCTTCCTTCGTCGGCTTGCCGTTCTCGTCGAGCATCGCACGCACGCGGCCGTAGGCCGTGCCTGCGAGCACGATGTCGCCGCGATTCAGCGTACCCGACTGCACCAGCATCGTCGCGACCGGACCCTTGCCCTTGTCCAGCTTCGCTTCGATGACGATGCCCTTGGCCGGCGCCTCGACCGGTGCCTTCAGTTCCAGCACTTCGGCCTGCAGCAGCACGTTCTCGAGCAGGTCGTCGATACCCGAACCCGTCTTCGCCGACACCGGCACGAACGGCGAATCGCCACCGTATTCTTCCGGCACGACGCCTTCCGCGACCAGCTCCTGCTTGACGCGATCCGGATTCGCTTCCGGCTTGTCGATCTTGTTGATCGCGACGACGATCGGCACGCCACCCGCCTTCGCGTGCGCAATGGCTTCCTTCGTCTGCGGCATCACGCCGTCGTCCGCCGCCACCACCAGAATGACGATGTCGGTCGCCTTCGCACCGCGCGCACGCATGGCCGTGAACGCTTCGTGACCCGGCGTGTCGAGGAACGTGACGACGCCGCGCGGCGTTTCGACGTGATACGCGCCGATGTGCTGCGTAATGCCGCCCGCTTCGCCCGCCGCCACCTTCGCGCGACGGATGTAGTCGAGCAGCGAGGTCTTGCCGTGGTCGACGTGGCCCATCACCGTGACGACCGGCGGACGCGGCAGTTGCTCCGCATCGCTGCCTGCTTCGCCTTCGATGAGCAGCGCTTCCGGATCGTCCAGCTTCGCGGCGACCGCGCGGTGGCCCAGCTCCTCGACGATAATCATCGCCGTTTCCTGGTCCAGCACCTGGTTGATCGTCACCATCTGGCCCATCTTCATCATCACCTTGATGACTTCCGAAGCCTTCACCGACATCTTGTGTGCGAGATCGGCGACCGAAATGGTTTCCGGCACGTGCACTTCACGCACGATCGGCTCGGTCGGCGCCTGGAACGACGACCCGCTGTCCTGATGCTTGCCACGGCCACGCGGGCCGCCGCGCCAGCCGCGGTCGACACCGCCGCTCGAATCTCCGCGCGTCTTGATGCCGCGACGCTTCGCAGCGTCATCCTGCCAGCCGCCCTTGCCTGCGCCCGGCTTCTTGTTGCGGTCGCCCGCGCCAGCCGGCGCCTGCGTCGTCGCCGGTGCCGCGCCGCCCGGCTTCTTCGCCGCCGGACGAGCCTGCGCACCTTCACCCGCCGGCTTGGCCGGCTTGTGCAGCGTGCCCTTCGCTTCCGCCGGCTTCGGCGGTTCGACCGGCTTCGGCGGCTCCACCGCCTTGACCACAGCCTTGCGCGGCGTGTTCATCATCTCGCGAATGGCGCGCGCTTCCGCTTCGGCCGCTTCACGGCGCTTGCGGATCTCTTCCTGCTCCGCGCGCGCCTTTTCGGCTGCTTCACGCGCCGCGTCTTCGGCCTTCTTCGCCGCTTCGCGCTGTGCGGCGCGTTCCGCTGCCGCACGCTCTTCGTCCTGCGTGGTCTGCGCCCGCGCTTCCTGCTCCGCTGCAGCGGCCTGCTGCGCTGCGGCAGCCTGCTGTGCTGCCGCTTCGGCCGCGGCACGCTTCGACGCCGCCTCGACCTCGGCACGGCGACGCTCCGCCTCGGCCGCTTCCTCGCGGGCGCGGCGTTCCGCTTCCTCGCGCTCGAGGCGCTCCTGGCGCTCGCGCAACTCCTGCGCCTGCTTCTCGAGAAGCTCGGCCTCGCGGCGCGCTTCTTCCTCGCGGCGCTTCAGCTCCGCATCGTCTTCCGCCTCGGCGGCCTGCGACTGACCCTGCTCCGCACCGGCATCGCTCACGTCGTCGCGCTTGACGAACGTGCGCTTCTTGC
>NZ_JAHACR010000287.1 GCF_018375725.1 Burkholderia sp. | reverse complement strand
GCGATGAACACGGCATCGGAGTACGGCTTCGGTGGCGTGATCGCGGCACTCCCGGGCTTCCTCGTGGTCGGCGATGCGCTCAAGAGCATCCCGAATCCGCTCGTCAACGCAGCCGTGTCGGTCAGCTCGCTCGCCGGCATCACCGGCTCGGCATCGGGCGGCATGAGCATCGCGCTGGCCGCGATGTCGGATCTGTTCATCAAGGGCGCGCAGGCAGCCAATATTCCGATGGACGTGCTGCACCGGATCGTCGCGATGGCGAGCGGCGGCATGGATACGCTGCCGCACAACGGCGCCGTCATTACGCTGCTCGCGGTGACCGGCCTTACGCACCGCGAGTCCTACCGCGACATCTTCGCGGTGACGGTCATCAAGACGATGGCGGTGTTCTTCGTGATCGCCGTGTACTACGCAACGGGTCTCGTGTAAGGCCTGCCGTCTCCCCGAAGGCAATCAAGCAAACGCTCGCCGGTCACCCGAATCGGCGAGCGTTTTTTATGCGCGTGGCCCAGATCGCCCGCATCGGCGCGGCCGGCATGTGCGACGCGCCGCACGCCCGCAGCACACCATTCACTGCCGGCCTTTGAGCCGCGCCATGTGATACGTCGCGACATACTTGCCGTCGCGCAACGCGAAATCGGGCGACTCGCCTTCGATCCGGAATCCGTGCTTCTCGTACAGTGCGATCGCCGCCGCATTGTCGACAAACACGGTCAGTTCGAGACGCGTGATGTTGAGCCAGTTCTCCGCGAGGTCGATCGCGGCGGCAAGCATCCGGTTGCCGACGCCGCGCCCGTGATGCGAAGCCTTGACCATCATCCCGAACCCCGCCACATGATTTCGGCGCGGGTTGGGCTCCCGGTGCAGCCCGAGATGACCGACGACTTCACCGTCCATCTCCGCTACGAGACTGACGCCCGCCTGCAGCATCGCGCCGATCCGCTGCTGCCATTTTTCGACGGAAGGAAACGGTGCCTGCAGCGTGTTCGCATAAACCGCCGGGTGCGCGGCGATCTGTCGAATCGCCTCGATGTCTTTCGTCTCGGTGTGCCGGATTGTCATGTCGGTCATGATTGTTCTCGGTGGCGCGGCGGCAAAGGGATCTCTTTCGTCGCGCCTCGCTGTTTTTTTGGGGGAGTATCGAGCTTATCCGATTTCACGCGCATCAAATCGATCGCCGTCCCGAACGTGAAAAGACACGCCGCCCGCCGCGTTCGCGCCGACGCCAACACTCGGCCGGATGAACGAAACCTCCGCCCACGACGCCAAACATCAGACAGATCGACGACACGGCCGGCGCCCCGCATCGTGCGAAAATGCTCCGTCCATGCGGCCGGTTCGCGTTAAACTGCCTCCCAGCAGTTTGCGATAACGACACTTCCGCCTTCACGGCAAGAACGATACGAGGATAGGTTCGATGCGCACTACCGGCTCATCCGGGGCAATGACCCTGCTCACCGAACACGACTCGGCCGACGGTCGCGAGCTTCGTTCGCTGCGGCTCGAGGCGACGAGCGACGGCAAGAGCGTGTTGCTGGTCGAAGTCGACGAGCGCAAGCCCGGCATTCATCGCGAGATCCGCTACGAGATTACGCCCGCCGAGCTGATCGCGGCGATCCGTTCGCACGGCGCCGAGCTGCCCGGCGAGAACCACGGCGCGGCATCGCTCGCGCGCACCTCCTCCTGACCTGTCCGCGCCATGAGCCGCGCGCCACGCGCCGGCTCACGCCGCGTTCTTCCTGCCGCTGATCTGAAAATGGCCGATAATCGGCTCATCTTCGCGCCGTCCGCGCGTTGCCTTTCAGCCAGCCGTCATGCTCCGTGACCTCGTCGCCCAATACGGGCCGCTACTCATATTCGCCAATGTGCTCGCCGCCGCGGTCGGGCTGCCCGTGCCGGCCATGCCGACGCTCGTACTGTTCGGTGCGATGGCCGCGATGCATCCGGAGACGATCGGCGCGCAACTGACGACCGTGCTGGCGATATCCGTGCTCGCCGCACTGATCGGCGACACCGTCTGGTATCTCGCCGGACGCCGCTTTGGCGGCAGCACGCTGAAAACGATCTGCCGGCTGTCGCTGTCGCGCGACAGCTGCGTGAAGAAGACCGAGCGCTTCTTCGGCCGCTACGGCGTACGCGTGCTGGCGGTCGCCCGCTTCATTCCGGGCCTGTCGCTCGTCTCCGTGCCGATGGCGGGCGCGCTCGGCACGCGCTACCGCACGTTCGCCGGCTACGATGCGCTGGGCGCCGCGCTGTGGACGCTCTGCGGGCTGATCGCCGGCCTCGTGTTCTATCGGCAGATCGACTGGCTGTTCGCGGGCGCGAGCCAGCTCGGCCGCATGGCGCTGCTGGTCGTGGTCGCGCTGCTTGCCGCCTACACCGCGGTGCGGTGGATGCGCCGCCGCGCGCTGATCCGCCAGCTCGCGAACGCACGGATCGGCGTCGACGAGCTCGACATGCTGCTGCAGGATACGACTGCCCCGGTGATTCTCGACGTGCGCTCCGACGAACACCGCACGCTCGATCCGTTCGCGATTCCCGGCGCCCAGTTCGCCGATGAACGTCACATCGAGGACATCGTCGCGCGCTATCCGCTGACGCAGAAGTTCGTCGTGTACTGCTCGTGCCCGAACGAGGTGTCGGCGGCGCTGATGGCCAAGCGTCTCACCGACGCGGGCTTTATCGGGGCGCTGGCCTTGCGCGGCGGCCTCGATGCGTGGCGCGACACCGGCCATCGGCTCACGTCGCTGGAGAATGACACGCCGGCAACCGACCCGGTCGCCGGCGTGCACAAGCCCGCCTGAGCACGCGCGCCGCCGCGAGGCAGCGCGCGCCCGCCGCGGCGGCGCCGGCCGGGATCAGAACGCCTTCACCGGCACTTTGACGACCAGACGGAACATCTTGCTCGTCGGGTCCGCCGTATGCGAAGAACCGACGTGCCACATCGTCATGAAGGTGAACTTCGTATCCTTCAGCTTGCCGCTCTGGATCGTGTACGACGGGATGAAGCCGAACTCGTGGTGACGACCGTGCACCGGTGCGCCATTCGCCCAGTAGATGCTCGAGTGCGACGGATCGGCCGCCGCGCCCGCGCTGCCGTCCATGCCCCAGCCGGTCAGGCCCCACACCAGCGCCTTGAAGCCGGGCAGGCCCGCCTCCTTGCCGTAGAACGTGTAGCGCAGTTGCAGCGATTTTTCGTGCGGACCGTTGTAGTCGACGTCCATCGAGTTGACGAGGAAGATACCGTTCGTCTCGTTCAGATAGTCGAAGAACTGGTCGCCGAGGATCTGCTGATAGCCGACCAGCAGTTCATGCGGGCCGTGCTGTGCGGCGATCGACAGGCTGTACGCATTGTTGTTGATCTTGCCCTGACGCGCATCGCCCGTGTCGTGCGTCGAGTAGACGTTGCCGAAGCCGGTCAGCTTGACCGTCTTCGGGCTGCCGATGCTCTGCTTGACCGATGCGTAGTACTGGTGCCAGACGTCGTCGGCCTGATCCGCGTACAGCGCCAGCTCGCCGTCCGACGAGAAGTCCCACGTGCCGCCCAGATAGGTCAACCGGTCGATGCGCGTGCCGCCGTACGACGTCGTGAGGTTGGTCAGCGTCGTATGGCCGCGCGCGTCGACCTTCGTGAAGCTGCCCGCTTCGAGCATCACGTTCTTGAATTCGTTGCTGACGATCGACGCGCCGAGGAACGTCGGCGGCAGCGCGCGGTTGTCGTGCTGCTCGAGGAACGGGTTGTCGACGGCATGCAGACCGTACTTGACGACCGTCTCGGAAACGCGCGCCTTCACGTCGTAGATGCCCGGATACGCCCATGCGGTCTGGTTCGATCCGCCGCCGCCCTTCGCGATGTGCACCATGCTGCCGGCGCCCCTGCCGCCGTCGAGCTTGAACGCCCCATACAGCGACGCATCGAAGCCGAAGCCGATCGGGCCCTTCGTAAAGCCGGACTCGAAGTTCGCCTGCGCACCCAGCACCCATGCATGACGGTGCGGGCCGCCCTTTTGGTCGAGCATGTCCGTGTAGTTGCGGAACAGGAAGTTCAGGTGGCTGTCCTGGATCAGGCCATGTGACTTCGCCTGGCTGGACACGAATTCCGGCGGCTCGACGGCCTGCTTGTCTTCGGCGTTGACCACGGCGTTCGGCGTGGTCGCTTCCGGTGCCACGCGCGCGCCCGGCGCGGCGGCGTCGCTCGCGCTTGCCTTCGTGGCGGCCGCATGTTCCGCCTCCACACGCTTGACCAGTGCGCGCGCCTTGTCCACTTTGGACGTGGGCGGGGTCGTCACGGCGGTTCCCGTCGCGGCGGCGCCGGCGTCCGCAGCGGCCGGCGCCGTCGCCGCCGGTGCGGGCGCCGCGTCATCGGCGTACGCGATGCTGGTCAGCGAGACGCCGGCGAGCGCCGGCAGTCCCCAAGCAAGCAGCACCGCCTTCGATGCCGCCCCGATCTTCCTGTGCTTTTTCATTACGGTTCTCTTTTTTGTGTTGACGTCTCTCCGCCGGTCGCGATCTGCTCCCGGCACCACCCCGGCCGCCCGATCAAGGACGTGCCCATACCGCGGCGCGAAGTTCGTCCGCGCCGCATCTACTCCGTTTGTTGGCCAGCCTGATTGTTTCCGTGTCAGCCCGCACCCGCGCGGATGCAGGCGACGCGCGCCGCCGAACCGCCCCGCATCTCCGGCAGCGGGACGTCCTGCGCGCACGCATCGATCGCGTCCGGGCAGCGCGTGCGGAACGCACAACCGGACGGCGGATTCAGCGGCGACGGCATCTCGCCGGACAGCAGCATCGGCCGCCGTGCGCGCTCGCGCACCGGATCCGGCGTCGGCGCCGCATCGAGCAGCGCCCGCGTGTACGGGTGCTGCGGCACGCGGTACACGTCGTGCCGTGCACCGAACTCCATTACGCGGCCGAGATACATCACCAGCACGCGCTGGCTGATCGCCTTCACGACCGCGAGATCGTGCGCGACGAACAGATACGACAGCGACAGCTCGCGCTGCAGATCGCGCAGCAGATTCACGATCTGCGCCTGGATCGACACGTCGAGTGCCGACACGGGCTCGTCGCAGATCACGAGCTTCGGCTCGCCGATCAACGCGCGCGCAATGCCGACGCGCTGACACTGCCCGCCGGAAAATTCGTGCGGATAGCGAAGCAAGTGATGCGCGTTCAGCCCGACACGCTCGAGCATCGCGAGCACGCGGCGGCGCACTTCGGCGCGGCCGATGCCGGGCTGATGCGTGACGAGCGGCTCGGCGACGATCTGCTCGATCGTCATGCGCGGGTCGAGCGACGCGAGCGGATCCTGGAAGATCATCTGCACTTCGCGGCGCATGGCC
>NZ_JAHACR010000286.1 GCF_018375725.1 Burkholderia sp. | reverse complement strand
CTGCTGCTGCCGCCGATCGCCATCTACATCGCCGCGATGCGCACGGTCGTCCAGCGCCATTACAAGGTGCTGGTCGCGTTGATCGCGGCGCGACAGCGCAATGCGGAACTCGTCGCGCGCTTCGACGCCGCGCTGACATATATGCCGCACGGCCTGTGCATGATCGACGGCGAGAACCGGGTGATCGTCGCGAACCGGCGCACCGCGCAGTTGTTCGGCTCGCCGCGCGAGATCATGCTGAACACGCTGTTTCCCGATGTGATTGCGGCGCTCGGCGTCGACCATGTCACGGAGCCGGACGCGGCAGACCTCGCGACGTGCTGCCATATGTGGCTGAGCCGCGAACTGGTGCCGCTCGAACTCGTGCTCGCCGATGGACGGGTACTGGAGATGACGCGTCATCACGTGCCGGACGGCAGCGCGGTCGTCATCGTCGAGGATGTCACCGTGCGTCGGCGCGCCGAAAAGCATATTCGCCACCTGGCGCGGCACGACGCGCTGACAGGACTGCCCAACCGGCACGAGTTGTATGCGGAGCTGAAGCGGATGCTGGCGCGACGCGCGGGACGTTATGGCGTCGCGCTGGCCGTGATGTATCTGGACCTGGACGGTTTCAAGGCGATCAACGACCGGTTCGGCCATCAAGCCGGCGACGATGTGCTGACGCAGGTTGCGGCGCGCCTCACGATGACGCTGCCGCAGGGCAAGCTGGCGGCGCGGGTCGGCGGCGACGAGTTCGTCGTCGCGATCGAGGACACGACGATGCAGGCGTGCGCAATCCTCGCCGCACGGATCATCCGGCAGATTTCCGCGCCCTACCGTCTGTCGATCGGCGAGACGGTCAGCCTCGGAATCAGCATCGGCATCGCGCTCGACGGCGATGGCGACACGCCCGAGGAATTGATCCGGCAAGCCGACAGCGCGCTGTATGAAGCGAAGTCGTCCGGCAAGGGCATGTATCGCTTTTATTCGAGCGGCAGGAAGCGCGCCGCCCCCGCCGCGGCCGGTTAGCGGCAGCACGCGCGGTACTCGTGGCACACGCGCGTCGCGCACGGTGCTGATCGTCTCGATGTCGGCCATTGCGCCGCCCCGCTCCTGTTTCATCCACGCGATATGTCGCAGCCGATGTCCGGCGCGCGCACTCGGTGTCACGTTACATGTTCCGTAACATCGCCGGCCGCATGACGCTATATGCGATGCAGAAGCCCGCCAAAACCGGACGGCGGGCACGATTTCGACCATGGCACTTTTATTGCTCACCTCTGAATAACGAAGTGGAGGGAGCACAACATGGATACCGTCGAAGTCGTCAGCCGGAACGAACCGATCAACGAATTGAAGGTGATCGACGGCGCATCGTTGATCAGGCGCCTGACGTCCGATCGCCGCCCCGCCATGCGCGAGGCCGCATGCGTGCAGGATCCGCCATTGACGCTGTACGGCGCGTACCGCCAGGGCGTCGACGATTACTTCGCCCGCCGTGCGAATCCGTATCGCGCAGGCAGCCGCTTGTGGGCGGTCTGGGAAGAGGGACGTATCGAAGCGGAAACAGACGGCCGTTGACGCCGCACGCGCGCTGTTCCCCGCAAAGGCACGCCGCAGCAGGCCAAGCCCGGTCTGCGCGATGCCGTCGTCGCACCCGACCGGTTTCACGCATGAAACCGGTCGGGCCGCCTTCGCCTGACCCGCCCGCCATGTTTCCCGATAAGATGCCCGCATACGCGCCCGTATGCCACATCGATCATGACTCACGCCGCCAGCTCACGTAACCCGATCCACTGCGAAATCGATCTCGATGCGCAGGGCAAGCATGCGGGGTATCTGCGTCTGCCGCATTCGGTACACCGCTCCGCATACGGCTGGCTGCCGATTCCGATCGCGTCGATCCGCCACGGCGACGGCCCGGTCGCGCTCGTGATGGCGGGCAACCACGGCGACGAATACGAAGGCCAGATCATCGTGTCGCAACTGATGCGCGAGATCGAGCCGGACATGGTCACAGGGCAGCTGATCCTGCTGCCGATGGCGAATTTCCCGGCGGCGGAGGCGGGGCAGCGTGTGTCGCCGCTCGACAACGGCAACCTGAACCGCAGCTTCCCGGGCGACGCGACCGGTTCGCCGACGCAAACGATCGCGCATTACATCGAGCATGCGCTGCTGTCCCGCGCGCAATATCTCGTCGACCTGCATTCGGGCGGCAGTTCGCTGCTGTATCACGGCGGCAACATGCTCGCGATCGATCCGCTCGACGCTGACGAGGCGGCGCGGCTCAAGGCGCTGCTGATCGCGTTCGGCTTGCCGAGTGCACTGCTGCACGCACCGAACCCCGTCCATTCAGCATCGGCTGCGCGCCGGCAAGGCGCGATCTCGATCGTGACCGAGCTGGGCGGCGCCGGCATGTCGAATCCGGCGCTGATCCGGCTGGGCCGTCACGGCCTGCTGCATTACCTGGGCTTCATCGGCCTGCTGCGCGGTCCGCTCGTGCCGGATGCGCCGCCGGCCGTCACGCGCTTCATGCGCGTCGATGACGATCGTCACTTCGTCTATGCCTACGAGCGCGGAGTGTACGAGCCGCTCGTCGAGCTTGGCGATCAGGTGCGCGCAGGACAGCCCGCCGCCTGGATCCACTTCCCGGAGACGCCGCTGCGTGAACCGGTGCTCTGTCGTTTCGCCGGTGACGGCGAAGTGGTCTGCAAGCGCGTTCCGGCGCAAGTGCAGCGCGGCGACTGCCTGTTCCAGCTGGCCGAGCCGACGGCTGCGCCGGCCTGAGCGCGGCTGCGTCCGAGCGGGTCGCGGGTCGGCGTGCGGACTGGCAGGCAGCGTGCGCAGCATGCCGCATCGCCGCCGCCCTTCACGACATTGCGCGACACCGGCGTCGGTGCGTTTATCGGGCCGCGGCCGTCTTTTGCGTCGGCGTGGCGAATACGCCGGCATACGAGCGGTCGAGGAGCGTCGACGTATCGTATGCATTCGGGATCACGCCGGCCTTATGCAGGAAATCGGCGGTATTCTGCGCGTCCTTCACCGCCTCCGCATCGACCGGGCCGATATGCTGGTGCGCGTTGTCGAGCCAGCGGTACGCGACATCCGGCTCCAGCTTCGCGTATTTCGCCCAGCGCTCCGCATATTCCCGAGGATGGCTGTCGACCCATTGCCGCGCGGCGATGACCCGGCGCAGGAAATCGGTGATCTCCGCGCGCTTGCCGTTCACGGCTTGCGTGTTCGCCGCGACGAAACTGAGCGCAGGCATCAGTCCCTGCGCGGTGACGACGGGCCGTGCGCCCTGCCGCAGCGTCAACGTGCTGACGAACGGCTCCCAGAGCGACACCGCATCGACCGAGCCGTTCGCAAGCGCATTGGTCGCATCGATCGGCATCAGGTACGCATACTTGACCGCATCGGCGCGCAGCCCCGCATGCTCGAGCGCACGCAGGACAAGCTGCTGACTCCATGCGCCGCGCCACACGGCGATGGTTTTGCCGCGCAGGTCGGCAATCGAACGCACCGGCGAATTTCCCGGCACGACAATCGCGACACCATCGAGGTTCTGGCGGGACACCGCGATGACCTTGACCGGCGCGCCCCGCGCCGCGAGCGTGAGCAGCGGGGAATCGCCGAGGAAGCCGACGTCGAGCGCGTTGCCGTTCAGGCTTTCGGCAACAGGCGCGGCAGCCTGGAAATGCTTCCATTCGATGGTGTAAGGCAGATCCTTGAGGACGCCGGACGCCTCCATCGACGCCTGAATGTTGAAGTAGTTCTGATCACCGACGCGCAGCGTGACGGTGTCCTTCGCGATGCCCGGCTGCGCGGCGAGCGCCAGCACGAATCCCATGACGATTCGGTTCAGCAACATGGTCTCCAAAAGGGTGGACGGGTGAGCGTCAGGCCCACAACGGGCCGCTCGGAATGGGGACGATACGGTAGCCATCGCCGCGAGACAAACGCGATTTCCTGCTAAGGAAAGCGGCGGTCGACTGATGTGCATTGCAGAGACGAATGCCCCGGCGCCGCAGTTCCCTAATTGCGCGCCCGGCCGTCCGCAATATCCGGGGAAAAAAGAAAAATAAGGGTTCAGGAGCAGTCAAGATGCGGTCATTTTTCCCGTTAATGCCGGCACGACACGCGTTCCTGTCGCGGAATTTCCTCCACTGGCATCCATTCGTGCAAGAGGCTCACAGTGAAAATCGCCAGAATGACCATCAAGGCAAAAATGCTGGGCGGTTTCGGCGTGCTCGCCGCAATCGTGTTGATCGTCTCGGGCATGGCGCTCAAGGCGTTGTCCGATACCAATGACGAATTCTCCCGCTACATGACCGGGATCAACGCCCGCGCGAACGTGGCCGCCCAGGCCCGCATGGCAGTCGACCGGCGTGCAATCGCGGCGCGCAATCTCGTGCTCGTCTCGCAGCCGGCCGACATGAATGTCGAACTGGCCGAGGTGCAGCACGCGCACAAGGATGTACAGGACCGGCTCGCCCAGTTGAAGGAGATGATCGCGAAGGCGGCCGACACGACCGACCGCGGCCGCGAGCTGGTAGGCGATATGGTGCGTATCGAAAGCGCTTACGGCCCGGTTGCGCTCAACATCGTGAGCCTCGCGCAAAGCGGCAAGACCGATATGGCGATCGCCGAGATGAACAATCACTGCCGCCCGCTGCTCGCGCAGCTGGTGCGGGCGACGGATGCATACGCGACCTACACGCACGAACGCGAGCTGGCGATCGCGCAAAGGTTCGCCGACCGCTACGCGATGGAGCGCAATGTGCTCATCGCGGTCAGCGTGCTGGCCGTCATCGTCGCCGTCGGGGGCGGGCTGTGGATCACGCGCATGATCACCTCGCCGATCGGCACGGCGGTCGGCGTCGCACGCACGGTCGCCGAAGGCGATCTCGGCAGCCGCATCGAGGTGACCGGCAATGACGAGACGCGCGACCTGCTCGACGCATTGCATACGATGAATGCGCGGCTCATCGACATCGTGAGCCGTGTGCGCGATTCGTCGACCAGCATCGGAACCGCTGTCGGCGAGATCGCGTCGGGCAACCTCGACCTGAGCCAGCGCACCGAGGAACAGGCGGCGTCGCTGCAGGAAACGGCCGCGACAATGGAGGAGTTCACGTCGACGGTGCGGCTCAATGCGGAAAACGCGCAGCAGGCCAGCTCGCTGGCTGCGAACGCCTCGGAGGTCGCGCTGCGCGGCAGCGATGTAGTCGGGCGCGTCGTCGACACGATGACCGAGATCGGTCAGCGCTCGTCGAAAATCGCCGATATCACGGGCATCATCGAGAGCATCGCGTTCCAGACCAACATCCTCGCGCTGAACGCGGCGGTCGAAGCGGCCCGTGCGGGCGAGC
>NZ_JAHACR010000285.1 GCF_018375725.1 Burkholderia sp. | reverse complement strand
GCGACGCCATAGTTCTAATGGTGGCGTCTCTCCGGTAGAGTTCGAACGACAGGCCAGTCTGTCAGGCTCGTAGGTGGCTATAGAAATCTGGTCGATTCAAGGAGACAGCCGGCGAAAAGCCGCCGGTCAGATTTTTCTTGATTGACGGCTCCTGCTGAGAGCAGCCGGTGACTGTGCTGGCCAAATATCAGAAGCAGGCCCAAGGCAGAAGTAGGATGCGTCGTTTGGCGTCGCAGCAGCGCCGCTATACTGTCACGTACCTGAGGTGCTCGGAGGTATTCGGTGAATCTGGATGGTGTGTTCGTCGAGTCGGACGATGAGAAAGCCGCGCTTGCAAGCGCGCACGGGAATCGCAGTCTCGAAGCGAAAGGGTCCTACAATACTCTGGACTTCGTGGTTCGCCTACGACCAGACCTTCACAAAGTCCTAGAGGCGCAGGGCGGCGAGATCTCCATGCGCGAATGCGATTTCTGGGATGTGGCGCAAGCCTTTTCGACCTACCTCCACGAAACGATCCACTGGTGGCAGCACGTAGGAACAAGCGCCGGACTCATGCTGAGCTTCTTGCAGCCCGCCCATGCGCATATGAACCGGAAGTGGCTAGACGATGTCCTTGCAACGCATGGACCAGTCAAGCCTCTATTGAGGCTCGCAGAGAAGCTGAGCGATGCTGAGCAGCCGGACGGGGCACTCAACCTTGTCCTCAACAACTGGCACGATCTCGACTTCTTCCAAAAGCTTGTCATCAATCCGGTAGGGTTGGTAAAGCGTGTTGCTGAGCATCCGTATTTCGAGAGCGTCGGTCATTCCTATCGCATGGCGATTGGCGCTGCGAGTTGGCTCATCGGCGCCACGGTGGACCCAAACTACGAAGCGCTCCCTCACCCGCGTGACTGGGAGGCCGATATGGAGGCCCTGCGCGAGAGTAAGGCCGAAGGGTTCTATTTCGGATCACCTATCGAAATCCCACCGCTGGGTCTGTTGGAAATTCTCGAAGGGCAGGCGCGCTTCTCACAGATTCAATATCTCTATGGGGCAAGCGGCGGCTACCTTTCCTGGGACGACTTTCGCAAGCGCGGAATGCTCGACGGCGTCTATGTCCGCGCTTTCGAAACCTTCTTGGATTTCGCGGAGGAGGGGTGGCCGGCAACCGTTGATGACCCTATCGTAGGGCTCTTCCTCCTCATATGCGATGTCGCGCTTTCTCCCTCGGAGGGACTGTTCTTACCAATGACGGACCCCTCTTCCCTCATTTGGTCGACTGACCCGGGCTGGAGGTTCATTTTTCTTTGTCGATTGGCTAAGGAGGAAGGGCGGGGCTTTAAACGCTCTATCCAAACCTATAGCGCTGAGGAGTATTGGGAGGTCAGTCAACGGTTAAGCGACCTGTTGCTGAGCCCTAGCCCAAGGCAGTTCGCCGAAGCCGTTTCACGATACGCCGAAACGCATCCGGCGTGGATCCAACTGATGGAAGAGGACAGGACCTTCGAATACCGCGAAGGAAATTTTCCCATACGAGTGCTGCTCGGGCGCTTCACTCGCGTGCAGCGCGACAAACTGACGGCGCCCCAGTTTTTCTGCTGGCCAGGTATGTGCCTAACCAGCTACCGACAAGCGCTGGACAGCGAAACTGTCCGCTCCCTGTTCAGTGAGCATCAGGCGCTGTTCCTGGATCGTGCCGACAGGGATGTCTATCCTCGACTGGTGCCCGGCAAGGACGAGAAGACGCTCCAACGTCTCTTGGACGATTTCTACATTTGGGTGTCCATGTACGAGATGACCCGTCAGTGGTTGGTCGAAGATGGCCCATTCGACTATGACTATGGCTGGCTGACGAGCAAGTTCAGCGGCGCGGAGATAAAAGACTGGGCGGATAACGCTTTCAAGGTCGGCACGGGCGTACACCCGGATGCATTCTCGGTCTTACGGTGAGTTTGGCGGGCGGTACCTACCGCAGCCTATTACAGACGATCACGCTCCGCGCATCGCGCGCGGTGAAGTGATGCTGGCTTACATTCACGACGAAATAGTGGGCCGCCGACGCGTCAGCGCGTAAGTTGGCTAACATGCTGCATGAGTTGTCGTGACAGACAGCGCAGGTATATCGCGGGTGGCCGAGGGGGAAATTGTCTCTGGCTCGTGTCCTGGGCTGTACAGGTGCTGTATTTGCAATCAATTGCAAATGGCATCCGTCGAGTGGTTTGGGCCGAACGGTGCGCTGGGAGAGTGGTGCTAGTCAGTTTGACACGAAGGGATGCGATCCTTGCAATTGATTGCAACGGGGGCAACAAACTTCTAGTCCGTTGGGGTCAATGTTGGGGTCAAGGATCCAGAAAAGCGAAAGGGGCTACGGTGATTAACCGTAACCCCTTGATTTTACTGGTCGGAGCGATAGGATTCGAACCTACGACCCTCTGATCCCAAATCAGATGCGCTACCAGGCTGCGCTACGCTCCGAAGAATTTTCAATTCTATCGTCTAATATCAGTCACGGTCAATTACATTCTGTGAAAACACGTGATGAAAAAGGAGACGGCCATGATGAATCTGATTTTGTGGCGCCATGCCGAGGCGGAGGACTATGCGGCGAACGACCTCGCGCGCCAGTTGACCGCGCGCGGGCGCAAGGAGGCGCAGACGATGGCGAAATGGCTGCGCAACCGGCTGGAGCAGAACAGCGTGATCCTCGTGAGTCCCGCGGTGCGCACCGTACAGACCGTCGAGGCGCTGACCGATCAGTATCGAAGCGTCGATGCGCTGGCGCCGGGCGGAGACGTCGACGACGTGCTGGCCGCCGCCGGCTGGCCGGACGGTATTGCGCCGACCGTCGTGATCGTCGGGCATCAGCCGACGCTCGGCAGCGTCGCCGCGCGTCTGATTGCCGGTGTCGATGACAGCTGGACCGTGAAGAAGGGCGGCATCGTATGGCTCGCGAGCCGTACGCGGAACGGCGATCGGCAGGCGGTGTTGCGCGCGGCGCTTTCGCCGGATCTCGCCTGATCGGCATTCGTCTGACCATCGGACGCGTTCTCAGGCTTTCTGCTAAAGTCAATTCGGCGACACGTCATTGAAAAGACACGGTTTTGCCACGTAGCGGTCATGGCCGGTTACTACATTGGCGTGCATGTCGTCTTTTTTCATACGACCAGGAAAGCCTAATGCGAGAACTGCCGACGCCTACGCTCCCCTTTGCCTCGCTCTCCCTCGAATCGGCTCGGCGCAAGCTGCCACGGGCCGCCGAAACCGTCACGTCGGAGTTTCGTCTGCGCGCCGCGTGGGCACGCACCGAAGACGAATTGCGTGAAGCTCAGCGCCTGCGCTTCAGCGTGTTCGCCGAAGAGATGGGTGCGCAGGTCAGCGGTCCATCCGGTCTCGACGTGGATCCGTTCGACGCCTATTGCGATCATCTGCTGGTGCGCGATCTCGACACGCTCAAGGTCGTCGGCACGTATCGCGTGCTGCCGCCGCATCAGGCCGCCCGTGTCGGTCGTCTCTACGCGGAAGGCGAGTTCGATCTGTCGCGCCTGACGCACCTGCGCAGCAAGATGGTCGAGGTCGGCCGCTCGTGCGTGCATCAGGACTATCGCAGCGGCGCAGTCATCATGGCGCTCTGGGGCGGCCTTGGCGCATACATGATGCAGAACGGCTACGAGACGATGCTCGGTTGCGCGAGCGTGTCGATGGCCGACGGCGGTCACTACGCCGCGAACCTGTATCAGTCGCTGTCGGCGAATGCGCTGACAGCGCCGGAATATCGCGCGTTCCCGCACACGCCGTTGCCGGTCGAAGAGTTGCAGACGGGCACCGTCGTCGCACCGCCGCCGCTCATCAAGGGCTATCTGCGCCTCGGCGCGAAGATTTGCGGGGCGCCCGCATGGGATCCGGATTTCAACTGCGCCGACTTCCTGACGCTGTTCCGTCTGTCGGATATCAACGCGCGCTACGCCCGTCACTTCCTCGGCTGAGCCGCGTACCGGTCGACACGCGCTGCGCCGCCGTGCGGATGCTTGCCGCACGGCGGCGTTCGTTTGTGTCGCGAAGGGAAAAGGGCAGGGCCATGGCCCCGTGATTGTGCGCAAAACAGCCGCCCGCCCGCGCCCGTCCGAGGGGCGCGGAGACGGCCGCGGTTCGGCGCGGCGCTGGACGGGAGCGGCGGCGTGGCCGGCTTAGTGCTTGCGCCGCCAGTCGAGCAGGTGATGTTCCGCCAGCCAGTGGTGGATCATGCCCTCGCCATCGTGGGAGCGCTTGTATTCGCGCGACTCGAAGATCGAGAGGGCAAGCAGCACCATCAGGCCAATAAACAGGCCGATCAGGCCGGCAATTTCCTCAGACGACATGGCAGCCTCCTTTCAACGGCATAGCGCCATGCAGTACATAGTAGGACATGCGCGGCGCCATTTCGAAATCGGAATACCGCCAGACTCGGCCCGACCCGATCGCGCATTCGACGCGCGATTTCTTTTTCCGGAGCAAGACTTGATGAACCGCTTCATGCTGGCTGTGCTGGCTGCATCGATCCTCGCCGGCTGTGCCGGCGATCCGAAACTGGCGCGCCGCGGCCATCCGCCCGAGGATCCATCCGACTACCACGGCGTGCCGACCGACATGACGCCGCCGTCGATGCTGACCGAGCCACCCGCCGGCGCGAAGTGAGCCTCGATGCTCATGTGGCGGATGCGGGGGCGGTTGTCCGCGCGTCTGCGCCGATCTGCGCGGACAGTTCCGGCAGGTAGCGTGCGAGTGTCGCGCCGCGTGCGGCCATGAACAGCAGGAGCGCGAGCCAGAGGCCGTTGTTGCCCAACGCATCGACGAGAACGAGCGTCGCGGCGACGAACACCGTGAACGATGCGACCATCGCCCGCATCAACGAGCGGGTCTGCGTGGCGCCGATGAACACGCCATCGAGCAGGAATCCCCACACCGAAACGATCGGCGAAATCGCCGCCCAGGGCAGATAACGGATCGCGACCTCGCGGATCGCGGCCTGATCGGTCAACTGCACGACGATCCAGTCGCCCGCGATCCAGTACACGAGTGCGAACATCAGTGCGCCGAGTGCCGACCACAACAATGTGATGCGCACGGCTTGCCGGAAGGCGGCGCGGTCGCGTGCTCCGGCCGCTGCGCCGACCAGCGTTTCTGCGGCATGCGCGAAGCCGTCGAGACTGTAGGCCATGAAGGTCTGCAGATTCAGCAGCAATGCGTTGGCGGCGAGCGTGGCGTCGCCTTGCCGTGCGCCGAGATGCGCGAACCAGCCGAATGCGGTCAGCAGGCACAGCGTTCGGATGAAGATATCGCGGTTCATTGTGACCAGACGCCTGAGCGCCTCCCGGTCGAGCAGCGCACGCGCGGCAAGCGGCGGCAAGCCGCGCGGCCGC
>NZ_JAHACR010000284.1 GCF_018375725.1 Burkholderia sp. | reverse complement strand
TATGCGCTGAAGGGGTCGCCCGTCAACGAATCGCCGCTCGGGCTGTTCGACTACGACGAGGACGGCCCGATTCTCGAGGAACAGTACGGCATCCCGCGCCGCTACCTGAAATGCATCCTGAGTCCGTGGGCGGTGAAGCGCCTGCACGAGTACAACGGCGACATCCGCCAGTTCCGCGTCGTGCGCCGCTATCCGTCGATCCTGCGGCAGATCGGCATCGCCAAGACCGAACCGGGCGACGAGAACAACCAGGATATTTCATCGCTCGTCGGCAAGGTCGATATCCGCAAGCTCGAGCAATACGCGCAGGACGATGCGGATGCATACAGCTACTCCGGCGGCCTGTGTCTCGCGAACCAGGGCCTGCTTGAATTCGTCGAGATGTTCAAGGCGCCGATCAAGGTGCTGCACCCGTTGCTGACGGCGACCCAGGAAGGCAACTTCAAAGGCACCGAAGGGTTCGGCGCGATTCCGTTCGACGGCATCATCCTCGCTCACTCGAACGAGTCCGAATGGAAGGCATTCAAGAACAATCGCAACAACGAGGCGCTGCTCGACCGGATCTTCGTCGTGAAGGTGCCGTACTGCCTGCGCTCGTCCGAAGAGATCAAGATCTACGAGAAGCTGATCCGCAACTCGTCGCTGGCCGAAGCCGTGTGCGCGCCCGGCACGCTGAAGATGATGGCGCAGTTCTCCGTGCTCACGCGCCTGCACGAGCCGGAGAATTCGAGCCTGTTCTCGAAGATGCAGGTGTACGACGGCGAGAACCTGAAGGACACCGACCCGAAAGCGAAGTCGTATCAGGAGTATCGCGATTTCGCGGGCGTCGACGAGGGCATGACGGGCGTGTCGACACGCTTCGCGTTCAAGATCCTGTCGCGCGTGTTCAACTTCGACTCGACGGAAGTGGCGGCGAATCCGGTGCACCTGATGTACGTGCTCGAACAGCAGATCGAGCGCGAGCAGTTTCCGCCGGAAACCGAGCAGAAATTCCTGTCGTACGTAAAGGACGTGCTCGCATCGCGCTATGCGGAGTTCATCGGCAAGGAAATCCAGACCGCCTATCTGGAGTCGTATTCGGAGTACGGCCAGAACATCTTCGATCGCTACGTCACGTATGCGGACTTCTGGATCCAGGATCAGGAGTTCCGCGACCACGACACGGGCGAGAGCTTCGACCGCGCCGCGCTGAACGCGGAGCTCGAGAAGATCGAGAAGCCGGCCGGCATCAGCAATCCGAAGGATTTCCGCAACGAGATCGTGAACTTCGTCCTGCGCGCGCGCGCGGCGAATGCGGGCAAGAACCCGGTATGGACGAGCTACGAGAAGCTGCGTGTCGTGATCGAGAAGAAGATGTTCTCGAATACCGAGGAATTGTTGCCGGTCATTTCGTTCAACGCGAAGGGCTCGGCGGAGGAGCAGCGCAAGCATGAGGACTTTGTGAACCGGATGGTCGCGAAGGGCTATACGCCGAAGCAGGTTCGGCTGCTTTGCGACTGGTACCTGCGCGTACGCAAGTCGTCATGACGCGCGTCGTGCAGCACCCGTGCGGCGAGCCGCACGGGCGTCACCCTGAGAGGCGCCGGCTCGCATGACGGGACACGGCATGCGCGGCGGGCGCCCCGGCATATCGACATTCGAGCGGGAGACCGGGCGTGCTTCATCAAATCATCGACCGCAGGCTGGCCGGCAAGAACAAGAGCATTGCCAACCGCGAACGCTTTTTGCGTCGCGTCAAGAACTATATCCGTCGCGCCGTTTCGGACGCGGTGCGCGACCGTAGCATCAAGGATATCCAGAGCACGCAGAGCATCACGATCCCGCGCAAGGACATCGCCGAGCCGACTTTCCGGCACGGCCCCGGCGGGCGCCGCGAGTTCGTGCATCCCGGCAACGAGGACTACGTGCGCGGCGACAAGATTCCGCGTCCGCAGGGCGGCTCGGGCGGCGGCGGAAGCCAGGCCAGCAACGAGGGCGAAGGGCAGGACGACTTCGTGTTCGAGCTGTCCCGCGATGAATTCATGCAGTACTTCTTCGACGATCTCGAACTGCCGCGCCTCGTCAAGACGCATCTGCTGACGGTGCCGAGCTGGAAAAACGTGCGCGCGGGCTGGGCGGCCGAAGGCACGCCGAACAATATCGACGTCGTCCGCTCGCTGCGGAGTGCGCTCGGGCGCCGCATTGCGCTGGGTTCGCCGCTCGTCAACGCGCTGCGCGAGCTGGAAACGCAGCTCGAAGCGCTGAAGAACGATCCCGAAGACCGCTGCGCGGAGATCGCGGCGCTCGAGGATCAGATTCATCACCTGAAGGGGCGCATCTGGCGCATCCCGTTCATCGATCCGTTCGATCTGCGCTACATCAACCGCGTGAAGCAGCCGCAGCCGTCGAGCCAGGCCGTGATGTTCTGCCTGATGGACGTCTCCGGCTCGATGGACGAGCAGCGCAAGGATCTCGCCAAGCGCTTCTTCATCCTGTTGTACCTGTTCCTCAAGCGCAACTACGAGCGTATCGAGGTGGTGTTCATCCGCCACCACACGCGCGCGGAGGAAGTCGACGAGGACACCTTCTTCCATTCGACGGAGAGCGGCGGCACGGTCGTGTCGAGCGCCCTCGAACTGATGCGCAAGGTGATGAACGAGCGCTACTCGCCGACCGAATGGAACATCTACGGCGCGCAGGCGTCGGACGGCGACAACTGGACGGACGACTCGCCGAAGTGTCGCAAAATCCTGGAAGAGGATATCCTCACGAAGACGCGTTACTTCGCCTATATCCAGGTTGCGCCGGAAGAACAGAATCTCTGGCTGGAATACGCGCAGCTGATGCAGTCGCAACCGCATCTCGCGATGAAAAAGGTGGAATCGGCTGCCGATATCTACCCGGTGTTTCGCGAATTGTTCGAAAAGCAGGTGGAAACGTCATGACGAGCCGCCATCTGCACAGCGAATCGCGCGGCTACGAGCCGCGTCGATCGGGCGACGACACTGCCGGTCGTGCCGCGACGCAGCAACGCGGCCGGGCCGACGTGTCGGAGCCGCCTGCCGACTTGCCCGGTGCCGGGCAGAAGGAAGCGCGTATGAACATTGCCGAACGAAAGCCGTTGCCGTGCCCGTCCGACTGGACTTTCGAGCTGCTCGAGGAATACGACACGCACATCGCGCAGGTCGCCGAGCAGTACGAACTCGATATCTATCCGATCCAGCTGGAGCTGATCAGCGCCGAGCAGATGATGGACGCCTACGCGTCGGTCGGCATGCCGGTGAACTACCGGCACTGGTCGTTCGGCAAGCACTTCCTGTCGACCGAAAAGAGCTACCGGCGTGGCCAGATGGGGCTGGCCTACGAGATCGTCATCAACTCGAATCCCTGCATCGCGTATCTGATGGAAGAGAACACGATGACGATGCAGGCGCTCGTCATCGCGCACGCCGCGTACGGTCACAACTCGTTCTTCAAGGGCAATTACCTGTTCCGGCTGTGGACCGATGCGCACGCGATCATCGACTATCTCGTCTACGCGAAGAACTATGTCGCCGAGTGCGAGGAGCGCTACGGTCTCGATCGCGTCGAGGAACTGCTCGACTCGTGCCATGCGCTGATGAACTATGGCGTCGACCGCTACAAGCGGCCGCAAAAGCCGTCGCTGTCGAAGGAATCGGCATTGCGGCGCGAGCGCGAGGCGTATTTGCAGTCGCAGGTCAACGAGCTGTGGCGCACGCTGCCGGCGAAGAAGCACGCGCTCGCCGAAGAGCAGGAAGACCGCTATCCGCCCGAACCGCAGGAAAACCTGCTGTATTTCGCCGAAAAGAATGCGCCGCTGCTCGAACCGTGGGAGCGGGAAGTGATCCGCATCGTGCGCAAGATCGGCCAGTATTTCTACCCGCAGCGGCAGACGCAGGTGATGAACGAAGGCTGGGCGACGTTCTGGCATTACACGCTGCTGAACACGCTCTACAACCAGGGCAAGCTGGCGGACGGCTTCATGATGGAGTTCCTCCATTCGCACAGCAACGTGATTTACCAGCCGCCCGTGACGAAACCGTATTACAGCGGGATCAATCCGTATGCGCTCGGTTTTTCGATGATGAGCGACATCCGGCGGGTCTGCGAATCGCCCACCGACGAGGACTACAAGTGGTTCCCCGAGCTGGCCGGCAGCCCGTGGCTGCCGGCGCTGCATTACGCCATGCGCAACTTCAAGGACGAAAGCTTTATCGCGCAGTACCTGTCGCCGCACCTGATTCGCGAGATGCGGCTCTTCTCGGTGCTCGACGACGATATGCGCGATGCGCTCGAGGTGTCGGCGATCCACGACGACAGCGGTTATCAGTACGTGCGGCAGGCATTGTCGAGACAGTACGACATCCATCATCGGGAACCGAACATCCAGGTCTGGTCGGTCAACACGCGCGGCGACCGCAGTCTGACGCTACGCCACTTCATGACCGACAACCGGCATCTGGCGAACGACAGCGACGAGGTGCTCAAGCATATGGCGCGGTTGTGGCAGTTCGACGTCTATCTTGAAAGCGTCGACGAGGCGGGCACCGTGCGCAAGCGCTACGAGTGCCGCTATACGCCGCCCGAGTTGCGCCTCTGACGTGACGGGCGGTTTGCATCGGACGCCAGCCTGCGGCTGGCGTTTTCACATGACGAATGGTTGACGGGAGAAAATTTTTCTACATCCGGACGAACCCGGACAGTCTCTTACATTACATTTGGCTAAAATCCGATAACGCCGTGCGCCGGAACCGGTGCCATGCGCGTCCGTCAGCGGCGGCGCCATGCCGACCGCCAAGCCAAAAAAGCACTAAAAGGAACAGACCTACCCATGGACGTTCAGACCGACCAAGCCGTGATGTCCGCGCAGGATACCCGGCGTCGCGTGTTCGCCATCGTCGGCGCCTCTTCGGGCAACCTCGTCGAGTGGTTCGATTTCTACATCTATTCGTTCTGCGCGCTGTATTTCGCGCCCGCGTTCTTTCCGAGCGGCAATACGACCACGCAGCTGCTGAATACCGCCGGCGTGTTCGCGGCGGGCTTCCTGATGCGCCCGATCGGCGGCTGGCTGTTTGGCCGCATCGCCGACAAGCACGGCCGGCGCGCGGCGATGATGATCTCGGTGCTGATGATGTGCGGCGGCTCGCTCGTGATCGCGGCGCTGCCGACCTACGCGCAGATCGGCGCGCTTGCGCCGGTGCTGCTGCTGGTGGCGCGCCTGTTCCAGGGTCTGTCGGTCGGGGGCGAATACGGCACGAGCGCGACCTATATGAGTGAAGTCGCGCTGAAGGGGCGGCGCGGCTTCTTCGCATCGTTCCAGTACGTGACGTTGATCGGCGGCCAGCTGTGCGCGCTGCTCGTGCTCGTGATCCTGCAGCAGACGCTGTCGGCCGCCGAGCTGAAGGCGT
>NZ_JAHACR010000011.1 GCF_018375725.1 Burkholderia sp. | reverse complement strand
CGCGCCATGTCAGGATTTACGCGACCCGCACCAAGTTCGGCAATCAACGCCTGCATCATGGCCATCATCTGTGTCTCGCTCGGGCGAATCGCATCCGCCGCGCGCAGCACATCACCGTTGACGTCCACGACAGGAAGCAGCGCGAGCCGCTGGTACTTGAGCACGTCCGCAGTTCGGTCGCCCGTCGGATCGAGCTTGACGGTTACCTCTCCGTCTTCGGCAACGGTGAGCACGGTACCGAGTCGACCACGCGAAGCGTTCAACGCAGATCGCGGCTTGAAAGTCACATCCATTCTGACGCGCACGCGGCACCCGGCTTCGAGCGTAATGGCCTCAGACAACAGATCGGGAACCAGCACTCGCTCGATGGCCGCGACCGAGACAGCGTGCTCCGGGGCGGCGCCGCGTCGCATCCGCTTCCGATTGCTCGAGCAGACTTCTTGGTAGAGATTGAGCAACGCCGCAGTCAGCGCATCATATGGGCTGACGTGCGAGTGCTGTGCGGCTGCCTCCGCGCGGGGCATGCGGGCCAGGGGCTTTTCGCGACCGGCCAGGGCCGGCCCGCACGAGTCGCTGCCCGCCGCGGCGTCCTTGTCGCTCAAATCAAAAAGCACCGTCGCCATCCTCCGAAGTCTCCTTGCCGCCTGCATCCGTATGCTGCACGTCATCGACCTCACCCGGCCGGAGAATCGCAGGCTTGCCTTGACGGTTTCTTGCGATCGCGCTTTTGAACAGCAAGGCCGCCTCGGCCAGCATCACCGCTGACTGGCTTTCATTGTGCTGTACGACGGCGTCGATGATACGCGATGCGTCGCACAATCCGTCGATTCGCGCTCGCATTCGAAGATGAGCCTCCTCCTCCAGCAGGTCGAGGAAGGTACGGAACATCTCGACGTCCTGCTCCTGTACTTCGAGACCTTCGTCTGGCGCAACCTTGTCAAGCGTCTTGCGAATCACACGCGCCAGGAGAACGTCACTGTACGAAGCCGCGTCGGTTCCATGCGTCGCAAACTCGCGCGGTGTCCACTCGTAATCGCACACGCGGCAACGGTGCGTCTTGTGCGGGCCCGGCTCACAACCCGGCGAATCGACGTGCCACGCCATGCACGCTGGGCATCGCAGCGACATGACGACCGTGGTCTGCGAGCTTTCGCTCTCATCGACGGCACGCAGCACGTCGTGCTTCAGCTTGGGCGGTACGTTGACGCGGCGATCACCGACTTCGACCGAGATCCGGTATTCATCGACCCGCCGAATCACTCCACGCGTGCCGGCTTCGACGCCACTGAAATATGCCCTGAACTCGACGCGCACGCCCTTCCGGAACGCATCGTCGTCTTGGCCCGGCTCGCTCTCGGGACGGCGCCGCCCTTTTAGATGATTTCTATCGCTCACTGGCTTCTCCCGATTCTTTACGATTGTTGGCGGTGATCCTAGCCAGCAACCGTTTGTCGTATTCCTTTTGGTCGATGGGCCGCAATCCCATCAGCAAACCAGGGTCTATCGCATCCTTGCAGATGCATAGCATGCACACTTCGTCTCCAGCCCCCTCGTAAGCTGCAGCACCATACGTGACCGTCCCGCACTTGCAGCACGGCACCAGCCGCACTGTCGAGCAAATAGCATCGAAATCGTCAACTGTCGCATCACCAAGCCTCACGGACGAGCGGAACACCTTCATCTCGCCAAGGTCGAGTGTGACTGCAACATGGAGCGGCCAACCCAGGGCCGCCCATGTCGGCGTATGCACGCGAGCCGTCAATGTTCGATCCTCAATCTTGAAGACCTTTTTATGCGCCGAGGAGATCGGCTGACGCCGTGTAGCACCCTGCTCTCGGCTACTGTCTGCGGCTGGCCTGACAGGGTGCTGGCGTTCGGGGGAAAACTGAATGTCCATGCGTCGATTCTGAAGCGGCCGTGCGTGAAAACAAGGGCTTCCAGACAGTTTTGGATGCCGCCATCCTCAAAAAAAAAGCCCGCCGTCCCATACGATGGGATGGCGGGCGTGACTCGCAAACTGACTTGACTGAACTCATGAGCCACCACGCGAAAGCGTGGTTCTTCGTCGGCGGTTAGCCGAACAACCAGATTTCGGACTGGCGCCGGCCGATTTCCTTCAACTGCTGGATGAACTCGGACTCCATTTCCGTTTGTGTCTGGATGATGCCCTGCAACTGCGTGAGCAGCTCGGACACGACGCCACCTACGTGCGTACTGACAGGGAGATCAGCGACTTCGGGATCCAGATCCTTCCAGGTCGCCATATCGACACGATCGCGAACCAGCGGCTCGGATGACACACCGCAAGGCCGTGACTGATCACCACTCGAATTCAGTCCGCCGGTATCGGCAAACTCATTCGCAGGACGATCGGATTCCGTATTGGATTCGCCCGATCCTTCAACCTGGAAACCCTTGGCTTGGAGAGCTGGCTTGTGCCCAGCAACCTCGCCACCGCTCGGATAGTTCCAGCGAAGTTGATGGCGAACACAACTCGCCAGTAGCGATCGCACCGAATCGGGAACCTCTGTCAACTCGGGATTGGATTGCTTGAGCACCGCCGCGGCGGCCTGCAGACTTGTTTCGACAACCGAATCGACGCGAGCGGCCTCGACACAAGAGGGAGCCTTGTCGATGCACTCGTTTTGAGGATAGTCACCGACCTTGCCTGTCAGCCAGAGATACATGGCGCCCTCGTCCTCCCCGGACAAAAGCGAATCGCCAGTGGTGACTTCGGGAAAGCCAATTGTGACTTGCAGCCAAAACGCACCGGCCGCCTGTTCAGCAGCCGCGCGGAATGTGTCTGTAACGTCCGTTCCGAAGCCGATCTTCGCGTGGGTCATTTTCTTGCTCCTAAGGTGTCGTGGAGCAAGCGCCCATGCCGGGCTGCGAGCCCCACATGGGTTGAATTGATAGTTACCGGCAAGCGGTAAAGTAGACAGTGCCCTCCGCAGAGGCCACTTAGGCTGGATTCGGTCCAGCTACCGTTGGATCAGCAGCCACTATAGCACGAGTTAAATTCCTGACAGGAAGTGTGCTGACTGACTCGCTTTTGATCCTTGGGGCGACGCTGAAGGGGCCGGTTGGTAAGCCTTCAGCGCCTTTCTCATGCGTTCGCCCACCCGACTCGGGACGTCCGCTCGACCTGCTGTCGGAACACCACGCACATGCCGATCAGCGCCACGGGTGCGCGTTTTGCCACATATATTCAAAGTCGGATTCGTAATACGCAGCGACCTCTCGGTTGTGCCAGTCTGCGCGTGCGTTCTCGTGGCTGTACTTCTCGGCACGGACCGTATAATTCAGCGAGCCCGTTTCCGCGGTGTCGCGGTCGGCGATCGTGTACTTGTCGTGCATGAGCGGCGCGTCGTCGACATAGCGCACTTTCGCGCCGGCCTGCGCCAACGGACCGGCGATCGACTTCGGATTGTTGAGGTTTTCCTTCGCGTCGACCACGATGCGCACGTTCACACCGCGCCGAATCGCCGCAAGCACCGCGTTCTCGTAGCGCTTGTTCGTGAACTCGTAGGCCGCGACATCCAGAGTGCTGGTGGAACTGTTGATCACGTCGATCACGACGTCCATTGCACCGCGGTTCGGCGAGAAGCCGAGCTCTACCGTACCGGCCGCCTGGTACATCACGGGGCGATGATGAGGCGCATTGCGCGCCGCCTGGTCCTCGTTCCCGTTATCGTCGCCACTCCGGCCGTAGCCGGCCTTGCGGACGCCGCCGTGCTCATGCGAATACGGCCTCCTGTATTCGTGGCCATCGTTCGGGCCGAACTTACTGGCCGACTGCGAAGACGTGTCAGAGTGGTGCCAGACGCCAATGTCCTCGAGCGCCGAGTCGAGCAGGCCAGCGTGAGCAAACATCGGCGCGGTGGCCACGGCGAGATAGACGAGCACTTTTTTCATGGATGGTCCTTTGGGTTTTCCCCCGGTTGATGCGTGAATCGTACTGCCCGACCAATCTGATTCTAGGGGGCGTGTCGCGCCTTCCATTTACTTCCTATCCGGAAACTATTTTCGCACGGCAGTCACTACTCGTTGGCTCCTTCATCAATCCTCCCTGGAAAATTCGATGTTTGTGAACAACGTCCCGTTCAAAAATAAGTGACTGTAGAGGTGGATTGCGAATTCTCCGGCGCTAGAATCAATTCGCGCGGGCATTTCGCCCGACCGCATCTCAACGACAGGAGAACCCTCCAGAATGGCAACCGCAAAAAAAGTCGCGAAGAAGACATCCGTGGCAACCAACGGGGCGAAACCCGCCGCGAAACCGGCCGGCCCGGTGAAGGAAAAGTTCACGAAGGCATCGCTTGCCGCGTACGTCGCACAACAGGCCGGCGTCGAACCGAAGGTCGCGAAAGCGACACTCGCGGCGCTTGAGTCGACCATCCTCGGCACCGTGCACAAGAAGGGCGCCGGCGAATTCACCTTGTCCGGTCTGTTGAAGATTACGGTCCAGCAGGTTCCGGCTAAAAAGAAACGTTTCGGCAAGGATCCGTTCACGGGTGAAGAACGCTGGTTCCCGGCCAAGCCAGCGACCGTGCGGATCAAGGCTCGCGCGCTCAAGAAGCTGAAGGACGCGGCCGCCTGACCGCTTCTCCGTCCCAAAAAAAAGCCCGCCGCATCCGAATCGGATGGGCGGGTTTCGATCGATCAGGCAGCTTCGCCGAACAGGTTCATCTGGAGATCCCAGATATCGTTCTTCTCGTCGTTCAGCAGCGCATCGTGCTCCTTGTCGCTGATCGCGTTGCGGATGAGGTGATCATCCAGTTCGCGAGGCGTCAGGTTCAGCCGCTCTGCCAAGCGGGCGAAGTACTGCCCGCGCTTGGCCATCTCCTGATAGCGTTGAGCCATTCCCGCCGGCAGCTTGAGAATCCCTTCATTCAGCCAGAAACGGGCTGAATACATTGCGGGGTACACCTGGCTCTCCAGCATGAAACGGGTATCAAACGTACAGGTCACAAACGCACAAGCCTCTTCCGCGTCGACCTCCATCAAATCGCATTCCTCGAAATACGCGACGCGCTCACCATTGGTGGTCACGGCGTACGAGGAAACGCGGTCGGGATGGAGATAGCGATTCCACTGCTCGGCCAGGTAGTCCCGAAGACCATCCACCGGCGCCTCGGCATCGTACTTCCCCACCCGGTACCATCCATGAAGCGGGATCGGTACCTTCGGCTTCGTTTCGACGACCGGGACATAATAGCGACGTCCCAGCGTATACACGTCGTGCCAGACAGAGAGGGCCGGAAAAGCATGTGGTGCATAGTGATGCATCGACAGAAAGAAGTCGACGGCCACGATCTGCTGCGGCGTCACGAACTGGAACTGCACCTCGCACAACTCACGATTGCTTTCAGTATCTTCGATCACGCCTTCGGCAAGATTGGCCTGATGCTGCTCGGCACGTTCCTGTTCCAGCACATCGAGCGTCAATAGATACTTCAGCAAGTCTACTCGGTGCTGGTACGAATACACGTCGGGTTGCACTCTCGTATAGCCGGCCGCACTGATCTTGCGACCGACCAGCTCACGCTTCGACATGTCCCACTGCGTTGCAAGCAGATAGTTCCGGAATCGGTTGAGACCAGCCAGATGCGCGTGCTCGGCTTCCTGGATCATCGACTCCATTGACTTGTCGCGCTCACCTGTCACGCAACAAAAGGCGCAGCCGAATCGACTGCCGCACGCCGACTTGTTTCCCCCATCGCCGATCGTCACACCACAGGTACCTTCGTTACCGGCCCGGTAGAGATCGATCATGCGCTGGATCGTGCGAATCGACAGTGGCGAGGCAAACGGAATGAAACGCACATCCGAAAACATCGACACCATGTCCCACACGTCTGAGAGATCCCAGTCGGCAATGCACGAGAGAGTCAGGTAACCATCCTTATGCCGCGTTGCTTCCAGATGGGATTCCTGACGCTCAGACATCAGCGCAGATCGAACTGGGCTCTCGGAAAAGCGCGTCCCCAACAGCACAATGGTTTCGCGGTATCCGAAACCAGCAGCTTCGCGCTCAAGCAATGCACGAAGGCGACCGAGTGGTACCAATTTCCAATCGGAAGCGCACGCGCGAGCAGTCTTGCTTTCTCCGCTCGCCTTGTCCTTTTTTACGCCGTTCTCCGGTGTGCGGATCAGCGTTCCACGACCGATGTGAGAAACGACGAACTGCGCGCTGAGCGAAGGTTTTGCGACATGAACCTCCACGTCCAACTCGTGGTCCTCGCAGAACGCACTCATTTCTTCGAGTGCGATGTGGAGGTGGTTGGAGAGCGAAGGATTCTCTATTTGTGTGTCCGACGTCGCGATATAGTGCCGGGCTTGCGGAACACCGGCCTTCTTCGAACGGCGCACAGCCTCAATCATTAGCAGTGCGACGCATGTCGAGTCCTTCCCACCGCTATAACCGCACTGCAATACGTGACCTGCTGCGATCTTCTGCATCAGGATCGCGATGACGGCTTCCATCTTCGCGAGTATTTCGTCAAACATGGTGTTCTCCTGGTTGACGCGAGAGAACACTCCCCTGCGGGAAGTGTTTCCCGCGGGGATAGATGAAGTATCGAGGCCGTGAAACTGGTGACCTTCGATGTCTGGTTACAGCGATCAGAAACCTTCTGCCGCCCCCAGATTCCAGTAGCTACTTGCGAACGACATCGCCGTATCCTCCACCGCGGAACGCTCGCGACCGAGCGGCTCGCCGGCGGACCGGAAATAGAAGTCCAGCAGCTCGCGCAAACGGGCCTTCGTGCGTGCGCCCGACAGCGAGAAGACCTCGAGAGCGCAACGGATGTACAGCGGGAACGTCGTTTGAGAAACAGTCATGCCAATGCTCCTGAGAGATGCGAGGAGCAATCCCCTCGCGGAGACTGCAACCCGCGTGGGTAAAAACGGTTACTTGTCGATGCCGAACGCTGATGCGCCCTTCTCCCGCATGGGAGGCACGTCGAGGTAACCAAGTGGGGAAAATCTGGCTGCCAGCGGCAACCGGTCAGAACGACCAACGATGACGGCCATGATCCGGGCGGATCGGCCATTGGCTAGGTGACGGTCTAGCTACCGGATCAAGGATCAGGTCATAGTGTACCGCAGATTTCCAGCTAGGAAGCAACCGGTATTGTCAAGCTCACGCGCGTCCCGGTTGCGCTTGGGACAGGATTTCGTTCATCCGTGCCCCCATCACCTCGGCAAGCACCTCGGCATCGCTGGCAGCATCCAGCGGGTCGCGTTCGAGCAGCGCCCGGAGCGCGGTCTTCAACCAGTACGACGTGCTGGGTGAGTCGAGAAGCTGCTGGATTTTCTCGGCAGTATTCATGATGGGCGATGTATTGGATTGAGGGGTGATACCTGGGCGCTATACAGCGGCGCCCAGGCATCTTACCGACACAAGCCGGTCGAAATTACTCTGCGTTACTTCGTTGCGCGTATCGCGCGATCATGTGTCGGGCCCGGCCCGGCGTGAAATCACCCGACCACTCCAGGCCGGATTCCCGGACTTTGTCCCGGACGCGTTTCTTGAACGACTCACCGCGCTCCTGGACATGCATCGCGCAATGCTCGTCTTCGACCGCAAGGGCGAAGGCGAGATCGCGGACGGCGCGGTCCAGCAGAAACTTCAGCTTGCGCTGATTGTCGAACCGCTTGCCGATCACCGCCGCGGCCACCGCAGCGATCACCGCCGATGTCAGGGTGAAAAAACCCCCGATGATCGCAGCCTGAACCGCCGCATCTTGCAACTGAACATGCATTTTGCTACTCCTCGTCGAAAAGAGGAGAAGCGCACTCCCGAAGGGAATACGCCCCTCCGGGTAAAAAAACTGACGTCTCGTGCCGACGGCGTCACACTACGGATCGCGGAATCAGGTGCCCTACTGACGGTTGGTGTTGTAGTGTGCTTCACGCATCGCGCGCTGCTCACGCTCCTTCTTTGCCATGTGGCGACCGACCGCGCAACCTGCCATCGCACCGAGAATCGCGTGGTGACCGGCGACGTGGCCAACCACCGCGCCAGCGACCGCGCCCTTCATGCAGCCTTCGGCATGTACGACCGTCATGGGCACGCTCAGAGCGAACGCGATTGCCAGAGCCTTCCCGAAGTTTGCTTGCTTCATCACTTTCCTCTCAAAGAAAAAGTTGCTTACACGGCTTGCGAACGCGTTCGACTTTACTCATGTCGAGCGCTCCCGCAAGCCCCTGCGTTTCGTGGTTACCAGTCGTACGCCGTCAGTCCATCCACATCTGAGCCCTCGGCGTCGAGCTGGATCCAGCTGAAACTGCGTTCCCGCGCCCATGCCCACAAGGCCTGAAGATCCGCCGGAACCGGGTAGCCCTGGCTCGCGAACTCCTCAACAGCCCCGTCGGATGGGACGGACAGGAAGAAACCGAACTCGTATTCCCCGCAGTAGCACCAGGGGTTGTTGTCACCCTGGGACTGCAGGAGATCGTTCGTTTCGCGCATGATGTGGTTCGTCGCGATTCTCGGGCAGACGTTGAGATCCGAGAATGCAATCTCCGACTGGCCGTACAGAATTTCTGCTGCAGCAATCGCGCTCTTCCTTGCCGGAAGACCGAGATCGCCGGAAGCGCCGACGTGACCCTGCACCTGATCCTTCGACATGATGATCAGCGACCGCAGCAGTTCGCGGGAAATCAAAACGGGGTTGGACATGTTCTGCTCCTGGGTAAGGCGGAGCAGACGGCCCGCAGGGCAGAATGCCCCGCGAGGGATGGCGCCGAATCGGCGTGAAGAAAGCCATTTCTGGCTTGTTTGGCTGAGTGCGGCCAGCTACCGGATCAAGGATCGGGTTTGAGTATAGCCGAATTTCCTGACAGGAACTATCAGGCCGAGGTTCCCGTCGGCTCCCGTACGCAATCTGCAAGCATCAGGATCAGATCCGTATCGCTCGGCGTCGCCCCCAGCCCTTCGCGCAATGTTGGAATCTCCCGCGCATAGACATTGCGCAATGCGTCGATGCTGCCTGCCCAGCTTCGCTTCTGATCGCCTAGGCGAGCGCCCTCGAGCGCCCGCCTGCAGTTTCCTTCTATGCACTCGGCCGTTTGGAATGCCGTGAGCACGAGATGCTTACGCTCCCCATGTGCATCGGATTGTAGAGCGCGAGCGAGATGATCCAGCTTCTCGATCGTCAGCGCCTGCGCCCAGACCAACCTGAACAGCACCTCCATGTCCGGATTGGCTCCCGGCGACGGAAAGGTCGAAACCGAATCGATATCCGCCATCAGCTTTCGCATGAAATCACCGTCCGGCAAGGTCCACCGGCCATTGGCTCGAAGAGTCTCCCGAATCCATTCGAGATTCTCGCTTGTCATCTCGATGGACTGGCGGAGGCTGCGTCGCACCTCTGCGGCATGGTCTAACGCAAGCATGCCCCCGGCATCGTGCTCCAGCCAGTCAGCCACCTTGACCCCCATACTGAGCATGGCCATCAGCCGCTCATGCCCATACATCGCGCTCCCATTGATAGCCTTGAGAATCTGCGCCTGGCTCTGGAACAGACGAAGCGCGATCGTGGTGACATCCATGAATGGTCCTTACCGGGCGTTACCCGAAACAGAATTTCGATTGATTCGCCGTGCTACCTGCATCAATTCCCGCTGCGACACGGCGATCGCGCCGTTTGAAATGGCTGTTGCCCGCTGCGGCTCGGTGATGTCGTAGTGCGGATGTCTTGCGCCCGCGTGATACCAGCACCGATTTATCCCGACAGCCTGCGCGAACCCATGCAGTTCATCGACCGAATCCGCAGACAGATGAAAGCGCGGCTTCCCCTTCCACACGATTGCCGCATCGTCGACGTACACGGCCATCAGATCTCTCCCTGTCAGGTCCCGCGCCGCCATCGACGACTGCGGCCGAAGCCTCAGAGTGTAGAGGGATCAACTCCCCTGAGCCTTACCGAAACAGGCGCCAAGCGATAGTGCTTTCGCCCAGTACGGATCCCGGCGCACCAATGAAAACGCCCGCCTGACTCCCCAAAGGGAGCCGCGGCGGGCGTGGTACACACAAGCGTAGTTGTCAACTACCTCGTTAGACCGATGCGATCGATTCTTCGCGGACCGCACGGACGCCGATCAGGTTGCCAGACGCGACCTCCAGCGCATACGCCTCGATGATAGTTCCGTTCGCGTTGAAGCGAACATGGAACGTCACCTTGTGCAGGTCGGTGTCTTCGCCATCCTCCGGATACTCAAGATACGCGATCTTGGTGAAATCGGCGTCGTCGCCGGTTTCCCATAGATCGTGCCCATGCACAGAGACACCATCGCCGAAATCGTACTTCTCGAATTCGACTTGGGCGAGCTCGCTCTTTGCCTCACGATAACCCGTGAGGTACTCGACGACGCAGACCGGGTCTCCGGCCGGCGCGCTGGCTGGCAGCCCTGCCTTCGCATCGCGATAGCCATCGGTCGCGAACGTGCTGCGCTGGCTGACGCCGACAGGCACAGTCCGAATCGGCGCGGGGTTGGCTTCCACGTCCCGACCTGATTCTTCCGGCTGGTCGAACAACTGACCTTCCGGATCGCATTCGCGCCAGATACCGCCGAATGCATCCGGCAGACACTCATTGCCACGGATCGGGACGTACCAGACATCGTCCAGCGGCGCCGCCTCCGTCACTACCTCACCACCACAGTAGTCGCAAACCACCTTAGCGATATCGGTCATGAAGCCGCTAAACGATTCGTGGCTATCCACCTCGCCCGAATCTCCGGTCAGCAGTTTCGTGACAATTTCCGCGAGTTGCTGCGGAGTAACTTGCTTGGACATATTCATGTGCTCCATAGATTTGTCGAAGCACGCCCCGCGACGGGAGCATGCCCCGTCAGGGTTAAGAAGATCAGTTTGCGCGAGCCGTGGAGCGCGATGCACGTTCGTCACACTCGGTTCGAATGCGATTGCGTGCCCACGCTTCCATTGCTCGCATGGCTTCGTCTCGCTTGCGGAAGGTTTCGCCAGTTTCGGCAAGCCATTTGCCTTTGCTGCGACGAAGAGCAATGAACTCGCGTCCGGTGCGATTGAAGAGGATCAATTTATCCTGCCCAGGGACGGGACGCCATACGAAATCAAGCGGATCGGGAAACACGTCGGGGTACGCGGCACTCACGCACACCTGCCCGGATGCAAGGCGAACCTCGACAAGGCCATTGCCCTGCATGTCCTTGACTGCGCCACGGTGGCCGTTGCAGATCACACCCTGACCCGGCACGAAATGGAAAGGCCGGCCAATTGCGTATTCCGCTGCCGCCCACAGATCGAGATCCAAGTCGGTGCCGGTTTTCTCGCTTCTTCGCGGGAAAAGTTCTCCCAGCGAAAGCTCGAAGTGGTCGTAGTCGACACCCAGCTCGGCAAATTTCACGCCGCGCAAGTTGCCGTACGCGCCGCGAACCTGCACCTGGTACTCCCGCATGGTTTGCGACTGCGGTACCGCATGGCTGCTGAGAAACCACTTGCCGTTCACTTGATGCGCAAACGGCGAATTGACGATCGACATGACAAATGCTCCTGAAAAGTTGGAGCACGCCCCTCACGGGAACGTGCCCCGTGAGGGAAAGAAGCTGCTTACGCGGCTTCGAAGAACGACAGACGGAACTGATCTCCCGCCTGAGGACGCATGCGAGCTTCGGCCGCCTGCATCCAGTTGGTCATTTCGGTCGACCGATGCTCCATCGAGTTAGAGATGCCACTCGCAAAAGCACGCCGACGGGCACCGTAGTCGTACGCCATGCTGTCGCAGGACGCTACGAAGGGATACATCTTCACACGATCGAGCGCCGCGCCCTTCACGCCGAACAAGTGCAAAAGCGTTCCCTTTGGCAGACGAGATTCCAGTCCGTCCAAGATCGCGAAAAGCCCATGCTTCGGATGATGGAGATCACGCCGGCAAACAGATCCGAGCCCCATCAGTGCCGGAGGTGCGAGCCAGCCATGCCGCTCCCACACTTCCATCGTCAGATCGAGGCTTTCTGCGTACTCCTCGCAGGTCCAGCCTTGAATGACCGGGACGGGAGCGCGAAGATCGTTTTCGACGGTACTCGCCGAACAGTCCCTCGCGTATTCCTGCTGCCATGCCTCGATGATCTGCAGCAACGCCTCGAGCATGGTAGCCGTCGCCCGGATGCGCCAATCTGTATCGATGCCACCGTTCGTCGCCTCGGGTTCGCAACAGAGGTCCATACTGCTGAACCACCTCGGACGCAGCAGATAGGCCAGCGTCAAGTACTGCGAGTACGACCACGGATAGATACCCCCGACGCCGTTCTGCCGGCCCTTCGCTTTGAAGTTCATCATCGCGACGAAGCCTGCCGAGTCTAATGCGACATCCAGATCCTGCAACGGCGAGTACTGCGGGATGTCGAACTGCCCAGTCTCATGGTTGAAGAACGCGTTGGCGGAAACCATGACCGGATAACCGCTATTAAATGCGTGGATGGCGAGTTTGCCTCCGCGGTGCGGAATCCCGACTCGCATCTGCAATTCGTCCGACGGCCAGGCATTGATCTGGTTGTCCGGAACAACGCCCGTGGGACCGAGCAACCGGACTAGATCGAAGTCACTTTTCATGTGGTGCTCCTGATGAAGGGGTATCAACAAGGTAAGCGCAATTTCCTATCATAAGCATTGAAGTTATGAAATTGCCGGCACTTATTCCAAAAGCGCCATAAGGGATTGGTTCCCACCTACCGCTTGAGATCCGGCGAACGAAATGCCTGATCGAACTGCCGAGCTCGCTGCACCTCGTCGCTATGCAGATAGGTCGACGTCGTCGAAATCGACGAGTGACGGAGGTTGTCCCGCACCATGATCAGCTCGGCGCCACGCGCGAGCGCGTGCGACGCGTGCGTGTGACGCATCCAATGCGGGCTCGCGCGCCGCAGCTTCTCAGCGGTCGCCGGCCGTTCGTTCTGGATCGTGTCGGCCACCAGCACGAAGAATCGGCGCAGCACGCGCCAGAGCCGCGTGCTTTCAATGTGGGCGCGATCCTCCTCGAGGCTTGCGACGAGCGGCGTCGCCGGGTTCCAACGCGTCGGCGTGACCGGCAGTCCGCGCTGCACGAGAGACTGATCGAGCGCGGTGCGGGCGAGCGGCGGCAACGCCACCTTGCCGAGCTTGCCGCCCTTGCCGAGCACGTGCAGCCAGTGATCGCCGTGCTCGTCGCGGCGGATATCGCCGAGCGTCGCACCGACCAGTTCGCTCGCGCGCAGACCGGTCGCGTACCCGAAGTCCAGCAGAAATCGCAGGCGCTGGGCGGCTGCTTCGCTCCAGCCGTACGACCACTCGAGGCCGTCGGCCAGCGTGCGGATCAACAACCACTCGCCTTCGGAGAAGCCACGGGACACGTCCAGCCCCGCACGCTGGACTTGGCTCTTGATCTTGACGCCGGCAAACGGATTCGCGAGCACGTAGCGCTGCTCGACCAGCCAGCGAAACAGCGCCGACAGGACGTTCAGTGCGTATGCCGCCGAGCGTGCGGACAGCGGACCGGTGAAGGGCCGCCATTCGACGCTTTGCCGCGGCCGCGATGGCCCGACCCAGCGTTCGCGCGGTGTCGGCCGCCGCAGAAAACTCCGGTAGGCGATTGCATCGTCAGTGGTGAGCGACGACAGTGCGCAGCTGCGCTCGACGATCGCCCACAGGATCAGGCGCTCGGCCTCTTTCCGGTAAGCGCGCTGGGTGGCGGCCGATTCGTGCAGCGACAGCCAGGATTTAACCGCCTCATAGTCGTTCGAAGCCTTCAGCAGGCAGGCGCTTTGCGGCGCACGGAACTGGCCGCGCGAACCGTCGACCTCGTGTGGCACGCGCAGCTGTTCCCACGTCACGATGCTGCTCGACGGCGCTGCGACGATCAATGCTCGCGCCCGTTCGGTCAGCGCCGGATGCGCGGCGAAGAACGCCTCGATGCGACGCGCGCCGGCGACGCCGAGTCCGGCGATCGCCGACCACCAGCGACGTCGCCGCGGAATCCGCACGGTCAGGTCGGTCAGCGTCCAGATGCCGTGGGCATGTAGAGCCCCGGCAATGCGTGCGGGCAGCCACAGGTTGACGTGATCGGCGATCATCGGCACGGGCTCCGGCAGATTGCGCAGCATCTCGATTGTGCCGGCTACCCGATCCGCCGATGCTTTCGTTGGGCGATCGACGAAGACGCCTGCCAGATCTCCGCGATGGCGCGCCTGCGCGAACGCGACGAGCCGCCGACGAATCCGGCCGAGCACGCCGCGCGAGGACGTTCCGGCTGCTCTTCGGTCGCCCAGATAGCGGGCGACAGCTGCCCTAGCGTCCAGGCCGGCGTACCAGCTGCGCAATGCCGCGAGTTCGGCTTCGTCGGGAAAGCCACGTTCGGTTTTGTCGATGGGGAGGGTGTCGCACGTTTTCATGACTACCAGTTTAGAACAAATTCGATGACGGACTGATAATGTGCGTTATCTGGCCATATGTGATGAAAACCTTCCTTGTACCTTTCGATGGCGTGATCGTCGTTGCACATCTCCATGCCCAGACCTCGAAATTGCGGACCGGGCGTCGGGGTCCGGGGAGCAATGGAACAGGGAAGTCAGTTAAGCCCGGTGAACGTGCTGGGGGGCCCTCAAGATTCGATTTTTTCGTATGCCAGGCGGCGAGGCGCTCTAGCTTCCGAATGTCGCTGAACGAGGTAGAAACCGCCCTTCGAAACACTATCGCGGTGCCAGCGGTCCGAACCAATAGGACGCGGCACGCCTCCATCCGTCAGGATGTCGCTGCCGGTAGTGCACGCACCATCGGGCCCATAAGCGGAGCGGCCACTTTCGCAACTTCGTCGGGTGTGCCCGCCCGTTTCACCGGGCAACCGTCAAATATCCGTCGACAGCCGGCGCCACGTAGTCCCGATAGTTCAACGTCGGATAAGCGGTGTCGTGGATACGGTTCATTGATCCAGGTCAAGGACCCGGCCAGCTGGAAGGCATGGTATTCGGCTGAGTCCGAGCTGCCAGGCAGATTTAACGATCTGGTTCCGCGCGACGTCGGCCATTGCCCGGATCGCAGGATCGCGATAGGACTATCTCGGATATCGCTCGCACTGCTGGCATGATCCGGATAGGCTTACCGTTACCGTGCATTTTGTCCAGCACCGTCGCTCGGGAAATAAAGAGTAAAGGTGGTACGAACGCCATCGCTCACAACATCAACCTTTCCGTGATGCAATTCCATGATCGACTTGACGATGGCTAATCCCAGCCCTGCGTTTTTCGCGGCACCATGTCTCGATGCGTCGGCGCGGTAGAAGCGCTCGAAGATTTTGTCGAGCTGTTCGACCGGGATGGCTGGCCCCTGGTTTGTTACGCTGACGACGGAGTATTTCTGAGTCGCCGACACGGCCAGCTCAATGGTCGAGCCTGGTCTCGCATGGTCGAGCGCATTCGATGTCAAGTTGCTGACTGCTCGTCTGAACAAGGTTGCGTCGGCGAAAACGGGTGCGTTCCCTTTCACGTCGATGTGGACCCCGGCGTCTTCAGCAAGACCCTGAAAGTACGACGCCAGCCTGCGCAGTTCGTTACCCGCGTCCAGTTCGACCGCCTTGAGATGCAGTTGGGCATTGTCCGTTCGCGCGAGGAACAGCATGTTCTCAATCATTCGCTGCAGGCGCTCGCATTCCTCGATGTTCGAATCGATGAGTGCCTCGTATTCGTCGGCCGTCCTCGCGCGCGACAGCGTGATTTGCGATGAGCTGATGATGTTCGCCAGCGGCGTGCGCATGTCGTGTGCGAGATCCGATGAGAATTGCGAAAGGCGCACGAATGCGCGCTCGAGACGGTCCAGCATGCGATTGACAGAGACGGCCAGCTCTCGAAGCTCGACAGGTCCACCACGAATATCGAGGCGCTCGTTCAGATTGTGAGCCTCGATGGTCGACGTCTGGCGGCCAATGCTTTTGACGGGACAAAGTCCGCGACGGGCAACGGCGTAGCCGAGCGCACCGACGAGGATGGCACCGACGGCTACGGCAAACCAGATATCTACCCGATAGCTTTCGAGCAGCGATTGCCGGTCGGCTGCCGTTCGAACCAGTGACACGTGTACGAGTTCACCGGAAGGCAGCCTCTCATCAGCAACGATGCACCGGGAAAGTCCGATACCCTCTGGCGAGCAGGCGTACGGCTTGCCGATGGGGTGGGTCTCTGTGACGAGACCCTTCAATGTTCTGCCAGGTTTGTCGGTGTGTTCGACCAACGGCTCATTTTGTCCGTCGTAGATGCCGAGATACACCCCCGGATGGGACAGCAACACCTCATGAAAGCCCGCAGGGTTTGCTCGAACCACGCTCGTCGAACCGCTCAGGCGAACCAACTGCAGGAACTGGCTCAGCTTGCCGCTGATTTCGATGTCATCGCGTCGTTGCAACTCAGCGGAGAGCGACCTGTAGAGATAGGCTCCGGTCAGTGCGAACACCAGACCGGCAGCGAGGGCAAACGCGAGCGTCAATCGCCTGAGCAGCGAATACGACGCGCGAGCGTCGGTCCGGACCGTCACGAGCGGTCCTCGAGCACGTAGCCCATGCCACGAATTGTATGGATGAGCTTCTTGTCGAACGAGTTGTCGATTTTTGCCCGCAAGCGCTTGACGGCCGCATCGACCACGTTCGTGTCGCTATCGAAATTCATGTCCCAAATCTGGGAGGTGATGAATGTCCGTGTGAGCACCTCGCCTTCGCGTTCGGCAAGGAGCTGCAACAGCGCGAACTCCTGTGCGGTCAGGTCGATTCGGGTGTCGCCACGCCGCACCCGCCGTTTGATGAGGTCAACCTCGAGGTCGGCAATGAGCAGCATGTCCCGCGCATTCCGTGGTGAACGCCGCAGTAGTGACCGGATGCGGGCGAGGAACTCGGCATACGCAAAGGGTTTAGGCAGATAGTCGTCGGCACCCAGCTCAAGGCCGGCCACCTTGTCCTCGACTGCCTCCCGGGCAGTCAACAGCAGCACGGGTGTTTGTTTCTGCTCCCGCAGGCGCTTGAGCACCTCGAAACCATCTAGTTCCGGCAGCATGACGTCGAGCACGATGAGGTCGAAGTTCTCGTGCAGCGCGAGAAACAGGCCGTCCTTTCCGTTTTCGGCGACGTCGACCGTGTAGCTCGCTTCCATCAACCCCTTGCGGAGATATGACGCCATTTTCGGTTCGTCTTCGACTATGAGTATCCGCATGGCTATGTCGTATGGCTGTCGGGGAATGCGCGCGGTCAATGTGCTGCTTGGAGCATACGGCGGCCCGGATGAGTGAAAAATGACGGCTACATGACAGATTTTTCATGAAACGCCCCAAGCGTACCGCATCGGCACCTCGTGCCAACGACTGCCGGAGCGTTCGGCACGCCCCAATCCGGGACCGCCAATGAAATTTTGGTCATTTTGTGGTCACGCCGTCGTCACCCATCCGACGATAAGCTGAACTCGAATGTCGTGACCGCGTAGCGAAACAGCGATCGGTTACACCCTGACACGTTCTCGAACTTACAGCCTTTATCACTGCGTGCTAGACTCCGCTCCCATGTCGTATTGGCGCAAACTTTTCATCGTTGTGTTGCTGGCACTGAGCCTTCCGGTTCAGTCGTTCGCGGCTATCTCGATGAAATGTGTTGCCGCGCATGCAGACGCGGGAGAAGGGGCAACCCAGCATGCGGAGCAGGCCGCGTCAGAGCACCACCATGAAATGCATGGCGTGGCGTTCGCTGACGACGACCATCCCCATCATTACCACGGTAACGCCCACCACGCGCATTCGTGCTCGACATGCGCATCCTGCTGCTTCGGTACAGGACTGCCAGCCGTACCGGTCGTTGCCGTATCCACGGACGCTACCCGCGTCGCCATTCCCCTGCCGTCTTCCGCCGGTGTCGTGTCGTTCCTGACCGACGGCATCGAACGCCCTCCTCGCTGCCTTCTCGTCTAGTTCTCCATCGCGGTCAATGACCTGCGATGTGCCATCCGTACTGGCGGTTCTGCGTGGACCCGCCAGGTGACTCACGACGAGAAAACGTATGCGATTGATCACTGCAGCGCTACTGAGCGCGGCGGCTACTTTGCCGGCGCTTGTGCACGCCACGACAACAATTCCCGACCCGACCGACGCAGCGGCCTCCGTGCCGGCGGTGACCGTCCCGTCTGCCCTCGAGGGATATCGCCCCTATAGCGACGCGGATAACCCGACCTGGCAGCAACTGAATCAGGCTGTCCAGGGCAAACCGTCTATGGGCGGCATGAAGCACGGTGGCACGCCGAGCCAGCCGGCCAACAACAACCATTCGAACCACTCGTTGCACGGGGAACCCGCCAAATGATGCGACGATTCGTTTCTACTCGAATGGGGGCGGGAGTCGCCGTCTTGGTGTTTCTCGCCGGGTGTACGACGTTCTCCAAGGACGGCGGGTTCAATACGGTGTCGTCGACTGCCAGGGAACGGCTCGGCAAGGACGCCGTCATCGTCAAGACGGACGCCGACCGCGACGCTGCGGCGAAACGAACGCAGGAACTGCTCTCGAAGCCGCTCAGCATGGACGACGCTGTCCAGGTTGCGTTGCTGAACAACCGCGGTCTTCAGGTTTCCTATGCCGAACTGGGGCTGTCGGAAGCCGACCTGGTACAGGCTGGTCGCCTCCCGAATCCGGGATTCACGTTCAGCCGGACGCGCGCGGGCAACGGCGACCTGAACATCGGCCGCACGTTCTCGGCGAACGTTCTCAGCATCCTGACGTTGCCGTTCGCTGCGCATATCGAAGGGCGCCGCTTCGAGCAAACGAAGCTCGAAACCGCCGACGCCATGCTCAAGATAGCGGCCGAGGCGCGCCGCGCTTACATCAACGCAGTGGCCGCCGAGCAGGCGGCCAAGTACGCGGAACAGGTGAAAGACTCGGCGGATGCCGGCGCGGAATTGGCTTCGCGCATGCGTCAGGCCGGGAACTTCAGCAAGCTCGATTACGCCCGTGAGCAGGCGTTCTATGCGGACGCGGTGGCGCAGTCAGCCAAGACGCACCAGCAAGCCGTGGTCGCACGCGAAAAGCTGACGCGAATCATGGGGCTGTGGGGCGCGGGTACGCAATACACACTCCCGGACCGTCTGCCCGACCTGCCGAAGCAAAGGCCCGACCTCAACGACCTGGAAAGCTATGCGATGCAGAACCGCCTCGACATCCAGGCGGCGAAGCTGCAGACCCAAAGCGTTGCGTCTTCTATGGGGCTCAGCAAGGCCACGCGGTTCATCAACGCGCTCGACGTCGGTTACCAGAACAACTACGAGACCGACAAGGGTCACGAGCACGGCTACGAAATCAGCGTCGAGATTCCGATTTTCGATTTCGGAAGCGCCAAGGTCGCCCGGGCCGAAGCGACTTACATGCGTTCGGTGAACCAGCTTGCCCAGACGGCGATTGATGCACGTTCCGAAGTGCGCGAATCGTACTCGGCCTACGTCACCAGCTACGACGTTGCGAAGCACTATCGCGACGAGGTCGTGCCCATTCGCAAGACCATCTCGGACGAACTTCTGCTTCGGTACAACGGCATGCTCGCCAGCGTCTTTGAGTTGCTCGCCGATTCGCGGGAGCAGGTCGGCGCAGTCAACAGCTACATCGATGCATTGAAGGACTACTGGCTGGCGGAAACGGACCTCCAACAGGCGGTTGGTGGCCGTCTGCCGCAGGCCGGCGACAAGCAGGATTCGAAAGAGCCGGCGCCGCAACGACCGGTAGTCATGAGCGCTCCCAACAGCACGCAGCCCGCGCTTCAATCGACGTCAGCTCCCGCGGCGCAATCGGCGCCGGCAATGGATTCGGAAGGTAAATAACATGGTGTCCCGTCGACAATTTCTCAACGGCTCGGGTGCAGCGCTGGTGGGCGCGGCCCTGGTCAGCAAGGCTGGTGCCGCGTCGTTGCCCGAAGCGCCGACCATGGCGAAAGCCACCACGCAACCCCCTCTCGTGCCGCCGAACGGCCGCCCGTATACGCCGGTCACGACGCTGAACGGCTGGACGCTGCCGTGGCGGATGAAAAACGGATGGAAGGAATTCCACCTGACGGCCGAACCGGTCGTACGCGAGATGGCGCCTGGCATGAAGGCGAATCTTTGGGGTTACAACGGGCAATCGCCCGGCCCGACCATCGAGGCCGTCGAGGGCGACAAGGTTCGCATCTTTGTGACGAACAGGCTGCCCGAGCACACCGCCGTTCACTGGCACGGGATGTTGTTGCCGAACGGCATGGATGGCGTCGGCGGCCTTACTCAACCGCACATCCCGCCCGGCAAGACCTTCGTCTACGAGTTCCAGCTCGAGAAGCACGGCACGTTCATGTATCACCCGCATGCCGACGAGATGGTACAGATGGCGATGGGGATGATGGGGCTGTTCATCGTGCACCCGAAAGACCGCAGCGTGATGCCGGTCGACCGTGACTTCGTGTTTCTGCTGGCGGCCTACGACATCGACCCTGGCAGCTACACGCCGCGCGTCAACGAGATGACGGACTTCAACATGTGGACGTTCAATTCGCGCGTGTTTCCGGGCATCGACCCGCTGCCGGTACGCGCGGGCGACCGCGTGCGCATCCGCTTCGGCAATTTGACGATGACGAACCATCCGATTCACCTGCATGGCTACCACTTCGAAGTGACGGGCACGGATGGCGGCTGGATTCCGCCGTCGGCCCGTTGGCCGGAAGTTACGGCCGATGTGGCGGTCGGGCAGATGCGCGCCATCGAATTCACCGCGAATCGTCCCGGTGAATGGGCATTCCATTGTCACAAGTCGCACCACACGATGAACGCGATGGGACACCAGGTACCCAATCTCATCGGCGTCCCGCAGAAAGACCTCGCGAAGCGCATCAACAAGCTGGTGCCGGACTACATGGCGATGGGTAGCACGGGCGGTGCGATGGGCGAGATGGAGATGCCGTTGCCCGACAACACCTTGCCGATGATGACGGGCACGGGACCGTTCGGGCCGCTGGAAATGGGCGGCATGTTCACGGTCGTGAAGGTGCGTGAGGGGCTCGGCCGAAACGATTACCGCGACCCGGGTTGGTTCAAGCACCCGAAGGGAACCGTAGCTTACGAATACACCGGCGAACTGCCGGACAGCTGAACAACATAACAAGGTCGGGCGTGACCCGGCCATCCGCTTCATCAACTCAACTCTGGAGAAATGCACGATGAAAAAAGCACTTGTTTCGATTGCGATGGGCTGTGCACTGGTTGTTTCCGCTGGTGCGTATGCAGCAGGCGACATGAGCAACATGGACATGAGCGGTGGCGCCAAGCAAAGCGAGGACGCGAAAAACAGCATGTCGCACGGCGAAATCAAGAAAGTTGACGCCGCCAACGGCAAGCTGACCATCAAGCACGGTCCGCTTGAAAACCTTGGCATGGAAGCCATGACGATGGTCTTCAAGGTCAAGGACCCGGCGATGCTTTCGCAGGTCAAGGTCGGCGACAAGATTGATTTCGTGGCCGAGGAAGTGAACGGCGCACTTACCGTGACGAAGCTGCAGAAGCAGTGAGGACATCCGGCGGGGTGCGGCTGTTCTGCGGCCCCGCCTTGACCATTCGAGACGAGCAAGAACATGAAGACTTTCACATTCAGCCGGTTTGCTGGCCTCGCCGCGGCCAGCGCTATCGCACTCGCACCCGCCGCGGCGTTTGCGCACGGCAAACTGGAAAGCGCAGCACCCCCATCAGGCAGTACGGTCGATGTAGCGCCGGACGTTTTGCGTCTGACCTTCAACGAAGACCTCGAGCCGACATTCAGTTCGGTGAAGGTATCCGACGCGAGCGGCACCGCCGTCACGAAGGAAAAGGCAAAGGTCGACGGAGCTAATCCGCGTGTCATGACAGTCGCGGTGCCGAAGCTGGCTTCGGGTACGTACACGGTTCAGTGGGCCGTGATGACAGCCGACGCACACAAGACCAAGGGCACCTACACGTTCAAGGTGAAGTGATGAACGAAGGGTTCCTCGGCATCCTGCGACTCGTGTCGGTGGCCATTCAGAACGTCGGTTTCGCCGTCGTCGTCGGTGCGCTGCTCAGTGGCCAATGGCTTGCGCGTGGCGAGTCGACCTGGCAGGAGCGGGTCGGCCGGCGGCTTATCGTCACGCTTCGACTAGCGTCCATCGTCTCGTTGCTGGCGAGCACGCTCTCGTTCTGGGCGCATTGCGCACTGATGAGCGACTCAACGCTATCGGAGGCCGGGCCGGCCGTGTGGTCGATGCTTGCGGGAACCGGTTTTGGACATGCGTGGTTGGTTGGCGCGTTTCTTACGCTCGGTATTGCCGTACTGTCATTCGTGAGGTCAGGAAACGAAGCCCGCTTCCCGTTCGCGATATGGGTGGCGTTGGCTGGCGTCGCGCTTGCGCGCAGTAACGGTGGGCATCCTGTCGATGCGGGACTGTTCAGTCTGCCTGTCTGGGCGGATTGGCTGCATCTGCTTGCCATTAGTGCGTGGGTCGGGCTTGTACTGGTGACGACCTATGTCGTGATGCCGCGCCTGCTCGATGCGCCTGGGAATGAACGACTCACCAGCGCGTCGTTCGTGCAGTCGCTGTCCGACACATCGACCTATGCATTGATTGTTCTGTTCAGCACCGGCGCGTACAACGGTTGGAGAGGAGTCAATGTTCCTGCCAATCTGTTGGGGTCGACTTACGGGCAAGTGCTCATGCTCAAACTTGCGCTCGTACTGGTTGCCGCGGCACTCGGCGGACACAATCGTTTCTTCGAGATGCCGACGCTTCTGTCGACGCTGAAAAATCCGTCGAAGGCCGTGCCGAGCGGGCCGCTTCGCCGATTTGGCATGGTGCTGCATGTGGAGTCTCTCGTACTGGTCGGCGTGCTGATGGTGGCCGCCGTGCTCGTCTCGAGTCCGCTGCCAGGCACAACGTAATCGACACGCCGTCATCGTCCGTCCACGCGGGTGGTTCGCCCACGCAGATTCGTTGTTCTCGTGCGGCGACCATCCCTTGCAAGCCCGGCTGATTGGCCGGGCTCTTTTTTTGTTTCACGATGACTCCAGCCCGGTAGTTCGCTGGACTGCGCCGTAGCTAGATACAGCAGGTTTATCAATAACTTACGCGCGTCCATCATATGCCGGTGCTTTCTGAAACTTGACCCGGTTTTCCCTCGCGCCGCTCCTATCTGGCTCCTGGAATCCGGGTTGTTCCGAGGAGTCATCATGGCAAAGATCAAGCTCACCAAGACCGCCGTGGAGTCGGCCCAACCCCAGGCCAAGGATGTTGAACTGCGAGATACCGTGGTGCCCGGCTTCCTGTGCAAGATTACCCCGACCGGCCGCCGGGTGTTCATGCTCCAGTACCGCACGAACTCCGGCCAGCCCCGCAAGCCCTCGCTGGGGCTGTACGGGGAGCTGACCGTCGAACAGGCACGAGTCAAGGCACAGGACTGGCTGGCCGAGGTTCGCCGGGGCGGCGACCCCGGCGGCGCCAAGGCCGAGGCGCGCAAGGCGCCCACGATGGCCGAGTTGTGCAAGAAGTTCATGGAGGACTACTCCAAGAAGCGCAACAAGCCCAGCACGCAGGACGGCTATCAGGGCGTCATAGACCGCAACATCATCCCGCTGCTGGGCCGCAAGAAGGTGCATGACGTGAAGCGGCCCGACATTGCCGGGCTGATGGAGAAACTGGCCTACAAGCCGACCGAGGCGAACAAGACCTTCGGCGTGCTGCGCAAGATGTTCAACCTGGCCGAAGTGTGGGGCTACCGCCCGGACGGCACGAACCCGTGCCGCCACGTCCCCATGTACCCGCCGGGCAAGGAAACCCGGCTCATCGTGGACGAGGAAATGGTGCGGATCTTCCGCCAGTTGGAGAAGCTGGAGGCGGAGGGGCTGGAGAACTACGTCATCCCGCTGGCGATCCGCCTGCAATTCGAGTTCGCCGCCCGGCGCTCCGAAATCTGCCCGCTCGAATGGAGCTGGCTGGACTTCGAGAACCGGCGCGTGGTGTGGCCCGACAGCAAGGTCGGCGGCATTTCCAAGCCCATGAGCGAGGAAGCCTATCGGCTGCTTTCGACGGCGCCGCGCCGGGAGGGCTGCCCCTACGTCCTGCCATCGCCGAACGACCCGGCCAAGCACCTGACCTTTGGCGAGCACTATGGCGGCTGGTGCCGGGTGCTCAAGGCCGCCGGCGTCCCGCACGTCGGCACGCACGGCATCCGCCATCGCTCGACCACCGACATTGCCAATTCGGGCGTGCCGACCAAAGTGGGCATGAAGCTGACGGGCCACAAGACCGTGGCGATGTTCATGCACTACGTCCACACCGAGGACAAGCCGGTGCGCGATGCGGCCGAGCTGGTGGCCAGCCGCCGCCAAGCCATCACGGGTGCGCGCCAGCTTGCGGAGGCGGCGGCATGAACACGCGCCGGTCATCCGCAGCATCGTCCGCAGCGCCTTCGGCGCTGCTGGGCGACATTCGGGCACTGATCGAGGCGGCGCGCAAGCGCGCCGCCTCGACGGTGAATAGCGAGCTGACGATGCTCTACTGGCGCATCGGCCAGCGCATCCGCACGCACGTCTTGGACGGACGCCGGGGCGCCTACGGCAAGGAAGTCCTGCCCACCCTGGCGGCGCAGTTGGTGAAGGAGTACGGCGGCAGTTTTGCCGAGCAGAACCTGCGCCGCATGGTGCAGTTCGCGGCCACCTTCCCCGACGAGCAGATTCTCGTATCACTGATACGAGAATTGAGCTGGACGCACTTCATCGCCCTGATCCCGCTGAAAGACCCGCTCCAGCGGGACTATTACGCGCAGATGGCGAGCGCCGAACGCTGGAGCGTCCGGACGCTGCGCGAGCGCATCGACTCGATGCTGTACGAGCGCACGGCGCTGTCTCAAAAGCCGGGCGAGACGATCGCGCACGAGCTGGCGACGATGCGCGATGCGCAGCGCATGTCGCCCGCCCTGGTCATGCGCGACCCGTACATCCTCGACTTCCTGGGGCTGCGGGACACTTGGCAGGAAGGCGACTTGGAGGCGGCGATCATCCGCGAAATGGAGTCGTTCTTGTTGGAGCTGGGCGCGGGTTTCAGCTTCGTGGCCCGGCAGAAGCGCATCCAGATCGACGGCGAGGATTTCCACCTCGACCTGCTGTTTTACAACCGCAAGCTGCGGCGGCTGGTGGCAGTGGAGTTGAAGGTCGGCGAGTTCAAGGCAGCTTTCAAGGGACAGATGGAGCTTTATCTTCGCTGGCTGGACAAGCACGAACGGGAGCCGGAGGAAGCCTCGCCGCTGGGGATCATCCTTTGCACCGGCAAGAAGCGCGAGCAGATCGAATTGCTGGAGTTGGACAAGTCGGGCATCCACGTCGCCGAGTACCTGACCGCCTTGCCGCCGAGGGGCGTGCTGGTGGAGCGGCTGCAACAAGCAACGCAACGGGCGCAGTTGCAGCTCGAGCAGCGCAAGACCGACAACGAATAGTCCTGTCCCAAGCAGTCGGGCGTCCCGGCGTACCGCCGTCGCGCTGTCGTGCTGCGCATCGAGCCTCGCTGCGCGAGTCTCGCCCCTGTCGGGCTTCCATCACTGACGCCTCCGGCCCGGCTCGCTGATCCGCGCCTGCGCGCTTCGCTTGCCAAAAACCCGCGTGCGTGGGGTGGTGTGAGGGGGCGGTCTTGCTGTGTCCCTTCACCGTATCACGGCGTTCTCGCCGTGCAAGGGCTGCGCGCGCCTTGCGCGCTTGCGTCCTGGCGGCCGTCTGCGACCCCTGACTGCTGCGCTGCGCCGTGAGGGCGACGGTTCCGGGCAATTCCGCCCTTGCAACCGGAGAACCGTCATGAACGACAAATCACACGTTTCCCTCGAACAGCACGTTTGCCTGGTCTGCGGCACGGCGTTCGACACCGGCGCGATCCTGCTGGACAAGCGCCTGCGCGCGAGCATGGAGCGCCACACGGCGACCGGCTGGGGCCTGTGCCCCGAGCATCAGAAGCTGGCCGACGATGGCTTTGTCGCGCTGGTCGAATGCGATCCGCAGCGCAGCGGGTCGCAGGCTGGCGGGCGCATGAAGCCCGAGCAGGCATACCGGACGGGCCGGCTGGCCCATCTGAGGCGCACGGTGTTCGCGCAGGTGTTCAACGTGCCGATCGCGGACGAGCAGGCTTGCGTGTTCGTTGAGCCTGGCGTGATCGAGCAGTTGCAGTCGATGACAGCGCCGGCGGCGGGCTGATTGCGTCGTGCGGCCTTCGGTGCGTCGCTCCTTCGCGGGCGGCGCACTTTTTCATATCCCCCCAGGGGGGATACAATTGCCACATGAACGCGACACACAAGCACTCAACCCATCCCGATCTCGTGAAGCGGCTGAAACGCGCCGATGGTCATCTTCGGCACGTCATAGGGATGATCGAAAGTGGCGAATCCTGTCTCGACATCGCCCGCCAGCTCGCGGCGGTGGAAAGCGCGGTGACGGCCGCAAAGCGCGTCCTGATCCACGACCACATCGACCATTGCCTGGCCCATGACGAAGACTCCGTTTTGACCGAAATGAAGGCACTGACCAAACTGCTCTGAGGCCCGCCGATGCTCTCCGTCCTGAAGAACCGTACCTATCGTCACCTGTTCGCCGCTCAGGTGATTGCGCTTGTCGGCACCGGCCTGATGACGGTGGCCCTTGGCCTGCTTGCCTACGATCTGGCCGGGGCGAATGCCGGCGCGGTACTCGGGACGGCACTCGCAATCAAGATGCTGGCCTATGTCGGAGTCGCCCCGGTCGCGCAGGCGTTCGCCGACCGGCTGCCGCGACGGTCGTTGCTCGTTGCCCTTGACCTAGTACGAGCATCCGTTGCGCTCTGCCTGCCCTTTGTCAGCGAAATCTGGCAAATCTATCTGCTGATCTTCGTCTTGCAGGCGGCGTCCGCAGGCTTCACGCCGACCTTTCAAGCCACTATCCCGGACATCCTTCCCGACGAAGACGAGTACACGAAAGCACTGTCGCTTTCCCGGCTGGCCTACGATTTGGAAAGCCTGATTTCCCCGATGCTGGCCGCCGCGCTACTGACGGTCATCAGCTTCCACAACCTGTTTGCCGGAACGGTTCTCGGCTTCCTCTTGTCAGCCGCGCTTGTGGTCAGCGTGAGGCTTCCCACAACCGTTCCCGGCCCGTGTCGTGGCATATGGGATCGTACTACGCGGGGCACGCGCATTTACCTCGCCACGCCGCGCCTTCGGGGTCTGCTGGCGATCAGCCTCGCTGTGGCAGCAGCGGGGTCAATGGTGATCGTGAACACGGTGGTCATCGTGAAGGCACGCTTTGGCCTGGGCGAATCCGAGGTAGCGTGGGCGCTGGCGGCCTTCGGAGGCGGGTCGATGGTTGCGGCCTTCGCGCTGCCTCGCCTGCTCGACAAGATTGCTGATCGACCTGTCATGATTGCGGGAGCGACGATGCTGGTTGTGGGAACGGCAGCCGGGGCAATGATTCCGACCTATGCCGTTCTGGTGGTGATCTGGTTGGTGGTCGGCTTCGGCTACAGCGTGGCGCAAACACCTTCCGGCCGGCTGTTGCGCCGCTCCGCTCATCCCGAGGATCGCCCCGCGGTCTTTGCCGCGCAATTCGCCCTGTCCCATGCGTGTTGGCTCATTTGCTATCCCTTGGCCGGTCGCTTCGGCGCTGCCTTTGGGCTGCAATCGACCTTCATCATCATGTCGCTGATTGGTCTTGTCGGAGTGGGACTGGCGCTGTGGCTCTGGCCCGCTAGTGATTCTTCCGACATCGCCCACGATCATCTACCGCCAGATCATCCTCACTAGCGCGAACAAGCAGACCGAGGCGGGCACCGTCATCCCATGATCGTTGACGATCTGCACCGGGACTGGGCGCGCATTTAAGAACTGCCCGCCTTTCACATCGCTGATGCCTCCGGCCCGGATTGCTATTCGGGCCTGCGCGCTTCGCTTGCCAAAAACCGCGTGCGTGGAGGTGCGAGGGAGGCGGTCTTGCTGTCCCCTTCATCGTGCCACGGCGTTCTCGCCGTCAAGGGCTGCGCGCCGATGGCGCTTGCGTCCTGGCGGCCGTCGTTGACCCCTGACTGCTTGCGCTGCGCCGTGCCCCGGAAGGGTCGGGCAATTCCGCCCGGCAACCTTTCAGGAGTTCACCATGAACAACGCACTCATCACTGACGAGCAGCGCATCGTGCTGCTGGCCAACGGCCGCGAATCCTTGGAGAACCCGGACTTCGATCCGGCACCCGTCGTCAAGCTGTTCACGCCGGATGCCGGCGCGACCTGGCTGCTGACCGAGATTGATCCCGATGACCACGACCACGCCTTTGGTCTTTGCGACCTGGGCCTGGGGATGCCGGAAATCGGCTGGGTCAGCCTGGGCGAGCTGGCGACCGTGCGCGGCAGGCTGGGCCTGCCGATCGAGCGCGACCTGTCTTTCCGCGCCGAGAAGCGGTTGAGCGCCTACGCGCGCGATGCCCGGTTGGTCGGGCGTGTCGTCGTCTGAACCAGCCCTTGGAGCGCCGCAAGGCGCTCCTTGCGCTTTCCCAACCTTCGCAGGAGATCAATGCCATGAGCAGCCATCACGACTACATCATCGAAATCACGGCGCAACACGATGCGCTCAAGCCGTTCGCGCCGGAGAACGGTCAGCCCTTGCGCTTCAAGATCGGCGACGCGGTGATCTACACCAACGAGTTTGGCGCGCAGTTCCGGCGCCGCGTCACCGGGTTCTACCAGCCTACCGAGCCTTCGGGGCTGTATGCGCGTGGCAGGCGCTACTACCTGAACTCGACTTCGCCTTGGATGCCGGTTGCGGAATCCAGCCTGCGTCCTGACGACTCGGCGTGATGCCTAAGTGCCCCTGACGGGGCGCTGCGCGCTGCGTTTGCCTCCAGGGGAAAGCCCTGCGGGCTATCCCCGCCGCGCGGAGCTTGGCGCCCCTCAAAGGCCGCCGAACCGGCTGCGCCGGATCGGCCAGACCGCAGCAGCCGCTGTCGAACCTGTTTCCCGATGACTGGCGCATGAGCTTGTACATCGAGCCTTGGAGTCCGTGCGTCCCCGGCCAAGAAACATGGCCGGTCGCGCTGTCGTGCGCGTAGCGCATCGAGCCGCCTGCGGCGTCTCGCCCCTGACGGGCTTCCATCGTTCCCTCGCTCCGCTCGGCTGACGCCTCCGGCCCGGATTCCTAGATCCGGGCCTGCGCGCTTCGCTTGCCGTGCTGTCGGCGTGCTGAGGGGCCGTTGCCATGTCCAACCGTCTCCCCTGACTTCATCACCTTCACCGCGACTGTAGCCCGCGGCCGTGTGCCGTCAAGGCGCGCAGGGCCGTGTCCTCGGCTGCGCCTGCGGGCCGCACCAACCCTGCGCTTGCCTCCTTGACGGCCCCCGTCCGCGCGCTCCTGACCGTCGCGGGCGATGAACTCAGGAAAGACGGTGGCAACAGGGCCAACCGGGTTCCTCGTGCCGACCGCACCGAACCGCCGAAAGGCTGGGCTTCCGAATCTAGGAATCCGGTGTGCGGTGAACAGCAACCCCTTTTTTCTTTGTCAGGAGAAATGCCATGCAACTCGCATCCCGCTTCGCTTCCCGTTCCCCGGTGCTGCGTTCGGAACGTCCCTTGTCCGACGACCAAATCCGGGCCGTGGCCCCGTCCATCTTCGCGGACGCCCCGCACGAAAGCCGCTCTGAGCGGTACAGCTACATCCCCACCGCGACCGTGCTGCAAGAACTGCGCGGGGAAGGCTTCGAGCCTTTCATGGTGACGCAAACCCGCGTGCGCCACGACGACCGCCGCGACTACACCAAGCACATGATCCGGCTGCGCCACGCCAGCCAGATCAACGGCCGCGAGGCCAACGAAATCATCCTGCTGAACTCCCATGACGGCACCAGCAGCTATCAGATGCTGGCCGGGATGTTCCGCTTCGTTTGCAGCAATGGCCTTGTCTGCGGCGACACCGTGGCCGACGTGCGCGTGCCGCACAAGGGCGACGTAGCCGGGCACGTCATCGAAGGCGCTTACGAAGTCCTGCACGGCTTCGACCGGGCGCAGGAATCGCGCGATGCCATGCGCGCCATCACGCTCGACGCCGGGGAATCCGAAGTGTTCGCCCGCGCTGCGCTGGCGTTGAAGTACGACGAGGACAAGCCCGCGCCCATCACGGAATCGCAAATCCTGATGCCACGCCGCCACGACGACGACCGCCGCGACCTGTGGAGCGTGTTCAACCGCACGCAGGAGAACTTGACCAAAGGCGGCCTGTCCGCCCGCGCCGCGAATGGCCGCCGCCAGACCACCCGGCCCGTGCAGGGCATCGACCAAAGCGTGCGCCTCAATCGCGCCCTGTGGCTGCTGGCCGATGGCCTGCGCCAGTTGAAAGCCTGAATCCCCACGCGGCAGGGGCAGGCAGCAGCCCTTGCCGCTTCTCTCGCTGCTGCATCCCAACCGCAAGGAGTTATCACCATGAACGCTGTACTCAAAACCGAAACCGTCGCCATCGAAGCCGCCGCACCGCTGGAAGTGGCCGATCCGACCAAGAACCTGATCTTGGTTCCGCTGTCGCAACTGTTGCCGCGCCGCTCCAAGCGCAACGTCCGCACGACCCCGCGCCAGTCCATCCCCGAGCTGGCCGCGAGCATTGCCCGCATCGGCCTGCTGCAAAACCTGATCGTGATTGCATCCGCCGATGGCGAGGCTTACGAGGTGGTGGCAGGCGACCGCCGCCTGACCGCCTTGAAGCTGCTGGCGAAGAAGAAGCGCATCCCCACTGACTACGAAGTGCCGTGCCTGCTGGTGGCCGATGCGTCCGCCCGCACCGTCAGCCTCGCGGAGAACGTGCAGCGCGAGAACATGCACCCCGCCGACCAGTTCGCGGCCTTCGCCGCGCTGGTCAAGGAAGGCCGGCCCGTCGAGGACATTGCCGCCGACTTCGGCGTGTCCCCGCTGGTGGTGCAGCGCCGCTTGAAGCTGGCGAACGTCTCGCCGCGTCTCATGGCCGACTACCGGGCCGGTGGCGTGACGCTGGAACAGTTGATGGCCCTGACCATCACCGATGACCACGCCGCGCAGGAAGCCGCGTTCTATGGTGCGCCGGAATGGCAGCGCAGCCCGTCCAAGCTGCGCGAGCGCCTGACCGAGCGCGAAATCGACGCCACGCACGCGCTGGTGCGCTTCGTCGGGCTGGACACCTACCGGCAGGCAGGCGGCGGCATCCGCCGCGACCTGTTCGCGGAAGGCGATGCCGGAACCTACCTCACCGATACCGCAGTGCTGGAAACGCTGGTGCGCGACAAGCTGGCAACGCTGGCCGAGGACGTGCGCGGCGAGGGTTGGGCATGGGTGGAGGCCGTGCCGCATCTGGCCTACGAGGAACGGCAAGCGTTCCAGAACGCCCCGCGCCATCGCCGCGAGCCGACCACCCGCGAGGCCCGCCGCATCGCCTCGCTGGAAACCCGCCTCGAAAAGATCGACGCCGAACTGGAAGAAGCCTGCGACGCCGAGGACGAGGCCAAGGCCGAGAAGCTGGAACAGCGGCGCGATCAGGTGGTCGGGGAACTGCAAGACGCGGAGGACGCCTTACAAGGCTATGCGCCCGAGGTGCGCGAGGTGGCTGGTGCCATCGTCACCATCGACCGCAACGGCGAGGCCGTCATTCATCGCGGCCTGCTGCGCGAAGCCGAGGCCAAGGCGCTGCGCACGCTGGAAAAGCTGCGGCGCGGTTTCGGCAGCACCGAAGGCGAAGCCGCCAACGACGAGCACGAGGACGCCGACGACGCGCCCAAGGCCGCGAGCCTGTCCGACCGGCTGGCGCAGCGATTGAGCGCCCACCGCACGGCGGCGCTGCAAATCGAAGTCGCACGGCATCCGCACGTCGCGCTGGCCGCGCTGGTGCATGACATGGTGCAGACCGTCTTGCAGCCCGACGCCTATGGCGATGGCCTGCCGCTCGGCGTGCGCCTCACGGCGCAAGACCGGCTGGAAGGCATGGCCCCGGACTGGCCGGAATCGCCTGCTGCCGTGGCGCTGCGCGAACTGCAACAGGTGGCAGGTGAAGCCTTGCCGGAGGACAGCGCCGAACTGCTCGCCGTGCTGCTGGCGAAGTCGCAAGACGAACTGGTGCGGCTGCTGGCCGTGTGCGTGGCCTCCACGGTGGACGTGGTGACGCCTCGCGCCACGCCGCACCAGCCCGGCGCAGAACTGGCGCAGGCCGTGGGCCTCGACATGGCCGCATGGTGGAAGCCGACCGCAGAAGGCTACTTCAAGCACGTTCCGAAGGCCGTGATTCTGGATGCCGTGGGCGCGTTCGCACCGGAATCCGTCACCCGGCTGGCGAAGCTCAAGAAGGCCGACATTGCCAGCGAGGCCGAGCGGCTGGCCGATGGTACGGGCTGGATGCCCGCCATCTTCAAGGCCGCAGGCCCGCAGGATGCCGCGCAGGAGGCAGGCCCGGAGCAGGACGCCCCGGAAGATGCCGAAGCAATGGCGGATGAACCCGCCGAGGCGCTGGCCGCTTGACCCGCGCCGAAGGCAAGCGCCCCGGCCTCGACCGGGGCGCTTCGCTGGAAGGAGAAGCCCCCATGACCCGCACCACCACCCGCCGCCCGCGCATGGCGGCGATCTACGCCCCCGGCACTGTGCGCGCCCGCCGCTGGCACGGCGCAGGCGACGTGCGCGGCTACCGTCCGCCCTCGGGCTGGACAGCCCGCGCCGACCTCACCGACATTCATCCCATCACAGGCCGCGCCTTGCCGCGTGCCGTGTGGTGGCTCATCGAGACGAAGGGATAACCGCGATCAGCACCGCGCCCAGGCCGTACCGTCCTGGGCGCGGTGGACGCAAAATCCGGGCGCGGCAGTGGCCGCGCCCGGTGTTCCAAGCCCACAGCCGAATCGGAACGCCGCCGCCATCACGGAAGTTCAGGCGGCGGCGTTGACGTGACCGGGCTTCCCGCCCGGCGATGGCAGGCCCGCATGGGCCTGCAAGCCGAAGCGCCCGCAGTGCGCAGGAATCACCCGCAGTTTTCGGCTTGCCGCGTGCATACCCCGCAGCGTAAGCCGCGCCCATTTCATCAGAGGCATGTCCGCGTTTCCTGCTTGGAAATCTGGAACGGCCTGGGCGTGTCGGCGCGCAGCGCCGCCGGGCTTTCGGGCTACGCCCCGTGCCGTCTTTGCCGTCACGGCCCATTCGGCTTCAATCCCTCACGCCTTCGCGCCTGCGGCGCTGCGCGCTTCGCTTGCCTCCAGGGGAAAGCCCTGCGGGCTATCCCCGCCGCGCGATGCTTGGCGCCCCTCGATGCCGCCGAACCGGCTGCGCCGGATCGGCCCGGCCCGCGCCCCGCCGCGACGGACGGGGCGCTGGCGAACACGCTGGCGCTTGCTGCGGCAGGTTGTGCAGGTGCATGCCGTCCTCAACGCTGGCGGTGCCTGCCCATCACGTCACGAAGGAGGTTCACGGACAACCCGCCCGGCATCGCTATGGAGCTTCCACGCCACGCCTCAAGAGCGGCGCCGCAAGGTGCGGCAGGGGCGTTCTCGCCTGTCGTCGGGTGGTTGACCTGGCCCGCGTCAGCGGGCGAGCCGGCGAAGCCTTCGGGCGGGGATGCCGAGTCGGCCCCATCTCCTTTCGGAGCGGTTCGGCCCAAGGCGTCCTTGTCTCGTTGTGAATCCTGGCGGGGCGCGGCTGCGCCTCGGGCTTCATGGCTGCAACCGTCCGGCGAAAACAATTTCCCCGCCGCTGCGCGGCTTCCTCGCGCAGCAAATTCTTTTCGCCTCCAGGCTCTCCACTGCGTTTCGACCGCAAGCGGTGCAGCCAGCCCGTCCCCCGCCGGCCGGATCACAACAAGGACGCGATGGGCGCGAACCTTGTTCAACCGAAAGGAGAAATCATCATGGCCAACATCGGCACCTTCACCGCAGACAAAGACGGCTTCACCGGCACGCTGCGCACCCTGACGCTCAACGTCAAGGTCAAGCTGGTTCCCAACGACAAGGGCAGCAGCGAGAACGCCCCCGACTTCCGCCTCCAAGCCGCCGGCCACGACATCGGCGCGGCGTGGAACAAGACCAGCGAGGCCGGGCGGGAATACAAGTCCGTGACCCTCGACGATCCTTCGTTCCCGGCTCCGGTCTATGCCCGCCTGATCGAAGGCGAGGACGGTACGCACGACCTGATCTGGTCGCGCAGCAAGCCCCAGGCGGCGTGACCGCCGCAGCGCCCCGCCCATCGCGGCGGGGCGCTGTGCTGCTGTTCGCAGCACATCACCACGTCACGCGCGCGGCTTCGCCGCGCCGCGCTCCTTCAGCACCGCCTCCAGCTCCCGGCGCACCTGCGCCAGCAGCTCGTCGGCATTGTGCGGGCTGTCGCCCGCGTAGGCCAGCGTCAGCAGCGTGAGCGGGTGGATCTCCATCACCTCGCACAGCTCGGCCAGCTTATGCAGGGTCGGGCTTTTCAGGTCGCGTTCGAGGGTGCTCATATAGGTGCGGCTGGACACGTCAGAGAAGGCTTCCTGGCTCAAGCCACGCGCCTTCCTGACTGTCTTCAACGCCTTCGCCAATGAGTTCCCAGCCGCCACCTATGGTTTCCCTCGAAAAACCAAGATGACAGCCCATTGCGCCCTATAGGGCTACAATCTATAGTGTTCATTTGGTGTTCTACGTTTTCGTGCCTTTACGGAAATCCGCATTTGCTGGTTCCAGCAAAGCCACGCAAGCGCATCCGTGCTTGCACACGAAGGCGTAAATCCGGTTTGGCGGTTCTGCGCTTGGGCGTGAAACCGCATCCGTGCATCATTGGATTTGTGGGATTGCCAACCATGCCCCAGCCACTCGCCACCGTCCCGGAGCGCGCGCAACTGCTCGCCAACGGCGAGGCTCGTGCCGCCGGCCAGGCCATCGACCCGGTGCCCGTGGTGCGGCTGTTCACGCCGGACGCGCATGTGACCTGGCTGCTGGCCGCACTCGATCCCGCCGATGGCGACACCGCCTGGGGCCTCATCGACCTGGGAATCGGAATGCCGGCGCAAGGAACCGTCAAGCTGTCCGAGCTGGCTGGCATCGTCGGGCCGCATCAGCAGCCCGTGATGCGCGACCGCTACTTCCGGCCCACGCGCACGCTGTCGGAATACACCCGGCTGGCCGAGCGCGACGGGGCTATCCCGGACTGAACACAGCCTACTGTGACTTTTTCAGTCTGGTGTCATACCGGGCAGGTCTCAATCGAGATTCTTGCGGCGTAGCCGCGCCAGTCTGATCCAAACGGACATGATGCCTGACGCGGACTGCGGCAGGCTGGCCTGTACGGCGTCCCACGGGAGGGACGCTGCCGCCGCAGCATTGAGACGAATACCGCAACGCATCGGAGCCAGTCGGACTTGACAGCCCAACTATTCCCTTAACCCATTTCGTTCTGATGACACCGATGTAGCACGTAGTTCTTCCGTCGCGGCCAGTCCTGTTCGCAGGGAGGTTGCGTCATGGTCGATCGCAGCGCCGAGCACTGGTATCCGACTGCCGCGTATCTGTACGTGCTGCACTTGGACGACCTTGGGACGGCCTGGGAATATCTGCGCAGAAACCCCGATTACCGGCTCGACTGGCTGCGCCATCATCGCCGGCCGAAAGCCGCGCAGCAGGCGGCGCATCGCTGGGGCTTGCGCCTGCTGGAAGATCCGGCGTTGGATGCGCGCGACGCGCATCCAGCCTGGTTGCCCGGCCATGTGGCCGTGGTGCAGCTCTATCCCGACGCCGATCCGCCGCAGTATGCTCCCGCGTTCACGTTTTGGCGCATTGCCGGGCACAAGCAACTGCTCCATGACGGCAAAGGGCTGGCGCTGATGGCGCACAGCCCAGGTCATTGCCTGCGCTTCGCGCTGGCGCCCGGCCTGGAAGACGGGATGGCTGTCGCCTATGCCCGCCGCGGCGGCGCCGCCGCACCTGCGCGCAACCATGCGCTCGGCGCGGCCCTGGCTTCTGCGAAGCCCAGGCCGGCACCCGCCGCGCTGCTTGAGCTACACACCTTGCAGGCGCTCGACGCAACCCTAGCGGGTGCGTCCTTGCGCGAGGTGGCCGAAGGCTTGTTCGGCGGCGATGCCGCAGCCGATTGGTACAGCGACGGCGGCCTGCGCTCCAAGGTACGCCGCTTGGTACGGCGCGGCGATGCGCTGATGCGCGGCGGCTATCGCCGCCTAGCACAGCTTCCGCCGCTTGAGAAGGGTCGTTTTGAGGACGACGCAAAACGGCCCTGAGCAGGACAGCTTGGTTTTCTGAGACTGCCTCCATCCGGTTGCGCTGTGTGGCCGGAGCTTTGAAAGCTATGGAGGTTCACACCATGCGTCCCGCTCCTTTGCGGCCTGCCGCCACTGTCTCGACCGCTGCCGCGCAGCCCCAACGCTATCTCACCAACGACGAAGCCGCCGAGTACCTGCGGCTGTCGCCGCGCACGCTGGAAAAGCAGCGCGTGATCGGTGGTGGTCCGCGCTTTCGCAAGTTCGGCCGGCGCGTCATGTACGCCGTGGCCGACCTCGATGCCTGGGCCGCCGATCGCAGCTTCGAGACGACTTCCGATCCCGAGTACGCCGAGCACCACTCGGCCGACAGCCGTGCGCGCTGATCGGCGGCGCGCGGCAGGCCATCACCATGTCCAGCTCCGCGCTGCCGTTCCGGCAGCGGTCGTTGCAGGAGCGCGAACAGCTCGACCTGTTCCGCGCCTTGCCCGGCGACATGGCGCCGCGCGACAGCCAGGACTTGATGGCCTATCCGTTCTTCTCGCTCGGCAAGTCCAAGCGGGTCAAACCCATCGACTTCCGCGCGGGCAACGTGACGATCCGCGTAGAGGGCACGCAGGAGCACGGCATCGCCACGATTTGGGATGCGGACGTGCTGATATGGGCGGCCTCGCAGATCGTGGAAGCGAAGGACGCGGGCCTGCGCCCGTCGCGGCTGATGCGCGCGACGCCCTACGAGATCCTGCGCTTCATCGGGCGCGGCAAGTCGCTGCGAGACTACCAGCGCCTCAAGGCCGCGCTGGATCGCCTGCAATCGACCACGGTGGCCACGTCCATCCGCGAGACAACAGGCCGGCGCCTGCACCGCTTTTCGTGGATCAACGAATGGAAGGAACTGGCCGATGCCAGCGGCACGCCGCTGGGCATCGAGCTGATCCTGCCGGACTGGTTCTTTGCCGGCGTGCTCGACGCCGCGCTGGTGCTGACCATCGACCCGGCGTATTTCCGGCTCACCGGCGGCATCGAGCGGTGGCTGTACCGCCTGGTGCGCAAGCACGGCGGCAAGCAGGCATACGGCTGGCAGTTCGACTTTCGCTATCTGCACCAGAAGTCCGGCAGCACCGCGAAGCCCTACGACTTCGCCTGCGATCTGCGCGCGCTCGTCGCGCGGCAGTCGCTGCCCGGTTACGTCCTGGGCATCGAGCGGATGCCCGACAACGGCATGGAACTGCTGACGTTCCGGCCCGTGCCGCAGACGGCACGGGGATAACTCCGGGAAAGCCTGTGAATGGTGTCGTGCTATCAGGCGTGCGGGGTATCGTGCTATCAGGCGTGGGACTATCGTGCTATCAGGCGTGCCGATCGGCCGCAAACCCGCGCCAGCACTGGGTTTGCGCGTCCTCTAACTTCCCTAACTTAGTTTCTCTAACTTTTAGTAGGGAAACGCCGCTGCGGTGGACAACCACCCCGCGGCCACAAACGCAGCAGCAAAAGCCCGGCTTTCCAGCATGGAGGGCCAGGCCATGATCGTCGCACTGCTCAACCAGAAAGGCGGCGTCGGCAAGACCACGCTCGCCACGCACATCGCCGGCGAGTTGGCGATGCGCGGCCAGCACGTCGTCCTGCTGGACGCTGACCCGCAGGGCTCATCGCTGGACTGGACGCAGCGCAGAAGCCAGCAAGGCTTGCCACGGCTGTTCAGCGCCGTGGGCCTCGCACGCGAAACGCTGCACCAAGAGGCGCCGGAACTCGCCAGGCGGGCCGATCACGTCGTCATCGACGGCCCGCCGCGCATCGCCGCCTTGGCGCGCTCCGCGCTGCTGGCGGCCGAGCGCGTGCTGATCCCGGTGCAGCCCAGCCCCTACGACTTGTGGGCCAGCGCTGAGATGGTGGCGCTGATCCGCGAGGCGCAGGTATTTCGGCCTGCGCTGCGCGCGGCCTTCGTCATCAATCGGCGCGTCAGTACCACCGTGATCGGGCGCGAAGCACGCCAGGCACTCGCCGACCAGCCGCTTCCTGCGCTGCGCGCGGAAGTGCATCAGCGCATCGTGTTCGCCGATAGCGTGGCCGCTGGCCGGCTTGCACGCGAGACGGCACCCGACAGCGCCGCCGCACGCGAAATCACTGCGCTGGTGGACGAATTGCTGCGGTGGCCGACATGACCGCGAAGCCGCCATCGAACAGCAAGCGCACGGCAAAGCGCGTCGGCATCGGCGCGCGTCCGCCCGCGAATCCGCACGCCGAGGCGTGGATTCGCCAGGGCGACGCCGATGCGCTGGGCAAGGGCGACCTCTACACCGCCCGTCTGACTCTCTACATCACGCCCGCGATGCGGGCACGCATCAAGGTGTCGGCCTTCACGCAAGGCGTGACCGTGGCCGACCTGCTGCGTGGCCTGTTGGAGCGGGAGTTTCCAGAGCACCGCAGGGAGAACGCACCATGACTGCATCCGCTTCGCCTGCCGCTGGCGCGGCTACGGCTGCACTTGCCGGCCAGCCTGCCAGCGCGCCGCTGACGCGCGTGGCGCTGGCCTACATCGAACCACGCTTCAAGCTCTACCTGCGCTTCGGCGAACCTGCGCGCACGCACCAGCTCGACCGCTGGCGCCGTTGCGCGGTGTTCCTGCCGGGCGCCATGTTGTGCCGTATCCGCTGGCAGGCCAACGACTACGGCACTGTGCGTTGGCAGCTCATGGTGATGCAGGCTTGCACGCCGCTGGATGCAGCGCAGCGCATCCCCGGCGTGCAGCCGGGGGCGCGCTTGCTGCTCCACGCCGAAGGGGAGAACCAGGTGCGCGCGGTGCTGGAGTGCATCGACGCCATCGAGGCGCTGGGCATCGCGCCCGCCGCTGTCTCGCCCGCGTACTGGCGCACGCTCGCCAACCGGCTCGCTGCACGCCTGCCGCTGCCCGAATACACCGCCGAGCGGCACGCTGCCTGGCTAACCGGGAGGACGCTGCCATGACGCTTCCATCCGCCGTTGCCAGCGCAACCGGCATCCCGCCGCATCCTCGCTCGCGCCTGCGCGCTCGCCTCGTGTTGGCGGGCCTGTCCGCCTGCGGCCTCGCTGCGCTCGCCTGGGCGTCCTTCGTGCATCCGCTGCCGCGCCTGATCTACAACCCGTCCGACAGCGTGGCGGTCGGCTGGTATCGCGTCGATCCGCAAGGCCACGGCACCGACTCGCCGCCACGTCCCTTGTCCGTGGGCAGCATCGTCCTGACCACGCTGCCGCCAGACGCCGCCGCGCTGGCCGCGCAGCGCGGCTACCTG
>NZ_JAHACR010000283.1 GCF_018375725.1 Burkholderia sp. | reverse complement strand
AATGGCATGCGCAGGTGCGACAGGTCGAGCAGCAGCATTCGCGTTTCATTCAGGCGATCCAGGCATCGCCGAACGGCGTCGCGATGCTCGACGACCACGACCAGATCGAGTGGTGCAACGCGATTACCGAGGCGCATTTCGGTATCGACGCGAAGCGCGACCTGCGCCAGCACATCACGAATCTCGTGCGGCATCCGGACTTCGTCCGCTACCTGAATTCGCAGCATTACGACGAAATGCTCGTGATGCGCGGGATGGGTGGCGCGCGGCAGAATGTGGTGGCCGTGCAGGTGTTTCCGTACGGCGAGAACCGCAAGCTGCTGCTGACGCAGGACATCACCGAACTCGAGCGGACCGATTCGATGCGCCGCGACTTCGTCGCGAACGTGTCGCATGAGCTTAAGACGCCGCTGACCGTGTTGTCGGGCTTTCTCGAGACGATGCGGGAACTGCCGCTTGGCGAAGACGAGCGTACGCGCTATCTCGAGCTGATGGAGCAGCAGGCGTCGCGGATGCGGCACATCGTGACCGATCTGCTCGTGCTCGCGAAACTCGAGGGCGAGAGCAAGCCGGCCGCCGATGGCGTGATCGACATGCGGTCCCTGTTCGACCACTTGCAAGACGATGCGGAAACCCTGTCGGGCGGCCATCACCAGATCACGTTCTCGATCGACGACACGCTGGCGGTCGCCGGTGCGCAGACGGAAATCTTCAGTGCGTTCGCCAATCTCGTCACCAACGCAATCCGCTATACGCCGGAAGGCGGCAGGATCGCGGTGTCGTGGCAGCGCGAGGGCGGCGAGGGCGTATTTTCCGTCACGGACAGCGGCCTTGGTATTCCCGCCGCCGAACTGCCGCGCCTCACGGAGCGCTTCTACCGGGTCGACCGCAGCCGCTCGCGCGATACGGGCGGCACGGGGCTCGGGCTCGCGATCGTCAAGCACGTGCTGCAACGGCACGATGCGCATCTGGCCATCCAGAGCGAGGAGGGGCGAGGCAGCACGTTCAGCGCGCATTTTCCCGCGATGCGGACTGTGACCAGCAAGCCGGCGACATCCGAAGCGTGATGCCGGCGCGGTCATGTGAAAAAGGGGGCAGCCAGTGGCTGCCCCCTTTTTCATGCGCGGCCTGCGGCCCGCGCTACGAGCAGAACTTTGCGAGCAGGCCGAGCTGCGCGTTGCGCACGGTCTTGCCCGAGCGCCGGCGGCGGTAGTGGCCGTCACTGTGCATCAGCCATGCGGACTGGTTGTCGCCGAGAAACACCGACAGGCCTTCCGCAATGACGCGGCGCTTGAGCTTGCGTTCCCGTATCGGGAATGCGACTTCGACGCGGCGGAACAGATTGCGGTCCATCCAGTCGGCGCTCGACAGGTACACGTCCTCGGCGCCGCCAGCGTGGAAATAGAAGATCCGATGATGCTCGAGGAAGCGGCCGACGATCGAGCGCACCGTGATGTTGTCGGACAGGCCCGGCACACCGGGCTTGAGCGAGCAGACGCCGCGCACGATCAGGTCGATCTTGACGCCGGCCTGCGACGCTTCGTACAGCGCCGCGATCACCGACGGCTCGAGCAGTGCGTTCATCTTCGCGACGATGCGCGCACGCTTGCCCGCGCGCGCGTTTTCCATTTCCGTGCGGATCGCGTCGAGGATGCGTGGATGCAGCGTGAATGGCGATTGCCACAGCGCATGCAGCGTCAGTTCGCCGCCGATCCCGGTAAGCTGCTGGAACACATGGTGCACGTCCTCGCAGATCGCCTGGTCGGCGGTCATCAGCCCGAAGTCGGTATAGAGGCGGGCGGTGCGCGGATGGTAGTTGCCGGTGCCGAGGTGCACATAGCGGCGCAGCGATGGGCGGCCGTTTTGCACGACCCGCCGGACGATCAGCATCATCTTCGCGTGGCACTTGTGGCCGACCACGCCGTAGACGACATGCGCGCCGACCGCCTCGAGCTGCGACGCCCAGTTGATGTTGGTCTCCTCGTCGAAGCGCGCCAGCAGTTCGACGACGACCGTGACTTCCTTGCCGTTGCGCGCGGCTTCCAGCAGCGCATCCATCAAGGGCGAGTCGGTGCCCGTCCGGTAGATCGTCTGTTTGATCGCGACGACGCTCGGATCCTTCGCAGCCTGCTGCAGCAGTTCGAGCACCGGCTGGAAGCTCTCGTACGGGTGATGGAGCAGGATGTCGCCTTCGTCGATCGCGTCGAACATCGTCGGTGCATTCGCGACCGCCGCGGGAATCGACGGCGTAAACGGTGCGAATTTCAGGTCGGGCCGGTCGACGAGGTCGGGCAGCTGCATCAGCCGGACGAGATTCACCGAGCCGTCGACGCGATAGCAATCCTTTTCGCCGAGCCCGCTCTCGTCGAGCAGGCGGCGCACGATGTGCGGCGGCGTGTCGGCGGACACTTCGAGGCGCACCGCGTTGCCGAGATGGCGGGCGGGCAGTTCGCCCTGCAGCGCGACACGCAGGTTCGTGATTTCTTCCTCGTCGACGAGCAGCTCGCTGTTGCGCGTGATGCGGAACTGATTGCAGCTCTTGACGGCAAGCTGCGGGAACAGTTCGCCGACAAAGCGCTGCATGAACGAGCTGAGCAGCACGAAGCCGTGCTCGAAGCCGGACAGCGCCTGCGGCATGCGCACGAGCCGCGGCAGCGCGCGCGGCGCCTGCACGATGCCCATCACTGCCTGGCGGCCGAATGCATCGCGGCCTTCGAGTTCGACGACGAAGTTCAGGCTCTTGTTCAGCACACGCGGGAACGGGTGCGCGGGATCGAGGCCGATCGGCGTCAGCACCGGCAGCAGTTCGTCGAAGAAGTAACGGCGCGCCCATTCGGTCTGCTCGTCGTTCCACGTGTCGCTGCTGTGGAAATAGATGCCTTCCTGCTCGAGTGCCGGCAGCACCGTTTCGTGCAGCATCGTATATTGCCGGTGCACGAGGCGCTGCGCGCGCTCGACGACGAGATCGTAAGTGTGCTGAAGCGACATGCCGTCCGGCGTGAGCGCGCCGGGATCGTCACGCATCTGTTCCTGCAGGCCGGCCATCCGCACTTCGAAGAATTCGTCGAGATTGCTGCTGGTGATGCAGATGAAGCGCAGGCGTTCGAGGAGCGGGACGTGCGGATCGGCAGCTTGGGCAAGCACGCGCTCGTTGAATCCGAGAATGCCCAGTTCACGGTTTAGCAGCGGGTAACGGACGAACATCGGCAAAGTAGGGGGAAGGTCGGGCGAAGATGCGAAGGGACGCTCGGAAACTCTCACGGTGCGATGACGAGCAAATGACAGTGAACGGACTGGATCGACAAATTCTACGCCGGAAACCGATTCGTCTCATCAATGTTTCCCCGATGTATAAGGCACAGACGCGCCCATGTCGGGCGAACGTGGCATCGGCGGACGATCCACGCTTAAAATATCGCCTTTGACTGACGTCGTGCGGCAGCCGGTGCCGCGGGCGAACGCGCTCGGAGCCCCCACTCGATGGTTACCTCTCCCCATTTGCTGGCTGCCGTGGATCTCGGCTCGAACAGCTTCCGGCTGATCGTCGGACGCGTCGAGGAGACGCCGGCGGGCAGCCAGATCTATCCGGTCGATGCGCTGCGCGAGCCGGTCCGGCTGGCGGCGGGCCTGTCGCGCGACAAGATGCTGGATCGCGCCTCGCAGGAGCGTGGCTGGGAGGCACTCAAGCGATTCGGCGAGCGGCTGCGCGATTTCCATCCGGATCATGTGCGCGCGGTGGCGACCAACACGCTGCGCGTCGCGAAGAATGCCGCCGAATTCCTCGTCGAGGCCGAGGCGGCGCTCGGATTCCCGATCGAAGTGATCGCCGGCCGCGAAGAGGCGCGACTGATCTATGCGGGCGCCGCGCATTCGGTGCCGGCCAGTGCCGGCAAGCGGCTGGTCGTCGACATCGGCGGCGGCTCGACCGAATTCATCATCGGCGCGCACTACACGCCGCTCGTGATGGAAAGCCTCTATATCGGCTGCGTGAGCCACAGCCGCGCGTTCTTCCCGGCCGGTAACGTCGACGAATACACGATGCGGCAGGCCGAGCTGGCGGCGAAGCGCGAGATCCAGATCATCTCGAGCGAATACAAGAAGGCCGGCTGGGACCAGGCAATCGGCTCGTCGGGCACGGCGCGGGCGCTCGCGGAGCTTGTCGAGGCGAACGGCTTCAACGACGCGGGCGTGTCGCACGGCATTTCCCGCGGCGGCCTCGAACGTCTGAAGCGCGCGCTGATCAAGGCGGAAAACGTCAACCGGCTGAAGCTGGTCGCGCTGAAGCCCGACCGCATTCCGGTGCTGGCGGGCGGCCTCACGATCATGCTCGCGGTGTTCGAGGAATTCGGCATCGACTATGTCGACACGACCGATGGCGCATTGCGTCTCGGCGTGCTGTACGACCTGCTGGGCCGCGCGCAGCATGAGGACATGCGCGCGGTGACCGTCGAGGGTTTCTCGCGCCGCTACGGCGTCGACCGCGCGCAGGCGGAGCGGATCGCCGCGCTCGCCCTGCGCTTCTACGACCAGCTCGAGGAGCCGGACGACGAACGCCGCGAGGAGTGCCGGATGTTCCTCGGCTGGGCGGCGATGCTGCACGAGATCGGCCTGTCGATTTCACACAGCGCGTATCACAAGCACTCCGCGTATATCGCGAGCAACGCGGATATGCCGGGCTTCTCCCGCACCGATCAGGCGCGTCTTGCGGCGCTCGTGCTGGGACATGCCGGCAAGCTCGGCAAGCTGTCGCAGGCGCGTGAAGTCGAATGGCCGCTGCTGTTCTGCCTGCGTCTCGCCGCGCTGCTGTGCCGGCGCCGGACCGATGCGGGGCTGCCGGACATTTCGGTTTCGCAGATGAAGAAGGGCGGCTACGAAGTGCGCCTGCCGGGCACGTGGGTCGAACAGAATCCGCTGACGGATTACAGCCTCAGCCAGGAAGCCGCCGAATGGGAGAAGGTCGGCATTCCGTATCGCGTGGTGTACACGGGCGCGTGACACACGCCCGGCCGCGCGGCGCTGCCGGGCGTCGCGCGAGCGGTCAGTCCGACGTGCAGACGATGACGGTCAGGAACGGGAAAGCCTGCTTGACGGTCGCATCGCTGCCGGCCTTGCGCACGGCCGCCTCGACGGCACTTTTCATACCTTTGACGACGACCCCGTACGCCCACTCGCCGATCGGCGTGCCGTTGCCGTGGCGGAAGATCGGGTCGTTCGCCTGATAGCCCAGCACGACATAGACGCCAAAGCCGTAAGCGGTTAGCGAATGGATCGTGTGGAATGCGTTCACCGAATTCGGCTCGACGTGCATCGGCTCCGACTGGATGTCGCCTGCGGCAAGCAGCGGCGCGACGAACGCATGACCGCTCGAATGGCAGTCGAGCGCTTCGTCGATCGATTTGGCGGATGCGAGGCCCGGCGCTGCCAGTACAAAAGCTTTCATATCCTCATC
>NZ_JAHACR010000282.1 GCF_018375725.1 Burkholderia sp. | reverse complement strand
GAAAACGGCCATGCGAAGTACGTCGAGTCAGATGGGCGGGCACGCATGCGCGTGCGCCGCGACAGGGGTGGCAGGGAGAGCCGGCGCGCCGCCGCCGTGTTCAGGCGCGGCGCGGGGCGAAATGTCAGTAACGCAGGTTGACCGACGGCAGGCGTGTAATCGGGACGCCCGCGTCGTGCGGTTTCGGCGACGTGTCCGGTGACGCGCTCATCTGGTAGCGGGTGCCGAAGTTCGACTTGACGTCGATTTCGACCGGCTTGCCGCGATCGCGATATTCGGTGACTTCGGTGCCGTTCTTGCTTTTCTCGTGAAAGCTCGGCGTGCGGCGGACATCGCCGAAATCGACCTTGGACGTGACTTCCGCAGCCGGTCGATTGATCTTCCTGAGATCCGGCAGCCCGGCGGCTTCGTTGGCGTCCGCCTGGGCCTGGGCCTGTGCGTCTGCACTCGGCTTGCCGCCGGCGGCATGAGCGGCGCCGGCGACCGCAAGCGCGGCAGCGACGACGAGAATGAGCGGCTTCATGTTGACTCTCCCAATGAACTGTTCGATTTTAGCAAATACCGCGTGCCGTCCGGCTTCCCGATTGGGGTCGCGGCCATCGGCCGACAAGGTTCCGTGGTAATGTCGTCTGATCAGACGAGGTGATGAAAATGAAGAACGATTTGAGCCGCAGACACCGGATGCAGACACCGGAAAGCCCGCCCGTCGAGGCATTCGATGACCCGAACGACGCTGTTGCGCGGCTCTCCGCGATCTACGAGGCGAATTCCGGCTTCCTACGTGATGCATTTGCGCGCTACCGCCGCCACGAGCCGATGACCGAGCATGTGCGCGCCTGCTATCCGTTTGTACGAATCCGCACCGACGTCAACACGCACGTGGATTCGCGCCGCTCTTACGGGTTCGTCGCCGGGCCGGGCGTGTTCGAGACCACCGTGACGCGTCCCGATCTGTTCTCGAACTACTATCGCGAACAGTTGCGGCTGCTCGCGAAGAACCACCAGGTCAAGATCGAGGTCGGCGTATCGTCGCAGCCGATTCCGATCCACTTTGCCTTTCCCGAAGGCATCCATCTCGAAGGCGAGCTGGACCGCGACCGCCTGCTCGCGATGCGCGACGTGTTCGATACGCCCGATCTGTCGTATCTCGACGACCGCATCGTCAACGGCACATACGAGCCGGCGCCCGGCGAACCGCATCCGCTCGCGCTGTTCACGGCGGCGCGGGTCGACTTCTCGCTGCATCGGCTGCGTCACTACACCGCGACGTCGCCGACGCATTTCCAGAACTACGTGCTCTACACGAACTATCAGTTCTACATCGACTAGTTCGTCAAGCTGGGCCGCATGATGATGACGGCAAGCGACGATCCGGACGTGCGCGCGTACCGCAGCGAATACAGCGCGTTCGTCGAACCGGGCGACGTGATCACGTATAACGAGAATCTCGGCAGCGAGCCGTCCGAAGGCGTGGCGCCGCCGCGCCTGCCGCAGATGCCGGCCTATCACCTGAAGCGCGCCGACGGTAGCGGGATCACGATGGTCAATATCGGTGTCGGCCCGTCGAACGCGAAGACGATCACCGATCACATCGCGGTGCTGCGTCCGCATGCATGGGTGATGCTCGGCCATTGCGCGGGACTGCGCAATACACAGCGCCTTGGCGACTACGTGCTCGCTCACGGCTATGTGCGCGAGGACCACGTGCTCGATGCCGACCTGCCGCTCTGGGTGCCGATTCCGGCGCTGGCCGAAGTACAGGTCGCGCTGGAGCGGGCGGTCGCGGACGTCACGAAACTCGAAGGCGCGGAGCTGAAGCGCGTGATGCGCACCGGCACGGTCGCGAGCGTCGACAACCGCAACTGGGAGCTGCGCGATCACCGCGAGCCGGTCCAGCGACTGTCGCAAAGCCGCGCGATTGCGCTCGACATGGAGAGCGCGACGATCGCCGCGAACGGCTTCCGCTTCCGCGTGCCGTACGGGACGTTGCTGTGCGTGTCCGACAAGCCGCTGCACGGCGAGTTGAAGTTGCCCGGCATGGCTGACCAGTTCTATCGCGCACAGGTCGACCAACATCTGCAGATCGGCGTGAGGGCGATGGAAATCCTGCGAACCAACGGACTCGCGCAGTTGCACAGCCGGAAATTGCGCAGCTTCGCCGAGGTGGCGTTCCAGTAACAGCGAATCGCGCGTGCCTGCCGCATCGCGCGAAACGACAAAGGCCGCTCGCGAACCCCCGTTCGCGAGCGGCCTTTTCATTGCCTCGCCGGGCGCGCATGCCCGGCGTCAATCGCTCAGCACTCGCCTTTCTTGGCGTGTCCCGGCGGGCAGTGATAACCGTGCCCGTGACGTCGCTGATGATCTTCCCATTCGCGGCGCTGCCAGTAGCGGCGGCCGTCCCAGTAACGATCGCCATGCCAGCCGATGACGATCTGCGCGGGCATCGGCGCCGGCGCAACGATGACCGGCGCGGGCGTGCCGATATTGACATCGACGTTCGTAGCATGGGCGACGCAGGACAGCGAGATGCCGAAACCGGCGAATGCAAGGGCGATCAGTGCGCGTTTCATGTCTTGTTCCCTGTAGTGATGGAGACTCCGGTGCAACGAGGCGGATGATGCCGGTCCGCATGCCTGCGAGCGGATGCCGCCGTGCCGCCTGCTTGCAGTGTGCCGGTGCGTGCCGAAAAAGGCGAACGGATTGTGTTACGGCGGATTGGAGTGACGAGGCTGCCGCAGGCGCCGGGCGTGCGCGCGGATTTAACAGTTCGATGCGACGGGCAGCGGTTTGTCGCCGCAAGACATGCGTGGTGAGGCGGACAGATCTGACATTCCCGGCGTGGCCGCCGGAATGCGGTGTTACAAAATGATGCGGGCCGGACGGGTCGCGCCGACGCGCCCGATCCGGAAATGCACGGCACTGCCGTGTCGCGCGGAACCGTCCGACGGCTCCGCACGACGCGGGTATTACAGATAGAACATCCGGTCTTCTTCCGGGCGCGGCTGATGCGCTTCCTCGCCCTCTTCTTCGCCGCGATCCTCGTAGAATGCGAGCACGGCGTCGAGCACCTGATCCGGATCGTCGATGATCTGCATCAGGTTCATGTCTTCCGGATTGATGAGGCCGTTCGGGATCAGCTGGTCGCGGAACCATTGCAGCAGCCCCTGCCAGAACGTGCCGCCGACGAGGATGATCGGCACGAGGCGCGACTTCTTCGTCTGGATCAGCGTCAGCACTTCGGACAACTCGTCGAGCGTGCCGAAGCCGCCGGGCATCACGATCACGGCGTCGGAGTTCTTGACGAACGTGACCTTGCGCGTGAAGAAGTGGCGGAAGCGCAGCGAGATGTCCTGGTAGTGGTTGCCCGCCTGTTCATGCGGAAGCTCGATGTTCAGGCCGACCGACGGCGCCTTGCCGGCATGCGCGCCCTTGTTCGCGGCTTCCATGATGCCGGGACCTCCGCCGGAGATCACGGCGAAGCCCGCATCGGACAGCTTGCGCGCGATCTGCACTGCGAGCTTGTAGTACGCCGAATCCGGTTTGAGACGGGCCGAGCCGTAGATGCTGACCGCCGGCCGGATCTCCGACAGGTATTCGGTCGCCTCGATAAACTCTGCCATAATCGTGAACATCTGCCACGACGCGCGGGCCTTCTTGGCAGTCGCGCGCTCTTGATCTGCGAGTGAACGCAGACTCGGAATCACTTTTCTCTTGTTCATAATGCCTGAAGAACGAAATCTGGAAGGTAAGACCCTGCTATTGGTTGACGGTTCGAGCTATCTGTATCGGGCTTACCATGCGATGCCTGATTTGCGTGGCCCTGGCGGGGAGCCGACCGGAGCGCTCTACGGAATCATCAACATGCTGCGCCGTATGCGCAAGGAAGTCAGTGCAGAGTATAGCGCTTGCGTGTTCGATGCAAAGGGCAAGACTTTCCGCGATGACCTCTATGCCGAGTATAAGGCGCACCGGCCGTCAATGCCGTCCGATCTCGCGCAGCAGGTCGAGCCGATCCACGAAGCGGTGCGAGCGCTCGGCTGGCCGCTGCTGATGGTCGAGGGCGTCGAGGCCGACGACGTGATCGGCACGCTCGCGCGCGAAGCCGAGAAGCAAGGGATGAAGGTGGTCGTGTCGACCGGCGACAAGGATCTCGCGCAGCTCGTCACCGATCGGGTGGCGCTCGTCAACACGATGACCAACGAGACGCTCGATCGCGACGGCGTGATCGCGAAGTTCGGCGTGCCGCCCGAGTTGATCGTCGATTACCTGACGCTGATCGGCGACACGGTCGACAACGTGCCGGGCGTCGAGAAGTGCGGGCCGAAAACGGCCGTGAAATGGCTCACGCAATTCGGCCATCTCGATGGCGTGGTCGAGCATGCGAACGAGATCAAGGGCGTCGTCGGCGACAATCTGCGCCGCGCGCTCGACTTCCTGCCGCTCGGCCGCAAGCTCGTGACCGTCGATACCGCGTGCGATCTTTCTCCGCACCTTGAATCGATCGAGGCATCGCTCGCCAGCAACGGCGAAGCGCGCGACCTGCTGCGCGACATCTTCAGCCGTTACGGTTTCAAGACGTGGCTGCGCGAAATCGACAGCGCGCCCGCGAACGGCGAAGCCGTCGCGCAGGACGGCGAACCGGCGCTCACGATCACCGCGCCGGCGAGCCGCGAATACGAAACGATCCAGACCTGGGCGCAATTCGACGCATGGCTCGAGAAGATCGACGCGGCGTCGCTGACCGCATTCGATACCGAGACCACGTCGCTCGATCCGATGGTCGCGCGCCTCGTCGGTCTGTCGTTCGCGGTCGAACCGGGGCGTGCCGCGTATCTGCCGGTCGCGCATCGCGGGCCGGACATGCCTGAGCAGCTGCCGATCGACGAGGTGCTCGCGAGACTCAAGCCATGGCTCGAATCGGCGAAGCACAAGAAGGTCGGCCAGCATCTGAAATACGACGCGCAGGTGATCGCGAACTACGGAATCGCGCTGAACGGCATCGAGCACGACACGCTGCTTGAGTCCTACGTGCTCGAGTCGCACCGCTCGCACGACATGGACAGCCTCGCGCTGCGTCATCTGGGCGTCAAGACGATCAAGTACGAGGACGTGGCCGGCAAGGGCGCGCAGCAGATCGGCTTCGACGAGGTGCCGCTCGCGCAGGCCGCCGAATATTCGGCGGAGGACGCCGACATTACGCTGCAGCTGCATCACGCGATGTACCCGCAGATCGCACGTGAGCCGGGCCTCGAACGCGTGTACCGCGAGATCGAGATGCCGGTGTCGATCGTGCTGCGCAAGATGGAGCGTACGGGCGTGCTGATCGACAGCGCGCGCCTGCAGGCGCAAAGCAGCGAGATTGCGTCGCGGCTCGTCGAGCTGGAGACGCAAGCCTATGAACTGGCGGGCGGCGAGTTCAACCTGGGTTCGCCGAAGCAGATCGGGCAGATCTTCTTCGAGAAGCTGCAACTGCC
>NZ_JAHACR010000281.1 GCF_018375725.1 Burkholderia sp. | reverse complement strand
TGTTCTTGCCGCTCGTCTGTCCATGCGTAGCGGAATGGTTGCCGCCGTTACCCACACCGCCACCGGCACTGATTCCAAAGCTGCTCGCGTGATAGCTCGAGCTGTTCTGAATGTCCGAGAACGACAATGTCCCGGTGGTCAGCTGATTCTTGTCAGGCGTAGCCGTACTGGCGATGTACGCCCCTTTCAGGTCCGTGTTGCCCCTGACCGTGATATCAAAGCCACCGTCCCCGGCCCGGATGCCCGATTGCTCGTTCACGCCTGCATAGTTACCGCCTGCACGACCGCTCTGCACGCTGACGCTGGCGCTCGCGCCGCCCATGCTCGCGTTGAACCCGCCGCCCGAGCTGCTCTGGTGCGCAGCGCTCTTGCTCGTATCCTGCACCGAAGCCAGATTCAGATTGCCGCCGATGTCCGCGATCACCTTGTTCGCATTGACGTTCGCGCCGACGATGTTGGTATCGCCGCCACTGATGATCGTCGCGGTATTGCTCGCGTTGATGTGTGTGTTGTTCTGCGTCGCCGCATCCGAGTTCGCATCACCGTGCGCGCGCGACATCGATGCCGACACACCAAACCCGCCTGTGCCATACGACACACCCACGCCCGCACTCGTCGACGCGTTCGTGCTACGCGTGCTGTCCGTATCCGTGCTGTTGACGAGATTGACCTTGTTTGTCGCCTTCAGCAGCACGTCCTTCGCAGTCACATCCGACCCATGGATTGTCACATTGCCCTGTCCGGCGCTCTTGTCCCCCGTCGCCACGAACGCAACCTTCCCGCCCGCCTTCACACTGCTGCCGTTATGCTGCCTGCTGTCCTCTGTGAACGTCGTCTTGCTGTGCGATGAACCGAAGCTCAGTTCCACCTTCGCCCCGACCTTTCCCTTCGGATCATTCAGCGCCTTCGCCATGCTGCCCGTCGCGCCCACCAAATCGGCCGTGCCGCCCCCAGCTGCAATAGCATGGAGCGCTGCGGCCCGTCCGTCCTGGCTGTCGCCCGCTCCCCGCACCTGCTGACTCACATTCTGGATCGCATCGACCACCGGCGATTTCACCCCCAGCGCGAAGCCCGAACGCGTCACCTCGCGGGCCTGTTCACGATGGCGATCCGTCTGCGACGCATCGATCCTCACGTCCTTCGCGACGCCCGTCACATCTTTGCGTGCGACGATATCCGAGCCCGTGACATGAAGCTTGTTGCCGGCCTTCATGGAAACACTGCCGCTTGTGCTGCCGATCAGGCTGCCCTGCGAACCCTTTACCGTATCGCGACTGGTATCGATCGTCCGGTTCGTGCCAAACGAGATCCCGGCGCCCGCGCTGCCGAGGCCGGATTTCTTCACGTCCTTGTAGTGATATTCGCTCGAGGCCGTGTCGGCGGTCGTGATCGTGAGGTCGCGGCCTGCGATGAGGTTCAAGTCGCGGGTGGCAGCGATTGTTGCGGCCTTCGCCGTCAGATCGTTTCCGGCCTGAACCTCGACCGTATGACCCGACAACGTCGTGCCGATCGCCTTGGTATAGCTGCTCGAATCGATCGTATGCGTCGACGTCGACGACAGGAGGCCACGCTCCTTCCGATAATGTTCGTCGTGCGCGCTCGCGCTCTGTGCGCCAGCGTTCAGATTGACATCGTGTCCGGCACTCACGTGGATCGCACCCCGCGCATTCGCGTAAGCGGTCGTCGCATTCACGTCGTGGCCGGCCACGATCGACAGGTTGCCGCCTGCCGCGATCTGCGTGCCCGTATCGCTCGACGCCGAGTGCTCGGCGTGGTTGCGGGCGTCCCATTTCACAGCGTCCCGGCTGCTCTGGCGAATCGCATTCAGATTGACGTCGTTATTCGCAGTCAGTGCCGCATCGCCGGTCGTCGCAATGACGGCCGCATTGGCATTCAGATCCCGACCGGCAGCCGCATGCAAGGTGCCGGCATTGATCGTCGACACGCGATCGATACCGGTCGCGCTGCCGCTCTTCGCCGTCGCCGAGCTTGTGGTACTCACCAGATTGAGGTCGCGTCCGGCTGACAACGCCACCGCGTTTCCTTGAATCAGCCCGCCCAGATTGTTCAGATCCTTGCTTGCGCTTGCCGACACGGCATTGCCCGACACCGTGCCGCGATTCTCGATCGAATCCGCGCGAATGACCGTCGCTTTGCGGCTCGCAATCGTGCCGCTATTTCGGTACGCGCCGTCCGCTTCGACGGTGACGTTCTTGCCGGAAATGATCGTGCCTTCGCCGGTCACATCCGCTGCATTCGCGTGCAGATATACCTTCGGCACCAGCACCGTCTGCTGGCTGCCATCCGGCAACGTCACGGCCTGATTCACGAGCCAGACGATATCTCTCGTCAGCGCGGCCATTTGCGCATCGGTCAGCGCCGTCCCGAGGTTCAGCCCGAACTGCTGCGAAGCCTTCACCCCGCTCGCCATCAGCGCTTCGAACTCGCGCTGGTTGTCCGTATAGTCGCCAATGAAACGCTGCCCCGTCGCCTGAATGATCTGTTGCTGAATCAACTGCTGCTCGTAGAAGCCGTCGCCGATGCGCTTGAGAACGGTATTCGGATCGACCTTGAGCGCATCCAGCATCGTGTCGCTCGACAGCCATTTCCGGTAATCGGTAAAGCGCGGGTCCGTCTCGACCAGGAAGCGGCTGCCCGGGGCGGTCTTCACCTGATACAACGCATTGTTCGGCAAGCGCGTGTCCGGCGTCACCGTGCGCACGACTACACCGCCTACGTTGGCTTTCACTGTCGATACGGTCCCGGCATCAACGCCCGCCATACCCGCGCCGAGTTCCTTGCTCGCCACCGGCGTCACGCCGGTAGCGCTCGCACCTTGCGCAACAGATGTCGCAACCGCCACGCTCTTGATCGGATTGGACGGCTTGTTCGGATCGGTCAGCACCACCGGGAGATCGATCGTTTGCGGCGACATGGCCGGCGCGTAGTCGGTCTTCGACGATGCGCGCTGGTCACCCCTGAACAGGCCGCCCGACTGCACCCACGTATGGATCGCCTTACCCGAGCCCGCAAATGTCTCGGTGCCGGTCGCGCCGATGTTCAGCACGTTTTTCGGCTGGTCGCCGTCGCCGGCGACGATCCGGCTTTTGTCGTTCAGACCGGAAGCCGCATTGATCGCGATGTGCCGGCCAGCTGCGATCGTGCCGGGTTGTGACCCCGTCACGATATCCCTGGTCGATTCGACGTCGACCGTATAGACGGTATAGGTCTGCACGAGGCGGCTCGATACATCGTGGTTATACGCGGTTACCGCCCGATCGAGGTCCTGGTAGGCGGCCATGGTGGCCTTGTACCACTGTTGGAAAGGCGCACACACCGCATTTGACGAGGTCATGCAGGAGGGGCTCGGCGGTCCGAAAAGCGGTCGCTTTTCGCCGGTCAAGTCAGCCTCCGTGGGTGGCTTGACGGCGAACCAGTCACGTCCGACATTGTGCCGGCCAATGATCGCCCGCATGGCAAACGGGCCCTGCGCGATCCACGCCGGATTCGTGTCCGGCGGCGGCGCTACGCCGAACCGGGCCCAGATGTCCGCCGGCACGGTACGATACGCTCCCGTCTGCGCGGCCACCTCGTCCACCCCGAATTTCACCGCGGGATATGCGGTTCTGTCGATCGTGCCCGCGACACCGTTCATCGTGTACTTCGCGTACTCCGCGAACGGATATTGCGTCGACGGCAGCAAAATGAATTTCTGGTCGTCGTCCAGCGCCCACTGGTAGGCGGTGCCCGGACGGATTTCCTGATTGTTCTTCTGGTACAGGTAAATGGTCGACGGATCGATCTTTTCAGTCGAACCCGGCACCTGATACCACAACTGGTTGCCGCTGTCGGTGGTGACCGTCGAGGTCTGGAAGTTGGCGTTCAGGTTCTCGAACCGGTTCGTGTCGACCGTAATGTCGCGCCCGCTGTCGATCTGCGCGCCGTTGTTCGTGACGGTTTGCGCGGCGCCGGTCGCCTGACGATTCGCATCCAGTGCACCGCCGACATGAATATCGTTGCTCGCGTAGATCAATGCATTGTTCCGGTTCCTGAGCGTCTGCGCGCCGATGTCGAGATCGCCGCGCGATGCGATCACGCCGCCCACGCCTTGGGCGTTCTGGTCGTTGATTAGCGTGTTTGCGCCCACCGCAACCGTGTCGCCGTAGATTCGCCCGCCCGCATTCGTGACGGTATCGCCAGCCGTCACTGTCGTTGCGCCACCGTCGATCAGGCCTTCGTTCGTGATCGACTGGTTTGCGTGAACGTTTGTGGCGTTACCGCCGAAAATCTCGCCGGTCTCGCGGTTCCGAATGGAATGGGCAGTCACGTCCGCCGCATGGCCTGCCGACAGCGTGCCGCTGTTCTCGAACACGCCGCCAGCCGTGGTCGAGAGATCGCGGCCCGCTACGATCCGCCCGCTACTGGTCAGATCGCCTTGCGTCGTCACGTTGACGTTGCCGGCCGATTGGAGCTTGCCGTCGTTGCTGAGCGTGCCCGTCGAGACCGTTAGTTGCTCGCCGCCGTTGATGTCGCCCTGGCTGTTGACCAGCGTATTCGACGCCGCCAACGTTGCCGCGCCCTTCGACTGGATGCTCCCCGACATGTTGTTGATGATCGGCGCGGTCAGTTTTGCACTCTGGTCAGCCCGAACCGAGCCGGCGGTATTGTCGAGCGTCTGGCCGGCGTTCAGGACAACGCTGGCGCCTTCCATCCCGGCAACCAGACCCGGCACGCCTGCCGTCGCCGGCAGCGTCGAACTGGCGGTCTGCGCGTTGCGAACCGTATCGCCCAGCACCGACAGCGTACCGCTCGCATGCATGGCCCCACGGGTGTTGTCGATCGTCGCACCGGACACGGTCACGTCACTGTTGCTGACAAACTGGCCCGCCACGTTCGACACCGTGCCGGTGCTTCTTACTGTCAATGCACCGTCCACCACCAGCGAACCTGCATCGTTGGTCACGGATGATGCGTCGACCACTGCCGTTCCACTCGACGAGATCGCGCCGCCCGCGTTGCTCAGCATCCCCGTCATCAGCGTGACGCCGTTGCCGAGTACCTGACCGCCGGAGGATTGCCCCGCCAGTACGCCGTTGTCGAACGTCTGGCCGTGTGTGTCGATGTCCGCCCCCCGCGGAGCCTGCACCAAACCGGACCGGTTATCGAATGCGCCCGACCGGCTCGCCAGCGATTGGCTCGCGGCCACGTTCCCGAGCGCGTTGTCGATCGCACCCTGTCCCGATGCGAGGTTGACGTTCGCTCCTGCAATCATGCCGCCCGCATTCATCAGGCCCTGGTTGGCCAAGGTCGTATCGCCCGACGCCAGCAACTTGCCGCCCGCGTTGTCCGTCGTCCCGGATGTCGTGACCGACAACGCACCCGAGACGGAGCCGATGGTGCCGCCACGGTTCGAAACGGTCCGCGCAGCCACGGTTGTATCGTGTGTCGCCCAGATCGTCCCGCCCGCGTTCGTGACGGTATCGCCAGCCGTCACTGTCGTTGCGCCACCGTCGATCAGGCCTTCGTTCGTGAT
>NZ_JAHACR010000280.1 GCF_018375725.1 Burkholderia sp. | reverse complement strand
CCGATCCGATCGGCGAGATCCGGCTTGTGCGGGCCGGTTGCGCATCGGCGAGCGTGCCGGACGAGCATCCGGTGTATCGCCTCGAACAGGCGGGCGGCGCGCTGCTCGATATCGGCATCTACGAGATGTTCCTGGCGGTCGACTGGCTCGGCGCGCCGCTCGACGTGCAGACGCTCGGCCGCGTCGGCGTCACGGGTGTCGATGTGTTCGCGAGCCTGAACAGCCGTCACGAGAACGGCATCGCGCAACTCTTCTGCGGGCTCGACCTGATGGGACGCGGCGACGCGCTGCTCGCCGCGCAGGGTGGCCATGTGACGATCCACGAAAACTGGTGGAACCCGGCGCGCGCGACGATCCGCTACGCGGACGGGCGCATGGTCGAACTCGACGCGCCATTCGACGGCGGCGGCCTTAATTACGAGACTGCGCATTTTTGCGAATTGCTGCGTGCGGGACAGTGCGAAAGCCCGGTGATGACGCACGATCATTCGCGGCAGATGATCGCGATGGCGGATGCAGCGCGTGCGGCGCTCGGTGTGCGTTTTCCCGGCGAGTGACGCGGGCAGGAATCCGGCGGCGCGGCATGTCCGCGCCGCCGGACGAAAAAGCGTCGCTCAGTGGCGCGCGGGCAGCGACAGGCGTTTTTCGTACCAGCGCTGCGCCCATTCAAGGATCTGGCACAGCACCCAGTACACGGCGGCGGCGGCCAGATACAGCGGCAGCGGCTGATAGGTTGCGGCAATCACTTCCTGCGCGCTGCGCAGCAGTTCGGTGACGGTGATCACCGACACGAGCGAGGTGTCCTTGATCAGGCTGATCAGGCTGTTCGACAGGCTCGGCACCGCGATGCGCAGCGCCTGCGGGCCGATCACATAGCGCAGCGTCTGCCCCCACGACAGCCCGAGGCTGTATGCCGCGAGCCACTGGCCGCGATGGATGCCGTTGATCGCGCCGCGCATGCTTTCGGACATGTAGGCGGCGACGTTTGCCGACAGCGCGATCACGCCTGCCGGCGTCGGGTCGAGCGAGATGCCGAGGCTCGGCAGTCCGTAATAGATGACGAAGATCTGCACCAGCAGCGGTGTACCGCGCATCACGCTGACATAGGCACGCGCGACCGCGGCGAGCGCATCCACGCAGAAGCGCTTGAAGCCGGTGAGCCCGTCGTGCTGCCGGATGCCCATCATTGCCAGCACGACGGCGCCGACAAGACCGAACACCATCGACAGGATGCCGAACTTGACGGTCAGGACGGCGCCCTGGGCAAGCACGGGCAGCGATTGGACGAGCAAAGTGGGGGTGGACATGGCGTGTGAATCGGATGCAGGCGCGAAAGCGCAATCATAAACCGGACGAATAAAAGAAAGGGCGGCATCGTTTCGGATGCCGCCCCGTTCGGCCCGCCGCTTGGGGCGGGCAATCCGGCATGCTTACTTGATCGGCTTGGTCACGTCGATGCCGAACCACTTGTCCGAGATCTTCGTGAAGGTGCCGTCGGCTTCGAGCTTCGCCATCGCGTCGTCGATCGCCTTCTGGAACTTCGGATTGTTCTTCCGGAACGGAATGGCCGACGGGTTCGCCGAGCCGACGTTCGCGCCCGGGCGCAGCGGCAGCTGTGCGTTCTTCGTCAGATACGCGAGCATCAGGCGGTCGTTGAGCGCCGCGTCCAGGCGGCCGGCGGCGAGGTCGCGCAGGTATTCGGGCGCGCCCGGATACGTCTTCACGTCGATGCCCGGCACCGACTTCGCCATGTCCATGTAGTTCGTGCCGAGCGCGACCCCGAGCTTCTTGCCCTTCAGATCCTCGAGCGTCTTGAACTGGCGCGGGTCGTCCTTGCGCTGGATCAGCTGCGCCGACGAGTAGGTGTACGCGGGCGAGAAATCGAGCGTTTCCTTGCGCTTGTCGGTCATGCCGACCTGGTTGACGATCACGTCGAACTTGCTCGCCTGCAGGCCGGCGATGATGCCGCTCCATTCGGTCGTGACGAACTCCGGCTTCACGCCGAGCTTGGCTGCGATCGCCTTGGCGATGTCGACGTCGAAGCCGACCAGCTCGCCTTGCGGATTCTTCGAGTTGAACGGCGGGAACGTGCCTTCGAGGCCGATCCGCAGCGTGCCGCGCTGCTTCACTTCATCGAGCAGGTCGGCCGCGTGCGCGGTCGCCGCGGCGAACGACGTGCCGATCAGGCCGGCGACCAGCAGTTTCTTCAGCAGCGCAATCTTCACAATCTTCATCGTGGGTGATTCCTTCCCCGGTGCGGGTCAATTGTTCTGGCACGATAATAGCGAAAACGCAATCGCCCCAGAAATACCGTTTGTTTATTTCTATATTACGCGGCAGGTTCGCGGGCGATGGCTTTCACGCATTCGGCGACGAGTGCCGGACCGCGGTAGATGAAGCCGGTATAAAGCTGCACGAGCGCTGCGCCCGCCGCGAGTTTCGCGCGCGCGTCTTCGCCGGAGAAGATGCCGCCGACGCCGATGATCGGCACCGCGCTGCCGACCTCCGCGTGCAGCTTGCGGATCACTTCGTTCGACGCCTCGAACACCGGGCGGCCGGACAGGCCGCCGGCCTCGTCCGCGTGCGGCAGGCCCTGCACCGCGGCGCGCGACAGCGTCGTATTGGTCGCGATGACCGCCTCGATCTTGTGGCGCAGCAGCGTGTCGGCGATCGCCTTGACCTGTTCGTCGTCGAGGTCGGGCGCGATTTTCAGCGCGAGCGGCACCAGCTTGCCGTGCAGGTCGGCGAGGCGCTGCTGCTTGTCCTTGAGCGCCGCAAGCAGCGCGTCGAGTTCGCCCGCGCCCTGCAGCTGACGCAGGTTCTTCGTATTCGGCGACGAAATGTTGATCGTCACGTAGCTCGCGAACGGGTAGACGCGTTCGAGACAGTACAGGTAGTCGTCGGCGGCGCGTTCGATGGGCGTGTCGGCATTCTTGCCGATGTTCAGGCCGAGGATGCCGCGGTAGCGGGCCGCCTTGACGTTCTTCACGAACTGGTCGACGCCGCTGTTGTTGAAGCCCATCCGGTTGATCAGCGCATCGGCCTGCGGAAGCCGGAACATGCGCGGACGCGGGTTGCCGGGCTGCGGGCGCGGCGTGACCGTGCCGACCTCGATGAAGCCGAAGCCGAGTGCCGCGAGGCCGTCGATCGCCGCACCGTCCTTGTCGAGGCCGGCCGCGAGGCCGACCGGGTTGCGGAACGTAAGCCCCATCACGGTGCGCGGCGCGTCGGGCACGCGGGCCGACAGCGCGCAGGCCAGGCCGGTGCGGCCAGCCGCGCCGAGTGCGCGCAGGGTGAGGTGGTGAGCGTCTTCCGCATCCATCTTGAACAGGGATGCGCGGGCCAGCGGATAGAGGGAACTGAACACGGCGATTGGGCGGGCAGCCAGAAAATTGACAACCCGGCATTTTACCGGGAGTTGCGCGGCGGAGCCCGGATTGCGCGGCAGAACATGCCGTGGCGCTGTCGGACGTATCGACGCAACCGGCGTCATGGCGATGCGCCATGTGTCACGACGCGCGGCCGCCGCGTCTATCAGGATGCGCCGGAGTGTCCGCCGGGCAGCGGTGCGCGTGCAAGGGCCGCATCGACGGGCGGCAGGTCGATCCGTTCCGGATCGAGCACGCTCCAGCGACCGTCGATCAGGCCTTCGAGCGGATGGAAATTGGCCTTGTAGGCCATCTTCTGGCTCTCGCGAATCCAGTAGCCGAGATACACGTACGGCAGGCCGAGACTCCTGGCCTGCTCGATCTGCCAGAGGATGTTGTACGTGCCGTAACTCGTATGCGGATCGTCCGGCTCGAAGAAGGTGTAGACCGACGAAAGCCCGTCGCCGAGGATGTCGATCATGCTGATCATCCGCAGTTTGCCTGGCTCGCCGCCCGGCGCGTCGAGGTCGCGGAATTCGACGAGGCGCGAGTTGATGCGGCTTTGGAGCAGGAACTGCTCGTACTGGTCCCGACTGTCGCGATCCATGCCGCCGCCGGCATGGCGCGCGGACTGATAGCGCATGTAGAGCGCGTAATGTTCTTCGTCGTAGTGCAGCGGCGACACCGTCGCAATGAGCGCGCGGTGCCGTTTCCACATCCGGCGCTGCGTCCGGCTCGGGACGAACGCGGTGACGGGCACGCGCACCGGGATGCACGCGCGGCAGCCGTCGCAGTAGGGGCGGTAGGTGAACACGCCGGAGCGGCGAAAGCCGGCCTTGACGAGCTCGGTGTAGATGTCGGAGTTGATCAGATGGCTGGGCGTCGCGACCTGCGAGCGCGCGATGCGGCCGTCCAGATAGCTGCACGGATAGGGCGCCGTTGCATAGAATTGCAGCGCCGAAAGCGGTGAAAGCGGCAGCTCAGTCGGGTGAGTCATGGGCAGCTCTCGATGCAGGGGTGGGGTGCCGCGCGAGCGCCCGATTCCGTGCTTGCTCAGGTTTCGCCGCGGCCCGCCAGCATGGCGAGCACGCGCTTGTCGAACTGCCACGGAATCGGCGGTTCGGCCACCGCGCGGCGCACGTGAGCGACGAATGCCTTGCGTGCGATCTCGCGGCCGCCGAGCGACGCCAGATGCGACGTATTCTGCTGGCAGTCTATCATTTCCAGTCCGTGCTCGCGAAGGTGGGCGACGAGCGCGGCGAGCGCGATCTTCGACGCGTCGCTGACGTCCGCGTACATCGATTCGCCGAAGAACATCCGGCCGAGCGCAACGCCGTAGAGCCCGCCGACGCGCCGTCCGTCGAGCCAGGTCTCGATGCTGTGCGCGCGGCCGGAACGGAACAGCGACGAATACGCGTCGACGACCTCGGCCATGATCCATGTGCCGCGTTGCCCCTGACGGGGCGCCTGCGCGCACGCACGCATCACGCCGGGGAAATCTTGGTCGACGCGCACGTCCCATGCCGGCTCGCGCAGCACGCGCCTGAGTGTTTTCTTCAGCGAAGGCGATACCTTGAACTCGGCTGGCACGAGCACCATGCGCGGATCGGGACTCCACCACAGTACCGGCTGGCCGTCGGAATACCAGGGAAAGATGCCGCGGTGATAGGCGTCGAGAAGGCGCGACGGCAGCAGGTCGGCGCTCGCCGCGAGCAGTCCCGGCGCGCCGGTTGCCGGGCCAAGCGCACGTTCGACGGGCGGGAACGGATCGTCGAGGCCGAGCCAGGGAACCATGGGGCGCGGGCTCAGCCGTTGCGCAGCGAGCGGAAGATGTCGCCGGTATGTACGCCGTAATCGCCGGTGGCCCGGTCGGCGAAAAAGAAGCGCAGGGTCTGGCTGACCGTCGGGAACGCGATCTCGTCCCACGGAATGTCCGCTTCGTCGAACAGGCGCACCTCGAGGCTTTCCTCGCCGGCTTCGAAGCCCGGATCGACGAGCCGTGCCAGATAGAACAGATGCACCTGATGCACCTGCGGCACGTTGAGGAGTGTGAAGAGCGTCTGCACTTCGACGCGCGCGCCGGCTTCCTCGAGCGTCTCGCGCGCGGCGGCCTCGGCGGTCGTTTCGCCCATTTCCATGAAACCCGCGGGCAGCGTCCAGTAGCCGTAGCGCGGCTCGATCGCGCGGCGGCACAGCAGTACTTGCTCGCCCCAGACGGGAAC
>NZ_JAHACR010000279.1 GCF_018375725.1 Burkholderia sp. | reverse complement strand
GTCGAGGCCGGCGCGCTTACTTCTTGAACACCAGGTCGCCCTTCAGCGATTCGATGTAGGCCGCGACGTCCTTCATGTCGTTGACCGACAGGTTTTGCACCTGTGCCTGCATGATCGCATTGCTGCGGCCAAGCAGCGGATTCGCGAGGCCCATCTGGTACTGGCGCATCGCCCAGACCAGATAGTCGGCGTGCTGGCCCGCGAGGCGCGGATACTCGGCGTTGATCGGCTGGTTCATCTTCGCACCGTGGCAGGCTGCGCAGTTGTGCGATTCGACCAGATCTTTGCCCTTCGCGAGATCGGCCGCGTGCGCGGTGCCGATCGCGAGGCCGGCCGCGAACACAAATGCCGCCGCCGTCTTGAATGCGTTGTTCATGAATGCTCCTATCCCGCGTGTGAGATCAGCAAGCGCGAGGCTTACTTGTAGGGATTGTCCTTCGTGTCGGATTTCTGGGCGGCGTAGTAAGCCGACAGATCGGCGATGTCCTGGTCCGTCAGCGAACCGGCGATCGCATTCATCGACGGGAAATGACGATCCTTCTTGCGGTAGGCTTGCAGCGCATTTTCGAGATATTGCTGGTTCTGGCCACCGATGACCGGCACCCGGTAGACCTCCGGGTAAGCTGCACGATAGCCTTCGATGCCGTGGCAGCCGATGCACATGGCGGCCTTGCTCGCCCCGTCCTTCGGGTTGCCGACCACACCGGCCGCCTGCGCGCTGCCCGCGAGCGCCACGAGCGCTGCGACAACGACGTGTTTGCCGACGAATTTGTTCATAGCTCTTGTAACCTAGCTTGAGGGGAAACTGGCGCCAAAGCGGCACGCCCGCGCCGTTTTGCTAATCGGGTCGCCACGCAGGCCAAAAAAACGGCCAGATTGTACCGCGTCGGCGGGGAACGCGTCCATATGACGCACCCAGACCGCCCCAACGCAGCCCCCGCAACGATACGCGCCCCGCCCCGTCAGTCCTTCTGACTTATACTGGGTTTTTTTCGCGAAAAGAGCGCCGCCATGCGTTTCGAAGGATCCTCGCACTACGTCGCCACCGACGATCTGAAACTCGCGGTCAATGCCGCGCTCACGCTGCAGCGCCCGCTCCTGATCAAGGGCGAGCCCGGCACCGGCAAGACCATGCTCGCCGAGGAAGTCGCCGCGGCGCTCGACATGCCGCTCCTGCAGTGGCACATCAAGTCGACTACGAAGGCGCAGCAGGGCCTGTATGAATACGACGCGGTGTCCCGGTTGCGCGATTCGCAACTCGGCGACGCGCGCGTGAAGGACATCGCGAACTACATCGTCAAGGGCGTGCTGTGGCAGGCGTTCGACGCCGAGCGTCCGAGCATCCTGCTGATCGACGAGATCGACAAGGCCGACATCGAATTCCCGAACGATCTGCTGCGCGAACTCGACCGGATGGAATTCCACGTGTACGAGACGCGCGAGACGGTGCGCGCGCGGCATCGCCCGCTCGTGATCATCACGTCGAACAACGAGAAGGAACTGCCCGACGCATTCCTGCGCCGCTGCTTCTTCCACTACATCCAGTTTCCCGATCCGGCGACGATGCAGAAAATCGTCGCCGTCCACTATCCGAACATCCGCGAGGAACTGCTGCAGGCCGCGCTCGAGCGTTTCTTCGAATTGCGCAGCGTGTCGGGCCTGAAGAAGAAGCCGTCGACGTCGGAGCTGCTCGACTGGCTGAAGCTGCTGCTCGCCGAGAACATCGGACCCGACGCGCTGCGCGATCAGGACCGCCAGCAGAGCGTGCCGCCGCTGGCAGGCGCGCTGCTGAAGAACGAACAGGATCTGAGCCTGTTCGAGCGGCTCGTCTACATGAACCGGCACAACCGCTGAGCCGCGCAGCCCTCGCCCGCCCGCAGCCCCCCCCATCGAGGAGACAACCATGCGCCGCTGGATCGAACCCGTCACGCTCGAAGGCCGCCACGTCCGGCTCGAACCGCTGACGCTCGATCACGTTCCCGGCATCGCCGCCGCCGCCGCGGACGGCGAGCTGTGGAAGCTCTGGTATACGGCCGTCCCCGCGCCCGGCGAGGAACGCGCGTACGTCGAAACCGCGCTCGAACAGCGCGACAGGCAAGGCTGGTGTCCGTTCGTCGTGCGCGATGCGGCGGGCGAGATCGTCGGCTCGACGCGCTACATGAACGTCGACGAGAAGCATCATCGCCTCGAGATCGGCACGACGTTCTACGCGCAGCGCGTGCAGCGCACGCCGCTCAACACCGAAGCGAAGCTGCTGCTGCTCGGCCACGCATTCGACCGGCTCGGCGCGATTGCCGTCGAATTCCGCACGCATTTCATGAACCACGCGTCGCGCACCGCGATCGCCCGCCTCGGCGCCAAGCAGGACGGCATCCTGCGCAACCACCAGATCGGCCGCGAAGGCGAGCTGCGCGACACGGTCGTGTTCTCGATCCTGCCAACCGAATGGCCGGCCGTGCGCGCGAACCTGACACTCAAGCTCGCGCGCTGAGCGCGCTACCGCGAAGGCCCGCCCCATGCTGCTCAATTTCTTCTACGCGCTGCGCGCGGCCAGGCTCCCCGTCTCGGTGAAGGAATACCTGACGCTGCTCGAATCGCTGAAGGCCGGCCTCATCGAGCCGTCGATCGACGCGTTCTACTATCTCGCGCGGATGACGCTCGTGAAGGACGAGCAATACTTCGACAAGTTCGACCAGGCATTCGGCGCGTACTTCCACGGTGTGTCGGCGCTGCCGTCGGACGCATTCGAGATTCCGCGCGAATGGCTCGACAAGCGTTTCGAACGCGCGTTGAGCGCCGAGGAGAAGGCCCGGATCGAAGCGATGGGCGGCCTCGACAAGCTGATGGAACGCCTGAAGCAACTGCTCGACGAGCAGAAATCGCGCCACGAAGGCGGCAACAAGTGGATCGGCACCGGCGGCACGTCGCCGTTCGGGCATGGCGGCTACAACCCGGAAGGCGTCCGCATCGGCGGCCCGTCGAACGGCAACCGCACGGCGGTCAAGGTGTGGGAAGCGCGTGCGTACCGGGATTACGACGATTCGGTCGAGATCGGCACGCGCAATATCAAGGTCGCGCTGCGGCGACTGCGCCGCTTCGCGCGCGAAGGCGCGGCCGAGGAGCTCGACCTGCCCGGCACGATCCGCAGCACCGCGGCGAACGCCGGGTGGCTCGACCTGAAGATGGTGCCCGAGCGCCACAACAACGTGAAGGTGCTGATGCTGCTCGACGTCGGCGGCTCGATGGACGACCACATCAAGCGCACCGAGGAACTGTTCTCGGCCGCGAAGGCCGAGTTCAAGCATCTCGAATTCTTCTACTTCCACAACTGCGTGTACGACCATCTGTGGAAGAACAACCGGCGACGCCATGCGGAACGCACCGCGACGTGGGACGTGCTGCACAAGTTCACGCCCGACTACAAGCTGATCTTCGTGGGTGACGCGACGATGAGCCCGTATGAAGTCCTGCAGCCGGGCGGCTCGGTCGAATACAACAACCCGGAAGCGGGTGCCGTATGGCTGCGGCGGCTCGCCGATCAATTCCCGCATCACGTGTGGCTGAACCCCGAGCCCGAGCGGCTCTGGGAATACCGGCAGTCGATCGCGATCATCCGCGACGTGCTCGGCCAGCGCATGCATCCACTGACGCTCGCCGGCCTCGAAACGGCCATGCGCATACTCAGCAAGTAACGACGGCCGCCATCGTGCGGCACGCTTCTCCGGAGCAGACATGACTCAGTCGACCACCGCGACCGATGGCCGCGAAAGCGGCCGCTTCTTCGCCGACACCTCGGTCTCGGCGCTCGTCGCCGGTTTCGTCGCGATGATGACCGGCTACACCAGCTCGCTCGTGCTGATGTTCCAGGCGGGCCGCGCCGCCCACCTCACCGATGCGCAGATCTCGTCGTGGATCTGGGCGCTGTCGGTCGGCATGGCGCTGACGACAATCGGGCTGTCGCTGCGCTATCGCGCGCCGATCGTCGTCGCATGGTCGACACCCGGCGCGGCGCTCCTCGTCGCGTCGCTGCCCGGCGTGCCCTACCCGGAAGCGATCGGCGCGTTCGTCGTCTGCGCGCTGCTGCTGACCGCCGTGGGCATGAGCGGCCTGTTCGACACATTGATGCGCAGGATTCCCGCCGGCATCGCCGCCGCACTGCTCGCCGGCATCCTGTTCGAGATCGGCATCGAGATCTTCCGTGCCGCGCAGTTCCAGCCCGCGCTCGTGCTCGTGATGTTCTTCACGTATCTGATCGTCAAGCGTTTCGCGCCGCGCTTCGCCATCGTGACGACGCTGCTCGCCGGCACGGCGGTCGCCGCCTCGCTCGGCCTGCTCGACTTCAGCCATTTCCACGTCGCGCTCGCCAGGCCCGTGTTCACGATGCCCGCGTTCTCGGTCGCGTCGATCGTCAGCATCGGCATTCCGCTGTTCGTCGTCGCGATGGCATCGCAGAACGTGCCGGGCATTGCGGTGTTGCGCGCGGACGGATATCAGACACCGTCATCGCCGCTGATCTCGACAACCGGCCTCGCATCGCTCGTGCTCGCGCCGTTCGGTTCGCACGGCGTGAACCTCGCCGCGATCACCGCCGCGATCTGCACCGGCCCGGAAGCGCACGAGCATCGCGCGAAACGCTATGCCGCCGCGGTCTGGTGCGGCACGTTCTACCTGATCGCCGGGATCTTCGGCGCGACGATCGCCGCGCTGTTTGCCGCCCTTCCTAAGGCGCTCGTCGTGTCGGTCGCCGCACTCGCGCTGTTCGGCTCGATCATGAGCGGCCTCGCCAACGCGATGCAGGACGTGAAGCAGCGCGAAGCGGCGCTCGTCACCTTCATGGTCACCGCGTCCGGCCTCACGCTGCTGTCGATCGGTTCGGCGTTCTGGGGACTGGTCGCGGGCATCGTCACGCAAGTCGTCCTGAACGTGCGGCGCCCCGCGTGACGCCGCCGCCCGCGGTGAGCCGCGGGCATCTGCACCGCCGAAACATGCGCGACGCGATTCGGGCCTAAAATAGCGGATTGGAAACGGCACGCGATGCCGCTTCGCTTCGCCGCCGCGCCCGCTCGCGCGGCGCTTGAGAACCCCGGCGCACCGCGCCCTCTTCTCGACTCGCCATGACTACCGCACTCGACCAGCTGAAGCAGTACACCACCGTCGTCGCCGACACGGGCGATTTCCAGCAGCTCGCACAGTACAAGCCGCAGGATGCGACCACGAACCCGTCACTGATCCTGAAAGCGGTCCAGAAGGACGCCTACAAACCGATCCTCGAAAAAACCGTTCGCGATCATCGCAACGAAAGCACCGATTTCATCATCGACCGTCTGCTGATCGCATTCGGCACCGAAATCCTGAAGCTGATTCCGGGCCGCGTGTCGACCGAAGTCGATGCGCGCCTGTCGTTCGACACGAAGCGCTCGCTCGACAAGGCACACGAACTCATCCATCTCTACGAAGCTGCCGGCATCGGCCGCGAGCGCATCCTGATCAAGCTCGCGTCGACCTGGGAAGGCATTCGCGCGGCCGAGATCCTGCAGAAGGAAGGCATCAAGTGCAACATGACGCTGCTGTTCTCGCTGGTGCAGGCAGCCGCGTGCGCGGA
>NZ_JAHACR010000278.1 GCF_018375725.1 Burkholderia sp. | reverse complement strand
GCTCGATCCGGCTGTCGATGAAACGCTGCGCATCCGCGCGTCCGCGCTTGCGCTCGCCGTGCCGCCACAGCAGCAACGCTGCGGCGACACATGCAAGCGCGAGCGCGAAAGCCACCAGGCTATACATTGAAGCCTCCGCCGCCACGGCCGAAGCCGTTGCCGCCGAATCCGCCGCCACCGAACCCGCCGCCCGACAGCGTCTGGCGGAAGCGCGCGAGCTTCGGCGAATGCGGATGGATGCTGAGCGATTCCCAGTGATCGATCTCCTCGCCTTCCGGCGTCACGCGCGCCTCGTAGCGGTACAGTTCCTGCGTCGCGATGATGTTGTCGGACAGCCCCGTGACCTCGGTGATCGACAGGATGCGGCGGCGGCCGTTCGACAGGCGGCCGATCTGTACGATGAAGTCGATCGCGTTCGCGATCTGGCGGCGCAGGCTCGATTCCGTGCCCTGGAAACCGGCGAAGCCGGCCAGCATCTCGAGACGGTACAGGCACTCGCGCGGCGAGCTCGCATGCACGGTGCCCATCGAGCCGTCGTGGCCGGTATTCATTGCCTGCAGCATCTCGAGCACCTCGCCGCCGCGGACTTCGCCGACGATGATGCGATCCGGCCGCATCCGCAGCGTGTTGCGCAGCAGATCGCGGATCGTCACGACGCCGGTGCCGTCGAAACCGCCCGGCCGGCTTTCGAGCCGCACGACGTGCGGGTGGTTCAGCGACAGCTCGGCCGTGTCCTCGATCGTGACGACGCGTTCGGGCTCCGGAATGTAGAACGCCAGCGCGTTCAGCAACGACGTCTTGCCCGAACTCGTGCCGCCCGACACGAGGATGTTGCAGCGCGCCTCGACGGCGGCCTCCAGCAGCGCGCCGATCTCCGCGTTGAACGTGCCGTTGGCGAGCAGGTCGGCGGGTTTCAGCGGATCCTTGCGGAACTTGCGGATCGACACGACCGGGCCATCCAGCGACAGCGGCTCGATCACGACGTTGACGCGTCCGCCATCCGGCAGCCGCGCGTCGACCATCGGGTTCGATTCGTCGAGACGGCGCCCGATCGGCGCGAGAATCCGCCGGACGATCCGCAACAGGTGCGCGTTGTCGGTGAAGCGCACCGGCAGCTTCGACAGCATGCCGTGGCGCGACACATAGATGTCGTTGTAGCCGTTGATCAGGATGTCCTCGACGTGCGGATCGGCGAGCAGGTCCTCGATCGGCCCGAAACCGGCCAGTTCCTTCGTCAGCGCCTCCGCGACCGTGCGCACCTCGTTCTCGTTGAGCGGGATGCGGCGCAGGCGCACGAAGCTGTCGATCTCCAGATCGACGAACTGGTTGATCGCCTGCCGCGACCAGCGGCCGAACTCGGCGCCCAGTTCCTCGATGCGCGTCAGCAAATGCTCGTGCGCGGCATGCTTGATGTCGTGAAATTGCTGCGTCTGGGTGAACGGCGCGGCGCCGTCGGCGAATTGAATGTCGTGTGCCATCGCTTACGATCGCTTGGACGAAGGTTGAATGAAACGCCTGAGCGCGGACAGGCCGGTCGCGGCCCGCGGCGTCGCGGCGACGCCCGTGAGCCGTTCGGCGAGCGGCTCGAGCGCACGCACGTAAGGGTCGCGCTCGGCGATGTCGACAATGAGGCGGCCCTGATTCGCCGCATGGCCGATCGGCAAACGGCGCGCCGGCAGGGTCGCGAGCAGCGCGACGCCGAGCCGCTCGACGATCTGGCCGGGGGTCAGGTTCAGCGCCGGGTCGTACTGGTTGACGACGAGCCGCACGCGGCCGAGGTCGACGCCCGCATCGCGCAGCCCTTCGAGCAGATCGACCGCCGACACGATCGAGGCGACACCCTGATCGCAGACGAGCCACGCCTCGTCGGCGGCGCCTGTGACCTGCGCGACGAACTCGCGGTTCGAAAAACCGCCGAGATCGACGATCTGCTGATCGAAAAACGCACGCAGCCGGTTCAGCAGCCCGACGCACGACGCATACGACACGTCGCGCAAATCGGCGAGATTCGGCGGCAGCGTCGTCAGCGCGACACCGCTGGCATGACGGGTCAGCGCGGTATTGACGAAGGTGCGGTCGAAGCGGCGCAGATTGCGGACCGCCTCGACGAAATGGAACTCGCAGCGCGTATTGAGGAACAGCGCACCGTCGCCGGCGGGCAGGCCGAGGTCGACGAGCGCGGTCTGCCGGCCGTGCGGCGCGGCCGCGCCGAATGCGGCGGCACTGCCCGCGGCGCGCTTGTGCAGCCAGACGGCGAGATTCGCGGCGAGCGTGCTGACGCCCATGCCGGGCCGCCCGCCGAGCAGCACGACGAGCTTGCCGTGACGGTTCGCCGGTTCGCCGACATGCTCGAGGAGTCCGCGCGCAATGCGCAGCGCGTCTTCTGCCAGCCCGGATACGTCGATGAAGTCGCGCACGCCGGCGCGGAGTGCGGCGAGCGCGCCCTCGGGTTCCGCCAGCGTGCCGAGCGCGACGATCGGCAGGCCCGGATTCGACACGCGCACCGCGGCGGCCGCGGCGCTGGCCGCCTCGTGCGCGCCGGAAAAATCGATGAACACGATCGCCGGGTTCACGCCCGCGATGCGCTGTGCCAGCACGGCCGGTTCGAGCGGCGCCGCCTCGACCGCCCCGGTCGATACCAGGGTGTCGCCGAGCCAACCGACATGCTTTTCGTGCAGCGACGCGCAGACAAAATAGTCGGTCACGGCAGGCTCAGCCAACGAATGCGTTCTCGCGTTCATGTCGAATACCCTCGGTTAAGCGTCGCGCGGCGCTGCGTATTGCCTCGCTCATTTCGAAAATCCCGGTGCCGCGTCCGGCGACGCGATGCCGCCGAGGTACGCGCGCCAGACCGGGCCGCCGCGCTGCTCGGACAACTCGCCCGGCGTCGCAGGCAGCGCCGCGCCCTTCGCGATCGGCGCGACCAGATGCGGCGTCACGATGATCAGCAGTTCCTTGTCGTTCTGCTGATAGTTGAGCGTCTTGAAGAACGCGCCGATCACTGGCAGATCGCCGAGCAGCGGCACCTTGTCGATATTCGACATCGTCTCGCGATCGATCAGGCCGCCGATCACGAAGCTCTCGCCGTCGCCGAGCTCGACCGTCGTATCGGCGCGGCGCGTCGTGATCGCGGGTACTTCCACGCTGTTGATCGTCACGCCGTGCACGAAATCGAGCTGGCTCGACTCCGGTGCCACCTTGAGCGCGATGCGGCGCGCACTCAGCACGGTCGGCGTGAGCGTCAGGCCGACGCCGTACTGTTTCCACTGAATCCCCGTCGCGCCGAGCCCCTGCGGCACCGGCACCGGGATCTCGCCGCCCGCGAGGAAGCTCGCGCTCTGCCCGGACAGCGCGACGAGCGTCGGCTGCGCGAGCACGCGTGCGAGATTGTTCGCCTCGAGGATCGAGATGTTCGAGAAGATGCCGCGACCCGCCGCGTTCACGACGAGGTTGAATGCCGACGCCATCGGCAGGCCGGCCGACGCCGTGAATGCCTGGGTCGCGGCGCCGCTGAACGACTGCAGGCCGCTCGGCGAAAACGCGCCGAACGCGAAGCCATTGCTCTGCTTGAAAAAATTCAACCCGGCCTGCTTCAGCACCGCCTTGCTGAACTCCACGACACGCACGTCGACCTGCACGACGTTCTTGCCGCCGACCACCGACGTGTCGATCACCGTGCCGTCCTTGCCGCCCGTGCGCTTGCCGACCGCGACCGCGCGCGCGTGCGCGTCGAGCGACGCGGCCGAACCGGACAGCACCGCCGCGCCGCCATACGCCTTCACGTCCGGCGTCGAACTGTCCAGCACCGCGGGCGCGGCCGCATCGACGACATTGACGGTCCAGACACGCGGTTCGTCGCGCCCGTGCTCCCATACCATCACGTTGGTCGAGCCGGGCGCCTTGGCGACCAGCAGCACGGCGCCCGTGCGGCTGCCCTTCATGACCAGCACATCGGCCACGGCCGGATCGCCGACTGCGACGCGCTGCAATGCCCGGCCAACGGCGATCTGCCGCTGCGAGCCGACCGCAAGCTCGATCGCGCCGGCCGTCCCCGCGGCGACGGCCAGCGTGGCGAATGTCATGGTCCAGATGGCAATCGCGAATGCAAACAGTTTGATTTTCATTGTGTCGGTATGGCCGTCGACCGGCTCTCTCTTCCGTCGCTGCGTTCTCTGACTTTGCGGGTTGTTCAATTCAATTGGCGACCGTCTCGATCCGGCCGCCGCGAATCACTTCGATATTGCCGCCCGATCGCGACGGGGCGCTGACACGCGGTGCGATCGCGGGACGCGGCGCACGCGCATTGTTCCCGCGCGACGCCGACAGTTCGTCGAGCGACACGCCCGCCGCCGCCATCGCCGACGGCGCCATGTCGCCGGCGGCGCGCATCGCGACGGTCTGCGACGCGACCTCGTCGTCATGCGGATTGCGCAGCGCGAGCGTCAGATGGCCGCTCGACTCGGCGAGCGTCAGCGCGTCGACCTGCCCGGTCGGCACCGCGAGCACGACCGTGCGCGCGCCGCCCGCCGGCCCCGCGTTGAGGTCGCGATCGGGCGCCGCATCGCCGAACGACAGCACGAGCACTTTCGACAACAGCAGGCGCGCATGCGTCCGCGGAATCTCGGTGCCTGCCTGGCCAACGCCGCCCCCCTCGCGCTTCAGGTTCAGGAATACGTCGACATAGTTGCCGGGACGCAGCCGGTTGCCGACCGCGTTCGTCTCGTCGACCTTGACCGCAATGGCGCGTTCGCCCGGCGACACCTGATCCGCGAGCCCCGACGTCAGCGCGCCCACCAGCACCGGCGACGCCGCCAGAATGTCGTTGGCCGGCACGCGGCCGACGAGCGCCTCGGGATCGCTGAACGCGCCGGTCGGCAGCACGGGGGTCTGCGCGAGCTTCAGCGCGTCGGCCGTGATCGGCTGGCCGGCGGGCAGCAAGCGCGCGGCGACGACGATCGGCACGGTCTTTGTGACGGCCGCCGGCTGGGCGACCGCCACGGGTGCGCGCGCGGCACTGCCGCGCCCGAGCATCCATGCATAGATTCCCAGCAGAACGGCAGTCGCGATCAACAGCCCGGCGACGATCTTGGTCAAGTTATTGGCCATGGTGAGGGTTGGGTGCCGTAGTAGTAATGCTTGTCGTTGGTTTGTGATTCGTGCTTCAGGTGTTCGGGATACGTCGCGTCCGTTGCTTCATATGATGTTCGCCGGATTGATCTGGACGGTCGCCGTGCTGGTCAGCGCGCTGGGAACGGCGAGCCCGAGCAGCGGCAATGATGGAACGAGCGGGTATTGCGCGTACGGATAGGTCACGGTGACAGTCACGCAATACATCGATGGGTCGTAGCTGCATTTTTGCAGTGCCTGGCACGTCGGCTTGCTCATGTTGGGCAGCCATTGGGTGAGGCTCAGAGCGGTGTGGCAGGCGGCATCGGCCCGCGACGTCAGCGCCGCCTGAGGCGTGGCTGCCGGTATGTAATTCAACGCGGCCCGCGCCCCTTCGGTCGCCGCGAGCGTGAGATTCTGCTGCACGGCAAAAATCAGCCCGAACGTGACGATTGCGTAGAAGATCAGGAAGAACAGCGGGAACACGAGCGCGAACTCGACCGCCGTCGCGCCT
>NZ_JAHACR010000277.1 GCF_018375725.1 Burkholderia sp. | reverse complement strand
CGGAAGAACCGGAAGAACCGGAAGAACCCGAAGAACCCGAAGAACCCGAAGAACCCGAAGAACCCGAAGAACCCGAAGAACCCGAAGAACCCGAAGAACACGAAGAACCCGAAGAACCCGAAGAACCCGAAGAACCCGACGTGCTCGACTTCAGAACGGGGGGCGAGTTCGGGCCGTCAATCGATCCGCATCCATACAACATGAGCAATGACGAGATGGCGAGCGACAGCGTTGTTTTCGCGAAGTAATTCTGCATGTTGGCCTCGACGATCAGTGTTTGTTCCCGCCGAGACTGCAATTTCCGCGCCATCCGTAATTGCCCGATGCCCGACGCAGATTTCACGCGAAATCTGCGATGTTCGATGGAATTTGTTCAGATTTATTGCGTTTGCCCTTGGCGGCATGGGGCCACGTGTCGCGATGTTCCGGCCGGTATCCGTAACGCGGGGCCGGACGTTACGTAGCGTCGCCGTATTGGCAGTGCGCTGCCACGGCCGCTCGTCCGCGGCCTCGGAAGCGGCCGGCACCGCACCCCCCGTTTCGCCGTCTGACCGAGGGATGCATCTTTGACGAAAAGTCCGCGCACCCCGAACATGAGGTCGATACGCCGTCCGCGCCCGTGTCGCACGCGGGCACGGACGAACCGACGATCGACGGAATAGGGAACGGGACAGCCACATGAGCGAACAGGACAGGGAACAAGGCAAGGCGCGCCGCACCGAGGTGATGGGCGAGGCATTCGTCGAGCGGGCGATGCGCGATCTCGACGGTTTTTCGCGGCCGTTGCAGGACTGGCTGAACGAGCACGCATGGGGCAGCACGTGGCGGCGCGACGGCATCGACCTGAAGACGCGCAGCCTATGCACGTGCGCGATGCTGGCGGCGCTGGGGCGCAGCACCGAACTGAAGGGACACATACGCGGCGCGATCAACAACGGCGCCAGTCTCGTCGAGATTCGCGAGGTGCTGTTGCATAGCGCGCTGTACGCGGGCGCGCCGGCGGCGGTCGAGGCGTTCCGCAGCGCGCGCGACGTGATCGCGGAACTCGGCCTGACGCTGCCTGACGACGGGCGCTGAATCGGCGGACGAGCGGGGTGCGGGCAGGAGCCGCACCGGGGCGCGGCGGCGGCATCAAACGATGCCGCCCCGGCACTAACGTCAGTGCTCCGCTTTTTGCGCGACCGGATCCGCGTCAACGATCGCGGCTGCCACCTCGGCAATCCAGTCCGTCGTTGCATCCGGCATCGTCACCGGCAACATATGACCGCCTTCGACGACCTTCAGCCGCACGCGCGGCGATTTCTGCGCGAGGGCTTCGCCGTGATTGCGCCAGTTCAGGATGCGGTCGTCGCGTCCATACAGCACGTCGACCGGCATCGTGAGGCTCGCATAGCGCTGTTCCATCGCCGGCAGGTCTTCGGGAACCGAGATCAGATCGGTCGATGTCGCGTAGAAACTGCTCGGCCGCAGCCCGAGCAGGCCGCCGCCCTTGACCGGGAAATTCTTTGGCACGGCTTCCGGCGCGAACACGGCAACGACCGCCTTGCGACCGGTCAGGATCGTCAGCGGGATCGCGAGCGTCCACGACACGAAGCGGCGCACGAGCGGCGAAGGAAGCAGCAGCGCGCGGAATGGTCCCGGCGGCGTGCTTTCCGGATGCGTGAGCGGTGCAATCAGCGCGAGGCGGCTCACGCGTTCCGGGTGATTGAGCCCGACCGCGAGCGATATCGCGCCACCGAGCGAATGCCCGACAAGCACGGGTTGGCCGAGCTGCAGCACCTCGATGAAGCTGGCGATCGTGCGCGCCTGCGCGAAGATGTTCGCTTGCGAGTGCGCGCCGCGCGTCGAGAATCCGGCGCCCGGCCGGTCGACCAGGATCACGCGGTGCCGCCTGGCGAGCTGATGCAGATGCAGGTATGCGAAATTGCGCAGCTGTCCGGCGAGCCCGTGAACGAACACGATCGGCGGGCCGTCGCCGTATTCGACGTAATGGATGCGGTCGCCGCCGATCTCGACGAAGCGGCCTTCGGGCCTGAACGCGCGTGTCACGCGGTGCGCGATATACCAGGAGAACGCCACGAGTGCCGCGAACGTCGCGACGATGGCGATCAACACATGCTGGATCAGATGGCTCATGTCGGCCTCACCGGGTGTCGAGAGCAGTTTGCGGGATCGGGGCGGCCGTCGTGTCGGGCCGCGCGCGGCGTTCGAAGCGCATCGCCGAATCGGTCAGCGTGCCGAATTTCAGCGATGCGAGATCCAGCACGTAGTTCTGGTGGAATAGCCACGGCTTGTGCCGTCCCTGCTTCGGCAGCACACCGGCCGCCCGCTGGATATAGCCCGAGCTGAGGTTCACCGCCGGCACCGAGCCGAGGTCGCCGTCGCCGAGACGCGGCACGCAGGTGTCGTAGCCGTGTGCGCGCATGTGATTGAGCAGGCGGCAGACGTAGCGCGCAATCAGTTCGGCCTTCAGCGTCCATGACGCGTTCGTGTAGCCGAACGACGACGCGAGATTCGGCACGTCACTGTACATCATGCCCTTGTACGACACGGTGTCCGACAGATCGACCGTGCGTCCGTCGACCGTCATCTTCGCCCCGCCGAGCAGCTTGACGCGCAGTCCGGTCGCGGTGACGATCACGTCCGCATCGAGATGCTCGCCGCTCTTCAATTGCAGCCCGGTCGGCGTGAAGCGCGCGATCTCGTCGGTGACGATCGACGCGCGGCCTGCGCGGATCGCCTTGAACAAGTCGCCGTTCGGCACGAGACACAGGCGCTGGTCCCACGGCTTGTAGCGGGGCGTCAGGTGCTTCGCGACATCGAATTGCGGGCCGAGCTGCTTGCCCGCCGCACGGATGATGAATTTCTTCGTCGCGTCCGGCTTGCGGCGTGCGAGGTTGTAGAAATAGATCGTCAGCAGGACGTTCTTGATCCGGACGAGGCGGTGCGCGAGCTGCGACGGCAGCACGCGGCGCAGCGCGTTCGCGATCTTGTCGCGCGCGGGCAGCGACACGATGTAGGTCGGCGAGCGCTGCAGCATCGTCACGTGTTTCGCGTCCGCGGCCATCGACGGCACGAGCGTCACGGCGGTCGCGCCGCTGCCGATGACGACCACGCGCCGGTCCGCATACGCGAGATCCTTCGGCCAGTGTTGCGGATGCACGAGCGTGCCCGCGAACGTGTCCATGTCCGGCCAGTCCGGACGGTAGCCCGCATCGTAGTCGTAGTAGCCGCTGCACATGTAGAGGAAGCCGCAGGTCAGCACGATCCGCTCGACCGCATCGCCGTTCGTGCGTTCGACGCCTACGGTCCAGCGCGCGCGATGCGAATCCCAGTCCGCGGAAACGACCTTGTGGCCGAAACGGATCGTCTTGTCGATGCCGAACGTGCGCGCCGTGTCTTGAATGTAGTCGAGGATCGTCTGTCCGTCGGAGATCGCTTTCTCGCTGTGCCACGGACGGAAGCTGTAGCCGAGCGTGAACATGTCCGAGTCCGAACGGATGCCGGGGTAGCGGAACAGATCCCACGTGCCGCCGATCGCGTCGCGAGCCTCGAGGATCGCGACGCTCGCGTACGGACAGCGTTTTTTCAGGTGATAGGCCGCACCGATGCCGGACAGCCCGGCGCCGACGATCAGCACGTCGAGGTCGGTGCTGCGCGCGCCGTGCTCGGCCGCGGCGCTGTGCCCCATGCCCGAGCCCGCGCCGGTGATTGCGGCGGCCTTGCCGGGAAACTCCTTCATCCGTCGTCCCTCCCGTGTCTGCTGGCGATGCGCCGGCGGCGCGTCTATATTTGGTGTCGTTCGTCACCACTTTAGTTTTCGGGTGTCCTGATGTCAAATAACGGAATGGAGAAAGCACTCGAAACGGATAAGCGGGGCCGGTCGTACGGTGGCGTGGCGCCCGAGGTGCGTGCGGCGGGGCGGCGCGACGCCTTGATCCGCGCGGCGACGCGTGTCTTCGGTCAGATCGGGTTCAGGAAAGCGACCGTCCGGGCGATCTGTCAGGAGGCGAAGCTCAACGACCGCTATTTCTATGCGGCGTTCGACAGCACGGAGGACTTGCTGCGCTGCACGTACCTGCATCATGCGGAGGCATTGCGGATCGCGGTGGCGCAGGCGGTCGACGCGAGCGGCGGCGATCTGGAGGCGCGCGCGGACGCCGGGCTCGCCGCGTTCTTTGCCTGCTTGCGCGATCCGGACGCAGCGCGCGTGCTGTTGCTCGAAGTGATGGGGGTGAGCCCGGAGACCGACGCGACCTACCAGCGCGTGCTCGTCGAGTTCGGCAAGCTGATCATGGCGATCGGCGCGCCCGACGAGCCGGCGACGGCCGCGGAGCGCCTGGAGCAGCGGCTGATCGGGCTCGCGCTCGTCGGGGCGATGACCAACGTCGGCGCGGCCTGGCTGTTGACCGGATATCGCGATCCGGAAGCGCAGATGATCGCGAGTTGCCGGAAGGTGCTGCTCGGGACGTTGCGGTCGGTGGCGTGAGCGGGCGGCCGGAACGGCACGCCGGGTCGCGATGACGCGCGCGGGCGCGGCGCGTTCCGGCGCCTTTCACATCGTGGCGGTGTCCGTTTCCGGTTCGCGCTCGGCTGCGATCCAGTCGCCGAACAGGCGGATCTTCTGCTGCTGCGCGACGCAGTCCGGGTACACGAAGTAGTAGCCCATTCCCGTCGGAATCGATATGTCGAACGGCGTCACGAGCCGATTGGCTGTCACGTTCTCGTCGACCAGCGTGCGATCCCCGATCGCGACGCCATAACCGTCGATCGCGGCATGCGTTGCGAGGTCGAGCGTCTCGAAGCTCAGGCCGCGGGTCGCGTCGACCTGCGGTGCGCCGGCCTGTTCGAGCCACAGCTTCCAGTCGCGGTGATCGCGGGTCGGATGCAGCAGCGTGTGGCGCGCGAGGTCGTCGGGGCTTGCGAGTCGCTGGCGATCGAGCAGCCCCGGCGCGCATACGGGCGTGAGCCGCTCGTCGAACAACGGGATGGCGTGCATGTCGGGCCCGGCGGCCGGCGCGTAGATGACCGCCGCATCGAACGGCTCCATCCGGAAGTCGACGTGATGCTGCCACGTGGTCGTGATCTGCACCTGCAGGTCGGGATGCTCGGCCTGGAACCGCATGATCCGCGCCATCATCCAGTGCATCATGCAGGTCGGCACCTTAAGCGCGAGTTCGGTGCGCCGGCGCGACAGGCGCATCGAGACTTCCTCGATGCGCGCGAAGCTCTCGCGCACGGTCGGCAGCAGCAGCTCGCCTTCGACGGTCAGCGTCAGGCCCTTCGGCGTGCGTTTGAACAGCGGGAACCTGTAGAACGCCTCCAGGGCGAGGATCTGCCGGCTCACGGCGCCCTGCGTCAGGCACAGCTGCTCGGCGGCGCGCGTGAAGCTGCCGTGACGCGCGACGATGTCGAAGATCTGCAGCGCGTTGAGGGAGGGAAGTCGTCTCATCGTTGAGGTTCCGGCGTGAAGCGCGCGGCGTGCCGGCATGCGCGTCGCAGCCGGGCCACGCACCTCGCGATCGTCGTCAGTGCAGGATCTTCGCGAGGAAGTCCTTCGCGCGATCCAACTTCGGATTCGCGAAGAAATCGTCCTTGCGGTCGTCCTCGACGATCGCGCCCTTGTCCATGAAGATCACGCGATGGGCGACCTTTTTCGCGAAGC